>JAAENB010000983.1 GCA_024224995.1 bacterium | reverse complement strand
GTACCGAGCTTGAACAAATTTTTTATGGTGACAAATGAAGTTGCTGCTGGATACTCATATTTTGTTGTGGGTCTTTATGTTCCGAACCTGCTGACACCTTTTGAACTTCTGGAAGAGGAGTGAATCGTGAGAGAAAATCCCGTTATTGATGAAATAAGAGCAGTAAGGCATGAAATATCCGAAGAATTCGCTCATGACAGTGACCGCCTTATTGATTATCTTATCGAAAAAGAGAAAGAGTCGGTTAAAAAAGGGCAGTACAGGTTTGTCGGAGCCGCTGAAAGTTATATTGAAACCCGGTATAAAAGCGCATGACACTCAATGATCGTGCCAAGATAAATTCGGCTCGTTAGGAATGAACCGTGAGAGAGGAATCATTTCACAAATGCGACTTTCTGGTCACATGGAATTGCAGGAACATTGCAAACGCCAACAAATCCGACCATATCCAGAGAGTTATCAAAACGTTAGCGACGCATACAATAAGAGGATATTTATATGTATGTATGACC
>JAAENB010000982.1 GCA_024224995.1 bacterium | reverse complement strand
TTGTTCCGCTTATCGCTACGAAACTGAAACTGGACCCGGCTGTTGTGTCGAGTCCCCTTCTTACCACCTTTGTGGATATGGGCGGGATTGTGATCTATTTTAATATTGCCTGGCTGATTCTGTTTAGTGACATATTCTAGAAGCCCACACGGGCCGCACCCCTCGCAGGGAAAATATACGGAAGAAACTGTGTCTATACCGGGGTCTGTTTCCATCGGCCCCCCAACCCCCGGAGGGGGCGCAAGAGTTTTTGGAAAGAGAGACGTTGCGTGCAACGTCTTTACGGGTTGGTTGCCGGGGATTTTAGCCGGGGGCCTGGTTTCCGGTTAGAAGCTGGTTACTCTTTGGTTACTACCGGAGGTTTACTTGAAACGAGGCTATAGGTTTCCGCTTTTTTAAGTAGTTCCTGCGCGTATATAAACATACTATCATCTATTTCTCTGCCTCCGCTCAGGCACTTTTTTTTTGTCCCATGAAAAAAATTTACCCCTTTTACCCATGAAATCAGACTTATATAATAGCATAAGCAAGAGAGCGGAGGACGTATAATCTCATGGATAAAATCAGGAAGAATTTGTCGTTAAAAATTACACTAAAATTGTTTGTTCTGGTGGCAGTAATTACCGGGGTCACTGCTGTGGCGGTTTCCTGGTATACCGAGTCCTACCTTATGGATAATTATAAAAAAAGAGCCGGGGATCACGGGACTATCGCGGCCGCGTATATTCAGGACCTCATGGAACAGGAAATTGACTCAGGGAAACATTCCCTGGATGAATTTATGAGCTTTGAATATACAAAATTGTCTCCGGAGCAGTGCGCCGAAAGATGGATAAAACCGGGCGAGAGAGGGAAGTTTAATAAAGACTATCTTATTCAAATTTTTGACAGGGATGATAAAAAGACCGATGGAAACACCGACAGCTATAAACGGTATTTAGCTTCATACAGCTCTGATGATAACCTGGCAAAGAATATCCGGAGGATTGTTGACGGCTTCCTGGAGGTTCCCTCTATCGGCTTTGCCGTAGTGATTGATAAAAACGGTTTTATTCCCTTTCATCACTCCAGGAACAGTCAAAAACTTACGGGAAATCTCAAAGCTGATATTTCCGGGTGCCGGACCAACCGGTTCTGGGATTACCTGGGCAAAACCATTGAACCCGGGAAGGTCAAGTATACGGCCTATAAACGGGATACGGGTAAGGATTTTGTTAATGCCTATGTTCCCATTGAACTTAAGGGTAAATTCTGGGGCGGTGTTGTTCTTGCCTATGACGCGGCCGATATCCGGGACAGGATATTTTCCATTACGGTCCTTATTATTTCCCTGATTTTGTTTGGCGCCATTGTTATATTTATCGGCCTGAATGTTTTAATCCGGAAAAACCTGCGGCCCATTAATACAATTTCAAGTATTTTGCAAAATGTCACTGCTGGTGACTTTTCTCAGCGGATCCGTTTTAGTTCCCGCGATGAGATTGGAAATATATCTACTAACGTTAATATTATGGTTGAGAAGACCAGCAAAACCATTGATTATCTTCAGAATATTGCTTCGGCGCTTTCCACGGCCAGCGAAGAACTGGCCGCCACTTCCGGTACTATTGGCGACAATACCAGGAAACAGGTGAGTTATATTAGTGAGATGCAGGCTGAAGTTAAGCTCATCCTGCTTTCCATTAAAGAAACAAATGAATATATCAGCAGCCAGATTCGTAAGATCTCCGCTACCGCGGAATCCATTACTGATCTTGAAGATATGTCTAAAAACATTGCTCGAAATATGATTATTATCAAGGAATTAAGTGAGGAATCGGTCTCCATTACCCATAACGGGCAAAAACAGGTTATTGCCGCTTCTGAAGTTATGGGGGCTATTGTTGAGTCCTCTCAAAATGTTTATACTATGGTTAACTCCATTGATGATATTTCCGACCAGATCCATCTTCTTTCCCTGAACGCGAATATTGAAGCTGCCAGGGCCGGTGACTCTGGTCAGGGCTTTGCCGTTGTTGCGGCTGAAATTGGTAAACTTGCCGACAAAACTACGGTTTTTGTTAAACGCATTCACAATATTCTTCCGGAAATTGAGCAAAATGTTTCCGCCGGTTCCATGATCGTCGATACCCTTAAAGAAGACAATTCCGCTATTCTCGATACTATCAGCCTCAATTCGAAATTGATCGATGATGCTACCGGCCTTACGGACGAGCAGGCTAAGAATTACAACAGGATGAGAAATACCATGATTGACCTGGAACAAAAATCCAAAAGTATTATCAATGTTGTTGAGTTCCAGAAAAAGAACAGCGAGTCTATTCAGCTTGCCATGGACGAAGTCCTTGATTTTGCCTCTGAAACCTCCGCCGGTTCGGAACAGCTGGCTGTTTCTTCCGAAGAGCTGGCTCTACAGGCCGCGGAATTAAGCCGCATGTTTTCCGGGTTCAAAACTGGCGGTGTTGAACCCGGTCCTGAAATTATGTCTATTGAAAATAGCGAGTTGGATCTTATGAGGATTGAGGCTGTTGAAGGTGTCGGCGTTTCATAATAGGTGTCAGTTTTTGACAGGTGTTGTCAGAAACTGACAGGAACTGACGGACTTCCGGGAAAGGTTTGGTTCTGAGAGACGTTGCAGTGCAACGCCTTTACTGGCTGGTTTCCGGGCAGGGCTATGGAGATTCCGGGGAGGGTTGTGTTTAACGAAGATGCTCCGGCAAGGGTTTGGTTCTGAGAGACGTTGCAGTGCAACGCCTTTACTGGCTGGTTTCCGGGCAGGGTTATGGAGATTCCGGGGAGGGTTGTGTTTAACGAAGATGCTCCGGCAAGGGTTTGGTTCTGAGAGACGTTGCAGTGCAACGCCT
>JAAENB010000981.1 GCA_024224995.1 bacterium | reverse complement strand
GCAGGGGCCGCACTCCTTCCCGGAATCTCCATAACCCTGGCCGGAGCATCTTCGCAAAACAGACCCCGGTATCGACACAGTTTCTGACCTATTTTTCCCGGCCATCCGGTGTCTGAGCGGAGCCGAAGACCGGGGTCCACACTCTAAAACATCGCTTCATTTTTTGCGAAAAAAATGAAACATTGTTTCATTTTTTAGTTGCCGATTAAAACATTATTTTGTATATTTAGTGTATGGAAACAAACAAGCTTGAAACGCCTGAAAAAATCAAAAAACGCCTTTACCCCGTGGTTTTACAGCTCTTTTCCGAAAAGGATTTTCATGAAGTTAATATCCGCGATATTTCCGGTGAATCCGGGCTCAGTACAGCCACGATCTATAAATATTACTCCTCCAAGGAAGACCTGCTTTTTTCAATTATCGATGAAAAGCTCATGGAACTGGGTTCTCTTATGCGGCTTCATATTGCCGGTCTTGAAAGCTCTCGTGAAATATTCAGAAAACTCTTCTGGGTTACCATGGATTTTTTCGACAGAAACCCCCAGCTTGCCATTGCCGCCTTTATTACGGTTCCCCTGAAAAAATTCATGGAAAGCAAATCGTACCGGCGGGAACAGGAGGTGGATATTCTCAACGAAGTGGTGGAAAAAGCCAAACTCCTGGAATCCGTTTCCAGCGACATCCAAAACCGTTATTTTTCCGATCTCTACTTTATGATTACTCACCGACACATTCACAACTGGTATTTTCACGGCATGAAATGGAAACTATCCGACACCATTACCGACTTTTTCGATTACTTCTGGAAAATGGTCAAACCCGTTGAATAATCTATTAAAAACCCATGCCAAACAGCATTCAGAAGAACGTTATAGCATAGGAAGGTACTATCATAAATACAACGATTGAAACGCCAAATTTTAAGATTCACCGGGTTGACGGGTATATCAACACCATCCATATCCTGGAATATGATTCCGGCCTTCTCTGCATTGATCCCGGTGTTTCCAGTGACGCTGCCCTGGTTGAGTCATATTGCCGTTCCATTCCCGGACGCTCTCCCCGGGATATCCGGCTTACTGTTGTGTCCCATATGCATCCCGATCATTCGGGCGGGGCTGTTGCCCTGCGTAAAAAATTCGGTATTCCCATTGCCGCCCACTCCCTGGTGGACCGCTGGTATGCCGGTTTTTCCGGCTATTTTCAATATGCCCTGGACTGTTTTATGACGGTGAATGTTGCCCTGCGCCAGCGCAAAAAGATCCGCAATGTCTGTTTTAAACGAATTATTAAACCCGACTTCCTCTTGAACGATATAGACGCCATCCCTTTCTTCGAAGACTGGCAGGTTAGGCATATCCCCGGGCATACCAACCACGATATTGTGCTTCATAATGAACAAAACAAGATCCTCTATGCTGCCGATTCCGTTATCAACCGCAAAGGCGCTCTTACGCTGCCCCTTCCCATTCTGTTTAAAAGTAAAATGAAACAATCCTATGAGCGTCTCGCCGGAATCCCCGTATCCACGATCCTGCTTGCTCACGGTGATATTATTACAACTGAAAACCCGGCCTCTCTCTTCCTGCACATGAAAGACCTGTTTAACACCCCCCCTTCCCGGCTCTCCAAACAGGTTCGTTATTTATCGTTCTATTCTCCTGAGGTCTGGAAGCCGTATTTGAAGAAGAGGTTGGGGAAAGCGGCGTAGGGGTCGGGGAAGGTAATCGGTAGTCACCCAGGGCACAGGGGCTCCGATTACCGGGCCACTGGGCTGAACTGCACCACTCCGGAGCTGTCTCCCGACGCGATGACGCTTCCGTCGCTGTTGAACGCCAGGGCTTTGATTCGTTTTTTATGCCCGCCAAACCGGTGCAGGAGTTTTTTCTCCTTTGTAGTATAAACAGCAGCACCAAATTCTCCGGAGTTGTTAGTTGCCACGGCAAAGAGGGTTCCGTCATTGGAAAAACAAATGGGGGCCGATGCCGAGCCTGCCTTAATGCTTCCCAGGATCTTCCCGTTTGGAACATCCACAAAATAGAGTTTACTCAGGCCAACAGCAGCCAGGAGCTTGCCGGAGCTCTCAAAGGCCGCTTCCGAAAGGGAGACTCCGAAAATACCCTTTCCTGAATCGGTCCATTCAAGAATCATTTTCCCGCTTGCGATATCCCATACCAGGAGAGGCCGGTTTCCCTGGATAGGCAAAACCGCGACGCTCTTTCCCCGGGGATCAAAAAGTACCTGTTTCAGAAGCCCCGTTCCGGTTTCAATTTTTTGTACCAGCTTATTTTCACCCAGGTTATGTATATACAGGGCGGACTTGCTTTTTATGGCGATAAGAACGGTTCCGTCGGGGCAGAGTACCATATGGCCAAAAAAGCCGTTCTCATATTTTTTGTATACCTGGTCCAGGTCTATTTGTTCGCTTATTGCCCAATTCCCTGTTGTTCCCCGGAGAATTCCCCGGTAGTATGGAACTGCTAAAAATTCCTTTTCATTATTAAGAAAATCGACCCACCGTATTCCCGCGAACTTCCGGTTTTTAGGTGTTCTCAGAACCCGTTCCTTCTTCTGAAGATCCCACACAAAAAGCCCGTTCCCTTCTCCCGAAAGAAAGGTCTCCCGGGAAAAAACAGCCAGGGTGATACCAGGTGTTATAAAGCTTTCTTTTTGAGAAGGAGTATACCCTGCCGCGGGCTTAACAAAAGAGACAGTATCGGTATTTGCTGTATACTCGCTTTCAAAAGAATCAGTATTCTTTGAATCCCTATTGCTAAAAATGACAAACAAAGCAACAAGGCCCAGGAGAAAAGCCGCCGCAAGAACCCGGCCTTTGTTGATCCCTTTTGAAAATGGCTCTTCAGTCCGATTATCAGCATTATTGTTCTTTTTCTCTCGCGCTGTGGTTCCTGCTCCGCAATAGCCGCACCAGCCTCCGACACGGTTGGGAGCTCCGCAATGAGGACAATTCTCTCTGCCGTCGTGCTGCAGCAGTGAGCGGCGTAAGATCCTTTTTTTATGCCAGTCCAGTATACCGTCCAGTTTTCCCGTTGCCGTTAAAAAGACAGCCAGCTCCGGGGTATGCTCTTTTTTTACGCCGGGAATCTCGCTTAAGGCGTCCATGGATAGCTCTCCGGTCGAATCAAATTTCTCCTTTAACTCCCCCAGTCCCAGGCCAAAAAGCAGCCGGACCCGCCGCAGCAGCAGGTATGGAAGAACCAGGGGAAAGAGTATAGCCTGTAAAACCCAGCCCCGCGTTTGGCCCGCGTCGAGCATTCTGCCCGTTATATAATATCCCGCGGCAAGAGCAAGGGGCAGCACGCCGCAGATAACATAAACCAGCACCAGGCGGGTTGTTGAAATTTGACTAAAATCATACTTTGCTATAATAGCCATCCATACCACCATAAGGAAAACCCACCAATAGCAGAACAGGTTATCCAGAGCCCTGATTACGGAAAGGCCAATGGGAGCCGGCATTGGAAAATCAAGCCCCCTAAGCTTCGCGAACTCTGTTCCGCAATACGGACAGGCTGCCAGGTTGCCCAGTGCCTCGGTTCCGCCCCCGCAATGAGGACAGCGCTGTATATCATTTCGTGACACAATCGTATCAACAGAATAGAGTATTCCTTTTTCGCGGTCAAAGGCTCCGGCAAACAGCCCCGCGGCGATTGCCTGTTCCAGCACGGTCTCAATAATATCAGGACGCACGCGGAACTGTTCCCCTAATTCGAGAACAGTGACAACCTCCAGGGCATCGATCTCTGCCAGTACCGCGTCGGGCCCAATCCCAAAAAGCCAGCGCGTTGACTTGAGCGAAAGGATAATTACTATGGGCAGGCCCAGGCCAAAAGCAAAAACAAGCAATACGCCCAGCGCCATTTCAAGTACCCAGGCAGGGCGGCTCAGGCGCCATAACCCTATGCCCAGCCAAACCACCAGGATTACGGGAATGCCGATAAATCCGGCTATGGCAAGCCAGGCACCAGGTTCTCCTCCTTCCACCTTTTGCATCCATTCCGTGCCGTATTTGTTCAGTTCCACGATAAAAAGCAGTATAAACCCGCCTCCGCCTATAATTTGAGCTGCGGCAAGCAGCCGGACCAGGGCTGCGGTCTTAAACCCGGCCTTGAGTGATATCTCTTTTTGATATAATGCCATACTGTACCTTTTTTGAGTTTCAAGTTTCAAGTTTCAAGTTTGAAGTTAGCATAAACAGGGGCGAATGTCCAGAAAATTTCGGTTTCTTGAGAGTGCGGACCCCACTGAGCGGGGAAAAAATACGTCAGAAACTAAATAATATTGCGAGCTGCATCTGGCCTGGAAGTATCCCCCTCTTCTAAATGTGAGGACTGTTTGACCGAAGGGAGTTCCGCAGCATTTAGAAGAGGGGGATACTTCCAGGCCCGCGCACAAGCAAAATTTAGTTTCTTGAGAGTGCGTCAAATATGGGTATATCGACCCG
>JAAENB010000980.1 GCA_024224995.1 bacterium | reverse complement strand
CGAGGGATTCCGGCGGAACACAGAAATTCGTCATTTTTTGGGGGTATCCGGGCGAAGAAGGGCTAAACAGTTACTTCACGGAAACAGACTAAACGAAAACAACACAGAATCAGCAAAAAAACCGCACCAAAAAAAGATGGGGAAGGGATAGGTGCGTCTTTCCTATCAATCGTGTTCATGCTTTAAATCGGGGTTACTTCTCATAATGATATCTACATGATATTATCAATAGATCATTATCCGTAACTTTGTATATAAGCCGGTGTTCCTGATCAATTCTTCTCGACCAGCAGCCTTGCAGCTTGAATTTTAATGATTCGGGTTTTCCTATACCGGCAAAAGGATTTCTTTTTATATCTTTAATTAAAGTATTTATTTTTTTGAGAATTTTTTTGTCATTGGCCTGCCAATATAAATAATCGTCCCAGGATTCCTGTGTGAACAGAATTTTCATTCTTCAATCAGATCCTTTTCTAAAACTTTTTTACTCCCGGCACTTTTTAGTGAATTCAGCAGGTGACTTGCATTTGCCGGATTTGATAACAGGTAATTTGTTTCAATAAGAGAGTTGTAATCATCTAATGATATCAATACAATATTTTCATTGTTTTTCCTGGTAATGATCAGCGGAACATGATCATTATAAACTTTATCAAGATATGTTTTGAGTTTTTTTCTTAGTTCTGAATAATTTATTGCATCCATCTTTCTTGCCTCTGTTGTACAATATATTGTACAACAGAGGCGGTGTCAATTCATTTTTCACCTCAGAGCTCTTTTTTAGAGCTCTGGTTTCCCCCGTTTTTTCATTTTTTTTGCAAAAAACAAAAAAAGTTCACTTTTTCTTTCATGAAAAAGCTTTCCCATTCGTCTTATTAATAAGGGGGTAAATTAATCCTCAAAATTAATAGCCGGAGCTGACTATGAATATCGACACCACCATAAATATCGACCGTGAACTATTGGAAAAATTGGAGGCTGCCTGCCTGGTGCTGGGTAAATCCCGTACCGGGTTAATCAGTTTGCTT
>JAAENB010000979.1 GCA_024224995.1 bacterium | reverse complement strand
GAGCGGAACCCCGGCAAGGATCATTTGAGCGGCAACCAGCTCTTCGGCATTGTGAGCCGCGATCCCGGCCAGTTTATCGCCCGAGCGAAAAGGGCTTGCTTTGGCCATGAGTGTTTTCAGGTCGGGGAAGTCGTAAACGGTTTGTTGAATTGTTTGCCGGTATTTCATGGTACTGTTGATCTTATATGAAGTAAATTGGTTTTGTCAAGAGTATTTCCGCCTGTTCTGTTTTTAGGTAATTTTAATATTAAAAAAATAAAAACTTGCTTTTTTTGCCTCTAATTTTGAAACTGTAATTAATCCTAAAACCGCCCCCCGGTTGATGCTTCAGCGAATACGCTTATTCACCCGGTATAACCAGTACGATTATACAATTATGAAAATGAACTCATGTTCCTTTGTGGTGATATTTTTTTTATCTTTTATCTGTCTACTTACTGCTTTTTTGCAGCGTAAGGTTCTAGCCGGTGAAAAAATGCGGGTAGCGATTATTGATTTTGCCGCATATAATCTTCCGGAATCCTATGCCAGGGTTACCAGAAGCAATATTGAGGTTATGATACACCGGTCCGGTAAGTTCGATGTTCTGGAAAGGAAAATGATTGAGCCGGTAATGGAAGAGCAGAAAGGTGGTTTGAATTGCGCTGATATATTTTGCGCCATCCAGGTTGGGAAATTGGTCTCGGCCGATTATGTTATTCTGGGTTCCGTCAATGTTACGGACTCATATGAAATCACCATCCATGTCGTAGACATTAATATGGGCAAAATTGCTTTTACCTGTTCCGAAACCGGAGGTTCTCTTGATACCATAGGAGATGAAATAGTTGATAAAATCGTAAAAAAATTTGTCGATATTGGGGAAACTGCCGGTAGTACTATCTCTATGACGTTTCCCGAAACAGAAAGATTTAGTATTCCTGCGGTGTTTCCTGAAATGGCAGGATTTGTCGATATTGGGGAAACTGCCGGTAGTACTATCTCTATGCCAATTCCCGAAAAATCATTTTTTGCGTTGGACTCCTATGACTATTCCTGTTATCTTATGGGGGGATATGCTCGCCCTGTGTGGGACTTTGCTGAGATCGTGGACGACAGTGGATATTCTTTTCTTCTTAGCGGGAGGATTGAAAATATCTTTGTGGGGAATCTTTTTTTTGGCTTTGAATCGGGTTGTTTGCGGTTTCCCGGGAAGAAAGATGGAGAATATGCTTTAATAATACCGTTTGTCATTAAATGCGGTTATTCTTTTAAGTTTTTTGATGTGATATCTCTTGCTCCTGTTTTCTCATTTGGCTTCTCTTATAATTCATATAAAGAATCGGGCTTTGTGAGCGGCGGGCTGGAACCGGTCTTTATGGGAGGACTGTTTATAGATTACCGGTTTTTCGGGAGATATGGCATCCGCCTGGGGGGAGAATATAGCGCTGCAATGGAGCGGGAGGGAGGTATGAGTTATTTGAACATTACTGCCGGTGCAGGGGTCTTTTTTTGAAAATTCTATTGATAATTTCCTTCGGGATCGAGTTTTAATAACCACAAATCTTCTCCGCCGTTACTGTATGAGCTTGTATACCCGCCCAGGGCATAGCCTCCGTCACTGGTTTGAATAATGGAATTCGCTTCATCCGCTCCGGCACCTCCATATTTTTTTTCCCATTGTACAAGCCCTGAGGAGTCAAGCTTCAATATCCAGGCATCCAACCCGTTACCGGGAACGGTGTAGGAACCTGAGGCAATATATCCGCCATCGGCGCAGAGGGAAATGGAACGGACTGTGTCATTTCCGGTCTCTCCTTCGTAAATCCGGCTCCATTCAGTAGTACCCGATTCGTTGAGCTTGAATATCACCCCATTGCTATAGGTTCCCGGAGAGATAGAGCCGTCGGGATTAAAGGAGTAGGTATATCCGGCAGCAATATATCCTCCGTCAGATGTCTCTTGCATTGACCATAGTCTGTCGCTCCGGACTCCTCCGTACAAATACTCCCATTCCAGCTGTCCGGAACTGTCCAGCTTTAGTATCCACATATCGTCCGATCCGCTTCCAAAAGAGGTGGTATATCCGCCTACAATATATCCGCCATCGAGGGTCTGCTGTATTGTCCGAGGAGTTTCATCACCTGTTCCTCCAAAGAATTCCTGCCACTCCATGCTTCCGGAGCTATCCAGCTTTAAGATCCAGAAATCGGTCCCCCCGCTACCATAGGAGCGTGTGTACCCAGCAACGATACACCCCCCATCTGAGGTTGTATCAATGGCCTTTGCTTCATCATTCTCCTCTGCCCCTCCATAGGTCTTTTCCCATTGTGCAACTCCGGAACTGTTAAGTTTAACAATATAAAAATTGGAGATTGAGAAGAGTGAAAAGTTTTTAAATACAAGCGTACCCGTATCTCCGGCAGCAATATATCCGCCGTCCGGTGTCTGCTTGATATAGTCGAAATGATCTGTTGCAACTCCTCCGTAGGTCTGGTTCCACTCTGACGCGCCCGATTTATCTAATTTTATGACCCAGGCTTCAGAGTTGCCGACCGGGTCATCGGTGTAGGTTCTTGTCCAGCCCGAAATAATAAATCCTCCGTCAGAGGTTTGTTGAATGGAAGTTGCTTTCTCATCCTTGCTGCCGCCAAATGTTTTAGACCATATCTTTGTATTTGTTATAACAGTAAATTCTTCTACGGTAATTTCGCCTGAGTCAATGGTAACGGTTCTATTTGAAGGGGTGAAAGCAAAACTTTCTTTTGAAGGGGTTATGGTATAGGTCCCATTGGGAATTTCTTCAAAAAGATATTCTCCGTCATTATTTGTATTGGTAGAGAAGGATATTGGTTTTCCCCTGCGGGCTTTTCCCGAAAGAGTGACCGTTACCTCGCTTAAACGTTCTCCATTATTCAGGGTGGTTCCGTTAACTGAATAGATTTTGCAATCATAAAAGACATTATTGCATGATAATATTAATAGCGAGAAAAGGAAAACCGTACAAACAAAATACCTGGGTATCATGCGATTTTCTCCTGGTTTAATAGATAATATTTGATTTAAATTGGGCGGGATAAAAATTAAATATGTTGATAGATCAATATTATAGAGTTTTCTGTCAATAAAAAAATAAATTTTTGATAAATTTTTTATCATCATCATCATAATAATAAAAAAAATAAAAAAAGTGCTTTATGCAGAAACTCTAAAGTTTTAAGGTAGCCATATGTGCGCAGTTATGTTGATAGTTGACGGTAAGAGCGGGATTATGCCTGTATGGATATAAACGGTGAATACAAAATAGTAAAAAAGCTGGAAGAGAACCGGAATACGGTTATTTACCGGGGTATTTATAACGATCAGGCTGTTCTGTTAATAGATTTACGTCCCGATTATCCTTCCAGGGCAAATATTGCCCGGTTTAAGCATGAATGTGAATTGATCCGGAAGGCCGATATTGACGGGGTAATCAAGCCCATATACCTTACGGATGATAAGGATGTTATTACCCTGGTCCTGGAGGATTTCGACGGTATTTCGCTCAAGAGCGTCATTGAAACCAGGAAACTGAACCTCAAAGAGTTCCTGAACATCGCGATCCAGCTGGCCGATATTATCTCCCTGGTACACCGCAATAATATTATTCACAAAAATATTCGGCCTCCCAACATTCTATATAATGAAAAGCATGATATTATTAAATTAACGGGGTTTGGCATATCGTCAATATTAACCTCGGAAAACATTAATATCTATGATCCCGGCATTATCCAGGGAGTTCTCGTATATATGTCCCCGGAACAGACCGGGCGTATGAACCGGTCTGTTGACTACCGGACCGATCTCTATTCCCTGGGAATTACCCTGTATGAATTGCTCACGGGGCAGCTTCCTTTTGAGTCCCATGATCCTATGGAGATTATTTACGCCCATATAGCGAATAAACCCAGGCCCCTGGTAATGATCGACAAGGATATCCCCGGAGTATTGTCAAATATCATTTTAAAGCTTCTTTCAAAGAACGCGGACAAACGCTACCAGAATGCCCTGGGACTGCGGGAAGACCTGAAGCGCTGTCTTGATCAACTGAATACCAATGGTTATATAGAAGATTTTCCCCTGTGTGAAATGGATATCCCGGACAGTTTTATTATTCCGTACAAACACGTGGGAAGGACAAAAGAATTAAATGCCATAATGGATGTGTTTCTCCGGGTAAGCAGGGGAGCGCATGAAGTTGTTTTTGTTTCCGGAGAGCCGGGTATTGGCAAAACTTCATTGATCCGTGAAATAACCAGGCCAATTGTTGAAAAAAGAGGCTATTTTATATCGGGAAAATATGATCAATTCCGGAATAATGAGCCCTATAGTGCCATTATTTCCGCTTTCCAGGGCCTGATCCGCCAGATGCTCACTGAAGGGGATGAACGGCTGAAAATATGGAAAGAAAAAATATTGCGGGCCATGGGGAATATTGGCCGGGTTATTACGGATGTGATTCCCGAAGTTGAATTGATCGTTGAAAAACAACCGGAAATCCCGGAGCTCGATTCGGAACGGGCCCAGAACAGGTTCGGCAAGGTTTTTATTGATTTTATACGGGTTTTTGCCAGTGAAGAGCATCCCCTTGTTATTTTTCTTGATGACCTGCAATGGGCCGATTTCGGCAGTCTCAGTTTATTTGATTATTTAATCAATGCTGATGACAGTGAATTCCTCATGCTCATTGGCGCCTACCGGGATAATGAGGTTGACGCCTCCCACCTGCTGACACCCCTGCTTGAGGGAAGCAGGGACCGGGTAACGAATATCACCCTGTTTCCTCTTAGCCTTTCTTATAGTAATGAACTTATCTCAACAATTCTGAAATGCACGGAAGAAGAATCATATTCTCTCGCGGAATTGTTGTTCCAGAAAACCGGTGGAAATCCTTTTTTTGTTAACCAGTACCTGGTTAGGATCTATGAAGAGAAGTTCCTGGAGTTTGTTCCCGCTGTTGGCTGGAAATGGAATATGGGTAAAGTCAAAGATATGCAGGTTGCTGAAAATGTCATCCAGCTTATGGTTGGCAAAATTACGAACCTGCCTGAGAATACCCAGGAGGTTTTAAAAATCGGGGCCTGCATTGGCAATACCTTTGACCTGGAAATCCTTACCCATGTATATGAAAAACTCATTGAAACAACACTGTATGACCTTTCGGAATCAATTGTAGCGGGCCTGGTTATATTCGCCGATGACCAATACTCGTTTGTTCATGACAAAGTTCGAGAAGCGGTCTATTCTCTTATCCCCGGCGGAGACCTGGGCGCCATGCATTACCGGGTTGGCAAGCTGGAACTGAGCAACTGTGATGAAACCCAGATTTTAGATAAAATTTTCTATATCGCCGACCAGCTTAATGCCGGTCTTGATTGTATTCTTGGCCCGGAAAAGAATGAAATAGCCAGGCTGAACCTGGTGGCGGGAAGAAAGGCAAAGAACGCCACTGCCTATAGTTCGGCAGTGAAATATTTCGGCGCCGGAATGATCCTGCTGGATCAACGGGGCTGGGAACTCGATTATGAGTTAATATACACGCTCTTTCTTGAACGGGCGGAGTGTGAATATCTTATTGGTAATTTTGATTATGCCGATTCTCTTTTCGACCGGTTATTAGGGAAAGCCGCCAGGTCTGTTGAAAAAGCCAGAGTCTACGATAAAAAGATTGTTTTAAATACCAACCTTGGCAATCACGAAAAAGCTGTTGAATACGGGCTTGAGGCATTAAAAATGTTCGGGATTGATATTTCTCAGTCCCCCGGTAGAGCCGCGCTGGTTGTTGAATTTATGAGGGCAAAGATAAATCTCGGCAGGAGAACAATTCCTTCCCTTATTAACTCTCCCGAGATTACCGATCCGGAGAAACTCATAACCATGAGCCTCCTGGTTAATGCCGGCACCTCTGCCTATTTCGTGAATGAGTCTCTTATGCTTATGCTTGTTATGAAGCACATTAATATGTCCCTGCGTTATGGGAATACCAGTCTCTCCTCATTTGCCTATATCTCATATGGGTTTGTTCTTGGCTATGAGCTGGGAGACTTTGAATCGGGATACCTCTTTGGGGAACTGGCACTGGCGTTAAATAAAAAGTTCAATAATTCCACTCTCAGGAGTAAGCTCTTATTTATATTCGGCAGCCTTATTAACCATTGGCGCAAGCATTCCGCCACTACCATTGATTTCCTGCGAAATGCCATTACCTCGGGAATTGAATCGGGTGATCATAATTATGCCGCCTTTGCCGCTGCCGGAGTGCTGCAGCACCGGATCAGGAAAGGGGATAATCTTGAACTGGTCTTTACGGAATTCGATAAATATATTGAATTTATCCGGCGGACCGGTAATGAAGAGTTTATTAATGAATTTATAATTGTGGAAAGACTGGTTCTCTGTCTCCAGGGAGAAACAAAAGAATTTGGTGATTATAGTGATGATATCTTTATAGAAGAAGAGTTTGTCCGGTTTATCGAGGGGAACCGGGTCAATATTTATAGCTATTACGCGTTTAAGATCCAGGCATTATACCTTGCCGGTAAATACGAGGACGCTGAAACGATCGGCCTGAAGGTAAATTCTGAGATTTATAGCGCGCTTTTTGCCCAGACAAATGTAACGGATTTTACTCTTTATTATTCTTTAACCCTTACCGCGCTCTATGCCGAAGCTTCATTTGCCCGGAAGAAACGGTTTATGAAAATCCTCAGGAAGAACCGGCGGATGATGAAAAAATGGGCCGATAATTCTCCTGACAATTATTATCATAAATATGTTCTTATTCTGGCAGAAATTGCCAGGATTGAGAATGATGATACTGGCGCTGCTGATTTGTACGACAAAGCGATCAAAGCCGCCCTGTCGAACGAATATATTCAAATCTCAGCCCTGGCCAATGAGCTGGCTGCCAGTTTTTACCTGGAAAAGGGAAAAGAGATCATCGCGAAAGCATATATGATTGAAGCTCATTACAGTTATTATAAATGGGGGGCTTTTGCTAAAACCAGGCAGCTGGAAGAATTATACCTGCAAATCCTGCGGGTTACCAGGATTGGAGAAACCAGGATTATAGATCATAGCTCCCCGGTGAGCGGCTATGGTGCCGGGGCTCTCGATATTTCCACTGTGCTGAAATCGTCACAGGCTATTTCCGGAGAGATCGTTCTTGAAAAATTATTGAAAAAATTAATCAGTGTGGTTATGGAGAATGCCGGCGCCACTAAGGGCTATCTTATTCTTGAGTGGAACGAAAAATTGGTCATTGAGGCAAGTTCAAATATCGCGAATAATGAGGTCTTTGTTTTTAAAAGTATCCCTGTTGAGGGGAACGGTGAACTCTCCGCGGGAATTGTTCATTATGTTGCCAGAACAAAAGAAAACCTGGTTTTAAACGATGCCTCTAACAGTGGTGACTTTGTCAAAGATTCCTATATCAAAAAGAATCTCTCCAAGTCGATCCTCTGTGTTCCAATAATCAACCAGGGAAAGCTGGCTGCTATTTTTTACGCGGAGAACGAACTCACTACCGACGCCTTTACCAGGGACCGGGTTGAACTTGTCCAGATGCTTACTTCCAATGCCGCTATTGCTATTGATAATGCCCGGTTGTACGCGAACCTGGAAGATAAGGTGCGGGAGAGAACAATTAAGCTGGAAGAAGCATATGACTCTATTGAACGGGCCTATAAAATAATAGAAGAAGACCTGTCTCTTGCCAGGAGAGTGCAGGAGAATATTCTCCCCAAAAATATTAATGAAATTGAAGGATTAAACTTTTCAATATTCTTCCTTCCCATGATCCATGTGGGGGGCGATATCTATAATGTTGTTGAAATGCGCCCGGGCTATACCAGGATCTTTCTTGCCGATGCTACAGGGCACGGAGTCCAGGCCGCGCTCGTTACTATGGTCATCAGCGGTGAATATGAAAAGTTGAAGATGAAATTTGAATCTCCTTCAGACCTGGTTGAAGCTCTCAATGATCAATTTATTGAAAATTACAAGTCATTGTCGGTCTTTTTTAGCTGCTTTATTGCCGATATTGATCTGCCGAATCAACGGATACACTATGTTTCTGCCGGGCATCCCGAGCAATTTCTAATTTCCGGGGAGGAAATTAACATTTTGCGCGGAACCGGTAAAATTATCGGTTTTGTTAAGAATCTTAAATATAGCGGAAGTGTGAAAGATTTTAAACCGGGTGATAAATTATTGCTCTTCTCCGACGGTATTTACGAAGAATATGATACTGATGGAAATGAATACGGAGAAGAGCGCCTCTATTCTATCATAAAAAAGAATAAAAAATATCCTATTGATGAGATTATTAAACATATTTATCGTGATGTTCAGGAATTTGTTGGTATTGAAAGAGAAAAAATGGATGATGATGTGACTCTTGTTGGTGTCCAGTCCGGGAAAGTTTTTTCTTGACTAAAAGGGTAACTTTTCAAAGACTGAACAAAAGAATGAGGTATCGAATATGTCTGTGAAGAATTTAAAAGTACTTTTGGACAACATGGAACAGATTGAAAGATTCTTCTGTCAGAATTGCAGTAATGCCAATTGTACAATTGAAACCAGGAATGAATGCACTGTTGCGTTCGCGATCCTGGCAAAAAATACATCCTGGGGCTTTGTCCTTGAAGAACTGATGGGCGATAGAGATGTTGCAAAGAAGTTTCTTTTATAACCGGTTAAAAAATAGTACCTTCCTTACTAATGAAAAATATACTTGAAACACATACTGTTCCGGAAGATGCCGATGGAATCTGGATCGAGCGATACGCTGCTGATGCCTTTAGCTGTATCGCCTCTAAGAAAGGTGCCAGGAAAGCGCTGAAACGGGGAGAGATCTTAATTGATGGGGAGATTGGATCGGGCAATATCAGGGTCCGGCCGGGACAGCGCCTGGAATTACTTGAATCTTCCGTTAATCCTCCCAAATCGTTTCCCCTGGTTCTCAATATCCTGTATGAAGATTCGTTCCTGGCTATTGTTGAAAAACCGGCAGGTATCCCGGTTAATGGCAACCGCTTCCGTACTGTTGAAAACGCTCTTTCCTATAGCCTGGTTCCTTCGGACTCCCATGACGCGCTTAAGTGGCCCCGTCCTGTTCACCGTCTCGACAATTCTACGGGCGGGCTCCTGGTGGCGGCTAAAACCGGTTCCGCCCTGGTTAACCTGAGCCGGCAATTTGAAGAACGGGTCGTTGAAAAACGCTATCGTGCTATTGTTAAAGGCCTGGTTGAACAAGAGGGGAGTATTAACGAAGCGCTTGACGGCCGTGACGCCTTTACCCGGTTTGTTCCGGTTGAATCGGTCCGCTCTCTAAGAAATGACTGGCTTTCCCTGCTTGATCTCTTCCCGCGTACCGGAAGAACTCACCAGCTCCGCCGTCATTGCGTTTCTCTCGGGTTTCCCATTATCGGCGACCGGCTCTATGGCTCCGAAGGAGATATTCTCAAAGGAAAAGGACTCTTCCTTCAGGCAGTGGAATTGTCCCTGGTACACCCCGAAACCGGTGAAAGACTTTCTGTTTCCATGGAACAGGCCCCCAAGTTCAATTCGCTGCTTCTGAGAGAGCAGCGTCGCTGGGAGAAATTCCGGTGATTACTTTAAACTTTAAACTTCAAACTTTTTTTATAGGAGTATTCATTTGTCCAGATATAATCTTATTGCAACTTCCGCCTTTGGCCTTGAGTCTGTTGTTGCCGGTGAACTAAAAGGCCTTGGCTTTAACGATCTTACTACAGAGAACGGCAGGATCGATTTTGTTGGTGATGAGCGGGATATTGCCCGGTGCAATCTCTGGCTTCGTTCCGCCGACAGGCTTCTCATTAAGATGGCTGAGTTTCCGGCTACGGATTTTGAAGAACTCTTTCAGGGCGCGCTTCATGTCCCCTGGGAGAATTTCATTCCCGAGAACGGGAAAATGCATGTTACGGGCAAGGCCATTAAGTCTCAACTCATGAGCGTTTCTCATTGCCAGGGTATTGTTAAAAAGGCCATGGTTGAAGCCATGAAACGGAAATATAATCGTTCTTTTTTTACGGAAGACGGGCCCGTTTATAAAGTTGAAATCGCCCTGCTCAAAGACCGGGCGACTCTTTCTGTTGATACCAGCGGTCCCGGTCTGCATAAACGCGGCTACCGCCTGAACAGAGGGGATGCCCCGCTGCGGGAAACCGCTGCCGCCGCGTTGATCCTCCTCAGCAAGTGGAGACCGGAGCGTATTTTTGTCGATCCTTTATGCGGCTCCGGTACCATTGCCATTGAAGCCGCGCTCATTGGGAGAAATATCGCTCCCGGTATAAACAGGGATTTTGTTTCCGAAACCTGGCCCCTTATTCCTAAAAAGATCTGGTCCTCTGTCCGGGATGAAGCCCTTGAGGCTGTTCGTGATGTTGAGCTTCAGATCTTTGCCTCCGATTCCGACAAACGGGTTTTTAAAAAAGCCTGCGACAATGCTGAGGCTGCCGGTGTTCTTGATGATATTGTTTTTCAAAAAAAGCCCCTTGAAGAATTCAGTTCCAAAAAACGCTTTGGCTGCATTGTGTGCAACCCGCCCTATGGCGAGCGCATGAGCGACCTCAAGGAGGTGGAAGATCTCTATCGCTCCATGGGTGAGACTTTTATGGAACTGGAAGACTGGTCATATTTTATTCTTTCTTCTCATGAGAACTTCCAGAAACACTTTGGCAAAAAAGCCGATAAAAACCGGAAACTCTATAACGGTAAAATCAAAATTTACCTGTATCAATATTTTGGCCCCTTTCCTCCTAAGAAAAAGGAATTAGCTGATGGATGAAGAAATTCAAATCGGGAGTAATCAGCCTGATAATGTGACTAAATGAGCCTGTGCCGGTGCAAATCAGCCGTTTTTTCCGGCAGCCCCCAAAAAAGCTGCCATGATATCACCCCATGCACCTCAGAGGAGCTTATTACATAATGGCGGAAGCGATACTTATCGCTTTTTTTTGGGTCTTCCGGGGCCAGCCCCAGGATAATATCCAGGTACTCTTCCACAGCATAAGCCACTACACTGGAAACGGACTTTTTAAGGAGTTTTCGTAAATCGGTAAAAAACTCGTAGTCGTCTTCCTGGAAAGAGATATGGAACTTATGCCAGTTATCGGGATCGGGATCATCTAATTGATATCGAACAGCCCGGCACATAGTAGCGGTAAAATCTTTCTCATTCATAACCATTTTCAGAAGCCTGATAATTATCTTTGTCCGGGAAATCCCCAGCGACACGGCAGCTTCATTTATTTTCTCCAGAACGGGAACCCGAAAGTTGATGGTGGTTTTAATAATCATAAAAATTCTCCTGAAAGTCTGTTATCAGGCTGATAGCTTTTTTGATCTAAAAAACAATAGCCCCTATTAATAAGAGCATCATTTTAGCCCAAAAAGTAACAAACTTTTTTGAGGTTTCCTAAAAAAAATTCATTCTTGACAAAACCGGTCCGGCTGTTCTGGTGTATAGAAAAAATAGAAAAAAGACCCGGAGAAGAAGAATGCCGCTATTAGAGCTAATAAAGTTATTAAAAAGTAAATTATTTACCCGAAAAAAAGTAATGATCCTGATTATATTCCACGCGGTCATGTTTTACGGAATGCACCTGTTTTTCTCACCGTACGATATTGAAGAGGTCATCCCGGTTTCTAAAAACAAGGTGCTGGTGTTATCGGAAAAGGCAAGGGGTGATAAGACCATACTGGAGAAGATAGACCTTGAAAAGGGGAGGGAATGGAAGCTGGAAATACCGGGGTTTACGTATCGCTATAATTCGTTGAAAACCTTTGGAAACGACCTGGATATTTATTATGATATAAAAGGTGATATCCTGGTATATAATTACCAGCGTTTAAATTCTGCTCCCCGTGAATATCAATGTCATCAATTTGCCGTAAATGTCAAAGACGGTAAGCTTCTCTGGCAGAACTCTTCATTATACGCGGAGGGAGATGAGCCGTTTTATGGAATCACCTGTTTCGGAGACTCAAAGGGCGTTTATACTCTTGTTGAAATACTCAAAAAAAATGCTGAATTTTCAATACTCCGGGTTAAAGCGCAAGACCGGGCAACAGGAGCAAAACTCTGGGAGACGGATTTTGCAGAGGGGAGCGGGAGATCGGCTAGTGTCCCCTTGTTAACAAAAGATTATATTATATTTGAAAAGAATGACCATCGGAATAGCCGGATAATAATTCTGAATAAAAAGAATGGAAATTATATTGAGTTGGCAAACAGCCGGGCCGGTTATGTCAGTGGGAATAAGTATTATTATTTCGTTAAAACACGAGGTGGAGACACCATCTATTCCATTGATCTCAATTCACAGAAGAAACAGGCTCATTATAAAAGCAATTCATTTTTTTTCCAGGCACCGGATTCGGGAGCTGCGCTATATAAAGGAGATGTTTTAGTGTATGATAGTGTACAATATGACAGCAAAGGATATCTGAGGGGAAATCAAAATCATCGTACGTTGCGGGCAATAGATCTGCAAACAGGAAAAAAACTGTGGGATTTGAAATGGCAGGATGCGTATGAAATGAATAGCGGGTTTCTTTCCGGAGTAATCTGGCGAAAGCCCGAATATAGTCCTTTTTATAGTTTAAAGGAGAGATACGTTCCGTTAATTCTTGAAAAAGATACTATAAATAAAAAAGATGAAGAGTATAAGAAGCTTGTTGTAGTAGACGGTGAATCGGGAAGTCTTGTAAAAGCAGGAAAACCGGTTCTTCTTGGAAACACTGATTTTCTGCCAAATGACCTGTTTTATAAAGACGGATATTTTTATATCAACATCCCTTATGCCGGGGGGGGAGCGCTCCTGGTTTTTGATCCCGTAAAGGGAAAATTTTTAGCAGCAGTTCAAGTCAATGGACCCAATCTTCTTTTTCCTGAGAAGTTTGATTTTATAATGAAGGTAAAAAACAAGCAAATATATCTTGTTCATGAAAACGAACTCACCGTAGTAGATATACTGGCGGGAAAAGTCATCTATGGAGATGAAAACCTTGAAGTAAAGAACGTACTGCCCGGGGTACTTAAAGAGTACGGGCTTGAGTAAACAGGAGCAGAGGAATGCCGCAATTGATAAAAAGATTATTTACCGGAAAAAACGTGCTGGCACTGGTTCTATTTCATGGAATCATGTTTTTCGGAATATACATATACACCCAGTCTCCGTATCTTATTGTTGAAATAATCCCGCTTGAAAATAACAAAGTGCTGGTTATATCGGTAAAAGAAGACGGAACAAAAGAGAGCAGGGTAGAGCAGGTAGATCCGGAAGAAGGGAAAGACTGGACCACGGACATCCCCGGAGTTGATTTCCGGAAGAATTTTTTGAAAATCCACGCAATGGGGCAGGATCATTATTACAATATACGGAATGATATCCTGGTTTATAATAACCTGTTTATCGGTGATTATCGGCAATTTGCCATTGATCTGCAAAATGGCAAATTGCTCTGGGAAAACCGGACATTGCCGGAAGAGGGGGAAAGACTTCATGAAGGCTCCATCACTTTCGGAGACAGGCAAAGCATATATACTTTTTTTAACGCGCAAAAAGATGGGAGGGCTTCCACGAGAATAATCGCGCAGGACCGGAGAACGGGAAAAAAGATCTTTGAAAAGATTGTTTATGAGGGCAGAAGTTATATAGCCGAACCCATACAGACAAAAGACCATATTTATATGCTGTCATATGAACACAAGCAGAAGGGCAAAACCCTGGAAAATGCCGGGTATATTATCGGTAAAAAAGATGGAGCCGTAACCAGGGTGGCAAGCAGACGGCCTGCTTCAATGGGGACTATTGAAGAGAATAAATTGTATTATACAAAACAGGCAGAAGGAAAAGATTTATTATACAATATTGATCTAAAAACGATGAAAGAACAATTTCTTAGTACGGTAAAAGTGAAACCAGGTCCCGGGCTTGAAACATCCTACGGCACCCGGTATAAGAATATGATCCTTTTTTATGAAGATCAAACGGAGAATCTTCACGCGATAGGTTTGAAAACAGGAAAAGAACGCTGGAAAATAGAATGGAAAGAAGGATTTGTCCCCCGGGTGTCTTATCAGTATAAGGAGCGGTATATACCGGTCATACTGGAAAAAAAGAAAAATATAAATGAATCGGATTATGAAGATCCGGATAAAGATATTAAACTGGCAATTGTTGACGGAGAAACAGGAACTCTGTTAAAAGAAGGAACACCGGCAGAATATAACGGTCTTGATAAAATAAAGGGGTATGTCTCTTATAAAGACGGGCTTTATTATATAATAATACGGTATAACGATAAAAGTACGCTTATGCTGTTTGATCCGGCAGCGGGGAAATTTTTATCGGCAATACAGGTTATAAGCGAGCATTTTATGGTCTATCCGCAATCAATTCTTTTTCCTTATGACCAGGTGGGGATACAGCAAATCAAAAACAGGAAAATGTATTTAAGCTATGAAAATGAGCTAACGGTAGTTGATCTGCTTGCGGGAAAAGTCATATACGGAAATAAAGACCTGAAGGTTCATAGCGTACTGCCCGGGGTACTCAAAGAGTATGGGCTGGAATAAAGAGGAAAACGCACTATATGTTTGTTTGTTTGTTTGTTGTTTTTTTTTCAGGGTTTTTTCGTATAAATTGATTTTTTTGGTTGCATTTTTAAGCCTGATTTCCGATAAATAAAAGACAGCAAACTATCAGAGAACTATCCCGGGTAAGGGATACAGCTCTTAACACAATACTAAATCTATTTAAGAGGAGATATTAAATGAAAAAGTTGTATCTATTTCTTTTCGTCGCGTGTATAGCTTTCACTATGGCCTGTGGAGAGGTCAAAAAAGACCCGCCAATGGCAAAATCAACGGGAATTGACTGGAGCGCATGGGTAAACACATCAAATGGGCAGCTGGAAAAGTTTCCTGTAGCCGGTTTTGGTTACAAAAGCTCAAAAGTACCCTCACAAAAATGGGACGCATGGGCAAAAGACGCAGCACCGGCGTTTAAAACAATCATCGACAAACTGCCTTCGGGATATGTATTACAGGTAACCGGCCATACTGACGCACGGGGACCGGAAGAACCGGTAGGAAGAAAGCCCGGCAACAAAAAAATATCAGCCGATAGAGCAAAAAGTGTACAGGCATCCCTTAAAAAACAGGGAATTGACTCACCAAAGCTTGTATCAAAAGGAGTTGGATCGGACCGGCCAATGACAGGAGTAGACCCAAAAGACGCAAGTCAGCGAAGAGTAACTTTTGTAATAGTACCTGAGTAGAACGGGTAATAGAAATAATAGAACCCGCAGCCGGGAATCCCGGTTGCGGGTTTTGTTCTATATGAACACCTGAGTATGTGTCAGGGTAAACCGTAAAAATTCTTTTTCCTGTGGAAGAATCTGCCGGATAAGTAAATAAAGATAAACAAAAAACTGCGTAAGGGGCCTTTATGATCAAGGGAGCAGCAATCCTCTTTTGTGTATTACTCAGTACCGACTATGTACCAAAACGAACCGTCACAAACGCTGATTATATAACTGTTGGACAGAATTTGGTCCAGAAAATAGGGTATTCCACCAGTACATCCTCAAATAAAAGCCACCGGGGAGATAAAACAATTGATTGTAATGTAGGAACAGCCTGGGTATCCAGGAAAAGCAGTTATCCCCACTGGGTAGAGATCGATTTTGGAGTAAAGCGGATAATGACCTCAATCGTGGTATACCCGGGAAAGAGGAATAATTATAAAACTGTAAAATATTTTATATTGCAATTTTTATATCGTGATAAGTGGTTTAATTTCACCAGGGTGGATCTGGATAAATCGATATTCTATAAAAAAAGAGCGGTAATTGACCTGGGGGGTATTGATGCCAGCGCCTTCAGGATTTTAATACCCTCCGGCGCCACATACCAGGGGTATGCAGCCATATCGGAGATTGAGACCTATATTGGATCTTCCAAACTGAATATTTATGATGAGCGGCTTAAAGGTCTTCATTTCCCCGTACGAAATGGTTTTTTACCGGAGAAAGATTCCCGCTATCCCAACGCGCCAAGAACATACCGTGGAGGCCGTCATGCGGGGATTGATATATTTTACTATCATACGGATGATTCTTATGAGCCTGTTCCGGTAACGGTAAAGACTCCAATATACGCGGCCGACGGCGGCAGGATTATCCGGGCAGACTGGAATTACACACCTCCCAGCCAGGAAGAGTGGAGAAAGCGGTCGAAGTATTACCGGAGTCATCCAGCTACTTTTGTAAAAAGGTCATTTGGAGGAAGGCAGGTATGGATAGATCATGAAAATGGGGTGGTAACAACCTATAATCATCTATCACGCATAGAACCTGCCGTGAAAAAAGAAAGCAGAGTTCGAAAAGGCCAGGTTATTGGCTGGGCCGGGAATTCGGGGTTATTGCCCGAAGCCCGTGCAAACAATGAAAATATACATCTTCATTTTGAGATCTGGGTAGATGGTTACTACCTGGGGTACGGAATGAAAAGCCGGGAAGTAAAACGGTACATTAAGTGGATGTTTTTTCCGTTACAGTAATCCCGAACCGGGTGCAAGGGGGATCCTATGATTAAAAAAAATAAAATAAAAAATAAGAAAAGAATAGGAAGTATGATAAACATAAGAAAAGTGATACTGGCAATGATACTGGTACTGGTACCGTTTACTCTTGTTTGTTTCTGTGTGAGCAATAAAGAGATGGTAAACATGCAAAGCAGGATCGGTGATTTGAATGAAGAGGTTCTTTCTCGCCAGAATGAGGTTACCAATCTGCAAAGAGAGATATTTACCCTGAACAAAGAAATTATTCACCTGGGTAAGAAAAAATTCTCAATTCTCTTTGTGGGCGATATTCTTCTGGCAAATGAAGCAGAAGGATTTATGATAAAATTCGGCAAGGATTATCCCTTTAAAAAGATCAAAGAAGACCTTGAAAAATATGATACAGTCTTCGGAAATCTTGAAACACCCATATCGGTACGGGGAAAACCGGTATTTGACAAGCCCTATATTTTCGAGGTAGATCCCCGGAACGCCAGCTTTTTACGGGAGATTAAACTCGATGTGGTCTCTATTTCAAATAATCATATCATGGATTATGGTGTAGAGGCAATGGATGATACTATCAATAATTTAAAGAAATGGGGTATTTTGTATACCGGAGCCGGGAGAAACCTCGCGCAGGCCAGGGTTCCTGCCAAATTACAGTTTGGACATACGGAAATATACATTCTCGCGTATTGCGAGCGGCCTCCTTCTTCTTTTTACGCGACAAGCTCCAAACCGGGGACCGCGCCTCTCAATGTAAGATATATCGCGCAAGATATCAAAAAATATAAAACAGAAGACAATATTGTACTTGTTTCCCTTCACTGGGGAATTGAACAAACCCAGGTTCCAACCCGCAGCCAGAGAGTAATTGCCCGGCGGATTATAAATTCCGGAGCCGATGGGATCATCGGGCATCATCCGCACTGGCCCCAGGGCATTGAAGTATATAAAAATAAACCCGTTATTTATTCCCTGGGTAATTTTATCAATGGGCATTATAACAAAAAAGAAATGGATAACATTATGGTTGGATTTTATTATGATGCCAACAAACTGAAAAAAATCGAGATCCAGTCCATTGCGGGAAAGAATAAACTGATACATTTCCAGCCCTATGTTCTTAAAAACAAGAGCGCCAGAAAGAATCTTATGGTTATGAAAAGACTCTCCCGGCAGTTAAGTACTTCCATTGATATTGAAAGAGATAAAGGAGTTATCCTGTTTTAGCGGATAATTCCTTTGGAGCTTATTGATA
Source organism: bacterium (assembly GCA_024224995.1). The sequence continues at coordinate 8,506 of JAAENB010000979.1, read as the reverse complement.
TAGACATAGAACAGCTTTTTTCATTCCTGGAACCAAAGGATGTCCCGGTTATGGAGATTGAAGTATTGCGATATATTACCGGGACAACGAGTATGCCCCGTGAAAACGGGGAACTCTTTCGTATCCATTTTTCCCTCTATCACGCCTTCTATCGCTTAAAAGAAGAGGTTGGCCCCGGAGGATATTATTTACATCTCGACCCAATGAGGATCCGGCTTCTGCGAATACCCGGGAATAACACCTGTCATCATTATGAAACAAACCCGGGGAAATTCTGCGATGAACCTGTAGCAGGCTCCCTCTATTGTCAATATCATTCTCCCGTCTATTCTCACTATGGCAGCTCTCTTTTATTCGATCCGCTTCTGGAATTTTACGAAAACCCCGAAAATATCTCTTTCGGAAAGAGTGATCTGCTAAAAAAACTACTCAATGGTGTGGTTGTTTTCATATCAAAAAAAGGAGAACTGGACCAGGCCTTGAAGTTCTTTGGGCTTACGCATCCCGGTAAAAAAATCATACAAAAACGATACCGTGAACTGGCCCGGAAATATCATCCCGATATGCTTAACGGAGATGACAGCATGATGAAGCGCCTTAACCGCTCCTATTATTTATTAAAAGAAGTGTATGTTGTGTAAGTTTTTATTCCGTTAGCTCCCAATCGTAATCACCCGGTCCCGGCCCGCTTCTTTTGCCTTGTACAGAGCCTTGTCGGAACGGCTGAGAAGTTCTTCCGCAGTGTCGGTGTCGGTGAGGCTGGTGACCCCGAAGCTGATGGTAACCTGTCCCACTTCTTCAAACTCGAATTGCCGTATCGAAACCCGTAGTTTTTCCGCCACTATTGCGGCTCCTTTTACTTCGGTCTGGGGAAGAACCAGAACAAACTCTTCTCCGCCCCAGCGGGCAAAAATATCGGCTTTTCGTATATTTCGCTGAACGAGAAAGGCCAGGTTGCGCAGCACACTATCTCCGATTTGATGTCCGTAGGTATCATTGATTCTCTTAAAATGGTCTATATCAAAAAAGATAATAGAAAGGCTGTTGTAGTACCGCTGAGAGCGTTCAATCTCGGAAACAAGCAGCTCGTCGAATTTGCTTCTGTTGAATATCTTTGTAAGAGGATCATAGCTTGCTTTTTCCTCAAGTTTCATGGACCGCTGTTCCAGTTCCGTAACATCGGTAAAAGTAATAACATATCCCTGGTCGTCGACTGAAAGGAGGCTGATATTGATTGAAAAGATCCTGGGACTGGTGAGTCCCTCGGGTTGGAACGCAACCAGGTTTTGATTGTCCGGATTTTCAAAATCTATGTTTAACCAGTTCCCGTTATCCGGTTTGGAGATATAGTCTTCTATTTCAACAGCAAGTTCTCCTATGGACTTGATTTTCCTGTTAAAGTCATTCAGTGTTTTATAGCCGAAAAAACTTAAAAAACTGTTGTTTCCCAGGATAATTTCATCCCTGGTTGTTACAACGATCATATGGTCCTGTGAGTCCAGGACCGACTGCAGGTAGATCTTTTGATTGTAATATTCCCGTTCCGCCAGTTTTTGGATGGTGATATCCTCGCCCATGCACTGGTATTCAATGAGATTTTCATTCTCATCGTAAATGGCCTGGAGGGACCATATCTGCCATTTCTCCATTTCTTCAATTGTGGAATGATTTTCAAAACAGACTACAGGATTTTTTTTGCTCAGGGTTGCCATGAGCCCTGAAATATATTTTTGCCGTTCCTGATCCGTGTTAATCGTTTCAAGGAATAGTTCTCCAACTACCTCTAATTCCTTTGTGCTGAAGTAATTACAGTAACCGTTATTGACAAAGGAGATGGTATAATCATCAGGGAAGATCCGCAGTATAAGAATGGGTGAATTCTGGACCAGGGACCGGTACCGTTCTTCGCTCATCTCAAGAGCCGTCATTGATGTTTGGCAGGCATCTTTGGTTTTATGAAGCTCTATGGCGTGAAGAATGGCGCTGGTAAGGATTTTACTATATTCCCCGGTAAAGAGGATTGATTTGGGCAAATAATCATACGCGCCGTCTTTTAAGGCCTGCACGGCAGTCATTTCATCTCCCTGGCCCGTGAGCATAATAACGGGAACTTCTATTTCTTTGCTTATTATTTCTTTGAGTACTTCGAGTCCGTTCCTGTCGGGAAGAACGTAATCAAGTATGACGCAATCATAATCATGTTCCTGCAGCTTCTCTAAAGCGATAGCGCCGGTATGAGCCTCATCAAAAGAAAAGGCCGGGTTCTTTTTCGCAAGTACTCGGCTTATGGCTATCCTGGTGATCCTGTCATCATCTACAAAGAGAACACGAATACTATTCATAATTCTTTTATGCACCTGCCATTGTTAAAAGTAGTGATGAGACTTTACGAGAATAAGGACTGTCCATATTCTCGTATTCTATTTAATAGTATAAAACCGAAGTTATATTAAGTCAATCTTTTTGTCTAATATTCGTGGGCTTTTTATGTTTTATTGTCTCCTGTTGTACTGTTTTTCAGGACATGAGAGCGCTTGTGTCTCCCTCATGCCCTTATTTTTATGACAGGTTTTTAATAAGATCAACTAAAAGCCGAACTCCGTAACCCGTGGCGTTTTTTGGCCGGTATCCCCGGGGTTTTGAGTACCATGCGGTGCCTGCTATGTCTATATGAGCCCATTTTGTTTCGCCAATGAATCTTTTAAGGAAGATTGAAGCGGTTATTGTCCCCGCGTTTCTTTCCGTTGGGATGTTTCGTATATCGGCAATATCGGATTTCATGTTTTCTTCATAACTACTGTACAGGGGAAGCTGCCAGATCTTTTCTCCTGTTTTTTCTCCTGCTGCTGTAATAGATTCGGCCAGTTCCTCATCATTCGAGAGTAAGGCTGCCACGGTTTCTCCAAAAGTAACAACACAGGCTCCCGTTAAGGTGGCAAGATCAATAATATATTCGGGTTTTAATTTATCCACTGTATAGGAAAGCGCGTCTGCCAGTATGAGACGGCCTTCGGCATCGGTGTTCCCTATTTCAACGGTTGTTCCGTTGTAGGCCTTGAAAACATCTCCGGGCCGGAACGCGTCATTGCTGAGCATATTCTCCGTAAGCGGTATTACGGCATAGATGTTTTTTTTGAGCTTCAGCTCTGCTGCGGCCTTTATGGTATAGAGCACGGTTGCCGCTCCGGACATGTCCAGTCTCATTGTCTCCATGCTGCCCGACGGTTTCAGGTTCATGCCGCCCGAATCAAAGGTTATTCCTTTGCCCACCAGTGCCGTGGTTGTTTTGCTTTTTGGATCTCCCGTATATTTCAGCACTACCAGCTGCGGCGGCTTTTTGCTTCCCCGGTTTACTGCCAGCAGCAGCCCCATATTCATTTTTTGTATATCTTTTTTGCCGTAAACCGTACAACTGACCCCTTCAATCTCTGTGAGCTTTTTGGACTCTGCTGCTACATCTTCCGGGGTTGTGCTCTCACTGTTCCGGTTAATGAGATCCCTGCATAAAAGTGTATTTTCCGAAATTCGCTCTATTTCAGATGCCTTTTTTGACGCCGCTTCAACATTAGAATGGAATATGGCTTTTTGGAGCAATGGCTTTCTATCCTCAGCGTCTTTTGCCTTATATTGATAAAAAGAATAATTGGCAAGAGATACTCCTTCCGCCAGGGCTTCAAATACTGTCTCCTGTTCCAGGTTTTCCACCTCAGGAGGTAAAATATTTATAGTGCTGATATTTTTGTCCCGGCAGAGGGCAACTATGCTTGCGCCCGCGTTTCTCAAGGATTCGGCACTTAGAGCCTCCTCTTTGCCCATTCCGCATATAATAACACTTTCCATATCAATAAAGGGAAGAAAGAAGGTCTCTCCGGCTCTGGCTTTGAAGCTTTTAAGGTCTATAATATTGCTAATAAACTCAAATCCCGCCGGCAAAATTTTATCTTTTTTCTTTATCGATTCTTCACTCAGGAAAAATACTACAGTATCGGTTTTTCTAAATTTACCGGTTGGTTTTTTGGCAGTTAGTTTCATCTGGTCTCCTGTTTTCGGGATGTATATTTTTAAGAATTTTTACAAAATCGTAATGGGTCGATTATAGCAAGAATAATTTATAGGGCGATATAATTTTTTAGCTACGCTCGGGAATTAGTCATGTCTTTCCTCCACCCGGACAATAATCCCGCTTCTTATTGCTGTCAAATGAAGCGGGATTGTGCCCGGGCGCCGCCATCGTGGTTGCGTCTTAGTATAAGGTATATGAACCCGGAATGTAACCTATGCCCGGAGCAATACCTCTGCAGAACGTTCGGAACTCGCTCAGCTCAAACAGCCTCACAACCCGCAGAGGCATCGCTCCGGGCAAGGGTCTGGTTCTGAGAGACGTTGCAGTGCAACGCCTTTACTGGCTGGTTTCTGGCCAGGGCTATGGATATTCCGGGAAGGAGTGCGGCCCCTGCGAGGGGTGCGGCCCCTGCGAGGGGTGCGGCCCCTGCGAGGGGAGTCGGTACGTGTAGGGGCACGGCGTGCCGTGCCCTCACGGTGTTTATTTGGGATTCCCTCTCTGTGGTGTTGACCCGGGACAAGTCTCCGGAAACCAACCCGTAAAGACGTTGCATGCAACGTCTCTCTTCCCGGAAAACAGGCCCTGTTTAAAAAGAGTTTCTTAAGAGATACAGATAAATGAACAAAAAAACCAATACAAAAAAATCATCCATTGTAATAATACTATCCCTTACACTAATGATATCACCCTTACTTCTCGCCCGGGAAGCTCCGCCAAAAAAAACAACTTCTTTTAACCTGGGTTCGGTCGTTGTAAAAGACCGGGCTGTGGCAAACATTGAAGAAGCCGCCACAACCACAGTAATAACAGAAAAAGAAATAAAAGAACATTCCGATAAATCTTTAGCTGATTCACTAAAAATGATGCCGGGCCTGGTTGTTGAAACTCACACCAAAGGCCATGAGCGGGTTAAGATGCGCGGTTTTGAACAGGATAAAATAGCCATTCTTGTGGACGGGATCATACTCACCGATGTATACTCCACCGACCTTGACCTGTCCAACATCCCCGTTATGAACATCTCAGAGATAATCGTAAACCGGGGAACCTCTTCGGCCCTGTACGGACCGGACGGCGCGGTAGGCTCAATCAATATCATAACAAAAAAACCATCGGAGCTGTTTGCCCGGTGTACGGCGGAATACGGACTATATAATAATTACGCCATCAGCATTGCCCAGGGTGCGCCCATTGGAGATTTCTATTACTGGATCACCGGGTCCATTCTCAACTCCGGCGGCTTTAAGCCCTCGGCAAAACTTGATTACGCCACCCGGAAAAGATGGTTCGACAAACTCATCCGGTATTCGCTCTACCCCAACCCAAACAACAGCAATAATCCATATACTTTTTCGGAAGTAACAATGCCCGCGAAAGATGACTACCTCAGTGATTCGGGAACATGGGATCATACGGAATACCGGAAATATAATCTTTCAGCAAAGGCGGCCTATGCCATTAATAAAAACATTGAAACAGGAATGTACGGCTGGTTTCATTATCATAATAAACAAACCAACACCTACCAACACAGTTGTTTCAGCGATTACCGGAGCCAGGACACGCTCTGGCGTGATCCCCTTTTCGAAGTAGACCAGGCCACCATAAAAAAAGCCGCTCTCAGGAACCGTTCGTTTGTTTATCCCGAAGCATATAACTATGCCATATCGCCCTATATCTTTTTTGATTATAAAAAACTAAACATAAAACTGAATCTTTTTCTCACCAACCGCTACGCGCACCAGGAAGGATACGCCTCAACCGATCACAGTTACGTAAAAGATCAAACAGCAAACGTGGTGTGGGAGCCTTTCCAGGACTTAAAAAACTATGTTTCATATGGCGTACGGCTTTACCCGTCCTGGAAATTCGCCTCATGGAACCGGCTTACCCTGGCAGTGCTCTACCGGCACGATACATTCGTGGAAAAAGAGAGGGCCATTTCGGCGACAGAGTCTCCGGCTCTCACCGGTTATTTCGGCAGTGAGGCCAGTGAACTACTGGATATCTCCGTTAGTTTTTTCACAATAGCGCTTGAAGATGAGATCAGTTTTTTTGACAACAAATTAAGCATCACGGCCGGAGTCTCTTATGACGCCCAGAAGATGAACTACTTCACAGAAAGAACCAGCCTGTATAATTACGCGGAGGGGTATATGCCGCAGGATGATTCCATGATCCGGGGAACCCGGGATTCGTTCAATCCCGTAGTGGGCATTGTATACCTGCCAACCGACTTTCTCCGGGTCAGGGCCGCAGGATCGATGAAGACCAGATTTCCAACGCTCAGTGAATACTCAAAAATAATAAACGTAAACAATGATTACCGTTTAAAGCCGGAACGGTCGTACAGCGGCAACACGGGGCTGGAATTTTGCTTGTTTGATGATACCCTGCGAATTAGCAGCGATTATTTTATTAGCATCGTACACGACCGGATTGAAAAAATCGCCGGAGGATCGGAACCGCCCGTAAACATAGAAAAGATAATAAGCCAGGGAGTTGAAAATATTTTTATTTTTAAGAAAAAGAAAATATTGAATATTGTCGATATCAGCCTTCTGGTTTCTTATACCTATCTCCACGCAAGGAATCATGATTCATCGCATGAAGAAAAGGTCAACAAAGGAGAAGCGCTGGAGCTCACTCCGGAACACCAGGTTACCCTGGACCTCAGGGGAACCTTTTACCAGGGAACGGGTCTGGGACTATGGGGAACCTATAGTCATGGCCAGGTTATGTACGTAATGAAATCGCATCCAACTGCCGAAAACACGTCAGTGGCATTTTCAACAGCTTATTTCGAAACAGTACCGGTAAACAATCCCTTGCTCATAAATGCTAAAATATGGCAGGAGTTTTATGAACACGTAACCGTGTACGTGCTCTGCAAAAATATTTTTGATGACTACAATCCCGATCCGTTTAACCCGGGTCCGGGACGGATGTTTTTTATGGGCGTTTCCGCTGAACTGTAGCGGAACCGTTAAAAAAATACTGTTGTTCATTCCTCTTTAAAAAAAATACTGTTGTTTGTTCCTCCACAGCTAGCATTCATCCCCCTTCTGTTGCCGTAAGGCAAAAAATAGAATATATTATTATTCAGGTGGGAATATGTTATCCGCCTGAATTAAAAAAAAGGAGTAAAAAATGGAAGCATTGAAAAAAACAGTTTTATTATTTCTGGTAATTCTATTACCAATTACTTTATTATTTTCCGGTTGTTTTCTTAATGAAGACAAAGGATTTGATAAGATTCCCCCATCAGGAGATCAAGGTCTTCCCGATGATTATGACAAAACACTAAAAAGTTTCAGCTCTGGCTCTCGATCCCTTTTCACCTTTCCCCAGACCTTTAACTGGAATGACCTCGGCGTAGTTACCCCGGCAAAAAACCAGGGAGGCTGCGGGAGTTGTTGGGCCTTCGCATCGACGGGTGCTATAGAATCAAAAATATTGATGTTGGGCGGACCATTATATGATCTTTCCGAGCAGCAGCAGGTTTCATGCAACACCTCCATGAGCGGGTGTGGAGGAGGAAATATGGCATCTCTTCAATATTGGTATACCCAATTACCTAAAAAAGAAGAATGCACCGGTTATAGCGGGAACGGTGTTTCCTGCAGTGACATGGATGACTGCAACGGAATTCCTTTTAAGACAAGCGGTTATTATACGGTAAATACCGCTAATATTACCGATGTGAAAATGTCACTCATGTCTGACGGCCCCACATACTTCCGGTACGATTTTTACACTGATTTTAATACTTACTGGAGTACCGGTGCAGCCGGAGAGGTTTACACACAAACCAGCGGTATTCGTAATGGCGGTCATGCTATCCTCATAATTGGATGGGACGATGACAGAAACGCCTGGCTTTGTAAAAACAGCTGGGGAGAAACTCAAGGCCCTAATGACGACGGCACTTTCTGGATGGCCTATTCCGGACATACAAACAATCTCAACTTTGGTATGGCAAACGTTGACGTAGTGTCAACAAATGTCGCCTTTAAACCGGGACAGGACAGAAAAATGTTTACCGATGATTTTAATGGTGACGGAAGAACTGATCTTGTCATCGTTTTTGATCATTTTGAAGATAACTTACTTCACGTACAAACCTTACTGTCAAACAGTGACGGCACATGGCAGGCAAAAAAAGAACAGACTATCCCCTGGGGCTTAATGTGTACTGATGAGAAAAATATACTAATTGATGATTTTAATGGTGATGGGAAAAAAGACATTGTCTTTGCCTTTGATCATTATCAAGATAACTTACTCCATGTACGAACTTTGATTTCCAACGGTGACGGTACCTGGCAGGTTAAACCGGAACAGATTACTCCCTGGGGTAAGATGTGTACTGATGAAAAAAACATGCTCGTTAAAGATTTTAATGGTGACGGAAAAACCGATATTGCCATTGCCTTTGATCAT
>JAAENB010000978.1 GCA_024224995.1 bacterium | reverse complement strand
GGGTCTGTTTCCATCGGCCCCCCAACCCCCAGAGGGGGCGCAAGAATTTTTGGAAATGAGCCCATATCAGCCCGGGGTTTTAACCCCATAGGGCAACAGAGCAAAACCCCGGATAACATCTTCCGGGAACAGGCTCTGTTTATAAATAAGTTCACCAGGGTGATGGGTTTTCTCATAACGTGGGGCTTCCAGCCCCTCGTTATGATGAAGACGGCTCTATTCAAAAAGAGTTTCTTGAGAGTGCGGACCCGGCAGGGGGAAGGTAATCACCGATAAGTATCTGTGTCAGATCGGACACCCGGGACGGGGAGTCGATCTGTTCAAGCTCCGGGGAGTTTTTGTAGCGGATTTCCAGCTCCTTGAAAATGGTATGGTCGATAAAAGGGGTTGAGCCGGGGTCTGTTTCTGTACAGGTTCCGGAGAGAATCAGCCGAAGATTCTTTCTGAAAGCGACGTGACGTCACGTCGCTTTCAAGGTGTAGGCTCCGGGTAAGGTCCCCGGAAACCGGTCCTGCTTAAAGAGTAGTTTCTTAAGAAACAAAGCTCTCAACAGCCTTCTTCAATATACCCAGACCTTCATCCATCTCTTCCTCCGTAATAGTCAAAGCAGGAAAGATCCGTATATTTTTCCCCTGGTTAACATTGCAAATGAGACCCATCTCCAGGGCAATACCGGCAATTTCAGCGGCGGAATTTTCACCCGCGAATTCAAGAACCAGAAGAAGCCCTCTTCCCCGGACATCGGAAATGAGTTCCGGGAATTCCTGTTTCCAGGAGTTTAATTTTTCCCGGGCAGCAGCGCCAACACGTTTTACATTCTCTTCTATGTTGTGTTCAAGGAGGTAACTGACAACGGAATAGGCGACAGCGCAGCCAAGAGGGTTTCCGCAGTAAGTGCCGCCGTGGTCGCCATAGGCAACCTGTTGCGCGATCTCTTCGGTCATGGCAAAGGCACCAAAGGGAAACCCGCCCGCGATACCTTTTGCCATTGTTAAAAAATCGATTTTTACGCCTTCAATGCCGGAAGCAAAAAGAGGACCAGTCCGATAAAACCCTGTCTGGATCTCATCAATAATAAGAAAGACATTCTTCTTTACGCAGAGCTTTGAAACCTCTATAAGATAATCATCTGAAGGAACAATAATCCCTCCTTCCCCCTGTATGGGCTCAAGAATAACAGCGGCAGTATCGTCGGTAATCGCTTGCGAGAGAGCATTAATATCGTTAAAGGGAATAAAATTATAATACGGCATAAGGGGATTATATTTATCCCGGTGCTTTTTTTGCCCGGTTGCCGAAGCAGTGCTGATAGTCCTTCCGTGAAAGCTCCCTTTCGTTGAAATAACATTTTTTTTCCCGGAAACTTTTCGAGCCAGTTTTATTACGGCGTCATTGGCTTCGGCGCCGCTGCTTGCAAAAAATATCCTGGTTAAATTTTCAGGGAAGATAACTTTTAATAAATTGAGCAATTGAGCCCTGGCGGGGGAGTAGGTCATTCCCGAATCGGGATTTTGCATGATCTTTTTGCTCTGGTTTAAGAGCGCTTCTGTAATAACAGGATTCGCGTGACCAATGCTGGTCACTCCCCATCCCGAGGTAAGATCCATATATTTTTTACCGCCCTCATCCCAGGCATAGACTCCCTGGCCTCTTTCTATTGAAATACCGGTTTTTTTAATGAAAGGAACCGCGCAGCTTTCTTCTGTTTGGATAGTATCAATTTGTTTTTGCATAAATATTGGTTTCCTTATTTATCTACCACTCCACTGCCCCCTGCGAGGGGAGCGTCCCCTGCGGTGGATGGAGCATTTATAATAATATCATCAATCATAGCTTTGTGCATTTTACTGTCAATCGGATAAAATTTGAGTACAGCTATTCCCGCAAGGATCAGGAACGCGGGGATTAATGAAGCCAGTAAGCGGATACCCAGTAATGCCGTATCGCTCTGCTCTGTGTTGGGAATGTACCCGCAAAAATCGAGCAGTACTCCGGGAGTGAGGCGCGCGAATGCGCCGCTTAAATTAAAGAATACCATGAACCAGCCGTAAAGCATTCCTTCTTTATTAAGACCGGTTTTCCATTTTGTGTATTCCACTGTATCGGGAACCATGGACCAGGGGCATAAATACATGGTGGACATCCCAATCCCGGCAAGAGTAAAAAAGACAATTGTCAGTTTTGGATCTATCTCACCAAAAAAATATACCAGGGTTAGAGACACGCATAAGATTAACATCCCGGAAGTAAAGGCGAACTTTTTGCTCTTCTTATTGGAAATATAAACAAACACAGGACTGGCAAGCGCTGCCGCCAGAAGAAGAGAAAGCAGGGCGTATGGAAGCAGGCCCTGAGCGTTAAGATTGTATTTTACATAAAAAATCGCTACTGTTCCAAGGATATTCACTGCCGTGGCAATAAGAAACGTTGCTGTGGCAAGAATAAGAAATGGTTTGTTCGCTAAGAGGATTTTTATATTTTTTTTAAAGGACTGCTTTTCCACGGAAGCTTTTAGAGGGCCGGATTTTTCTTTTACCGACATAAAAGTAAGCAATAAAACAAAAACTACAACCAGGCCATATATGAACACAATTGTTCTGAAACCGGCAGCCTCGGAAGAAAAAAGAGCAACAATTTTACTTGTTAGACCGGCAGCAATAAAGGTGCCCAATACAGCGAATATCATTCTGTATCCGGAAATACTGGAGCGTTCATCTGTGTTTTGGGTTAATACCGCGGCTAATGACATATACGGGACGATTATAAAGCTCAATGTTAAAAAGTAGAGAAGCAGAATAAGAGCACAGTAAATAATGCGTAAAACTCCATCTATTGGAGGAGAAAAGAAAAGCAGCGTAAGAAGCATTCCTAAGGGGAATGAGAAGAATAAAAGATAGGGCCGTTTTTTCCCCCACCGGGTATTTGTACGATCCGACATTGTTCCAACAGCAGGGCTCATTATTGATTGTGCTATCTTTGTTGAAAAGATGATTATTCCTGCCGCGAATGATCCGATGGCAAAGACATCGGTGAAATAATAGAGCAGGTAAAATGATGCCATCCCTATTGACAGGTTTATTGCAAAGTCTCCGGCTCCATAGCCGAGTTTCATGGGAACGGAGAGTTTTGACGCGGTGTTATTTTTATTGATGTACGTATCCTCCATGTTTGTATTGGTATGAATATCGCATGTATGAGTATAATCCGTCAAGGTTAATTCTGTTGTTTATTAGCACTTGACATTCCTTGATTTTTGTATTATTTTATATAGTATGGATGAATCAAAAGAATCGAGAAAAATAAGAGAATTTAAAGAAAATAAACAAAAAGCTCAGGAATTTCATGCCCACCCGGTAATGGACGCGGATTACGCTTTAATAGAACAGATTGCCAGTGTTGTTGACGGCGATTTTATTGGACCTCTTCAGGGGATTGCTTCCCGGTTAAAAGAAATATTTTACGCGAAAATATTGAGCGTTTTTGTTTTCGATACCGGGTTTAAACAGTTTGTTGAACTGGCCTATTCCATTGACCGGAACCTGGAAAAGATGCTGCTCATTAATGAGATTGATATCAACCCTAAATCTATCATAAAGAATTTTAAGAATCTTTTTGAAGGGAGCCGGAAAAAGGCGGTGGGGGAGCATGATGAATTGTTTAACACGGTCTCTATTTGTTCATATACGGGTCATGAACTGGAAAATATTTTTAGCGATATGATAGATAACCGCAGTAAAAGTAAAAGCCTGCTCCTGGAACTTGATATCAAACGGGTTTATACTATTCCCATCATGGAAAAGACCGATGAATATATTTCGTTTCTTTTTATGTTCATGGACAGGGAGCTCGCGCTTGATGAGATTGAGATCCTGGGGAATTATTATAAACGCCAGCTCGACCTGGTGGTGAAGCATATTATTGATGTTAAAGGGCTTTTTATGAAAGCCACGCACGATGAATTAACGGGCTTGTACATGCGGCGTTTCGGCAAAACATCTCTTGCGCAATATATTAATCTTGTTGAAAGAAAAAATCTGGATGAACTTTCTCTTTTATTTATTGATATTGATCATTTTAAAGATATCAATGACAGCTACGGGCATAAGAAGGGAGACCAGGTATTGACTGTAGTTGGCCGTGCCATTATGGATGCTATCCGTAATACCGATATCCCTCTTCGTTACGGAGGAGAAGAGCTCTGCGTAATCCTCCCAAATGCAGATATCGATGTTAGCAGAATGGTCGCCCGCCGTATTCGAAATGATATAAAGGCGCTCTCTTTCGACAGCGCGAAGAGTACCTTTTCAATTACCGTTAGCATCGGGCTTCTGAAGTACGATAACGAGAATCATCTTACTGTTGATGAATTTTTCGACGAAGCGGATAAATTAATGTACCGGGCAAAAAAGACCGGCCGCGACAGGATCTGTTACCGGGAAAAAGACGGCAGCGAACATTTTGATTTAGGCGAGCCTGAATAACGTATTCACATACGTTATTTTTCCTGGTTTCACGGAAGTTTTTTTCCAACGACTTTTTCCAATTCACCCGGGGAAGAGGGCAGGGAGACCGCTTTTGAATCGGGGTAGGCGTTTTTCATGGTTTTAAGATCAATGGCCCAGAATTCATTTTCAAGAGCTCCATACAGAATATTGTTTTTCATGAGGCTGGGCTTGTTGATTAGCTTGTACCAACTGAAGTGAGAGCTCCGGTCTTTCCCCAGGTCGTATACTCCTTTAAAGGTTCCGTTTTTCCCATCTAAAATAGCCAGAAAAAACCGGTTTTTACTCCGGGGCTGATCTTTGTCGACTTCAACTCCAATAGTTATGGGATATAAGCCGTTTTTGAAAAACATATTGGGGTTAAGCATGGCAACATAACCATATTGAATAATATCTTTACTTTCCCAGGTAATTTTTTTGTTTTCATGAAGGATACAAAGCCGCTTGGTGCTGTTGTCGGTAGAGAATCCCTTACCATCTTTTTGGTAATTAATATGATATAGAAAAAGAGGAATATAATCGCTGTCATTGTTTTCAAATATAGAGTAGGGAGTAAAAAGACAGAATGATTTTGGAAGGGTCACGGTAAAACGTTTATCTTCCTCAAAAGAAGCCAGGTACAATTTTTCGCAATTCATAGGATGTGAATCGGTATGTTCCATAATGGAAGCCGGTTTTCCATTTATGATCAGCGGGCGGCTGTTTTTTTTCTCAATATCAAGCTCAAAGAGCTGCAAACCTCCGGAAGCTTTCGTAAAAATATACCGGTTTTTTTCCTGGAGTAGCCCGTAGTTATATCTACTGTTTCCAAGGGGAATAACAGATATTTTATTTGTCAAAATATTAGCCAGGGTGATATCTTCGAAGGTGTGAATTACCAGGTCATCTTTTATCATAAAAGGAGCATGTAAAAGGCTGTTTGACGAGCTGAAGGAGAGCTGTTGTTTAAGAAGACGTTTCCCGGTTTTTTCATCAAAAATAAATAAAAAACCATTTGAATCGGAACTCTCTTTTTTTCTTTTTTTCATAACGGAAATAAGTTTTCCTTTATGAAGGAATATATCCGTTTTAATTTTTACAAATTCCTTTTCAAAAGTATACTGCCACACCGGGGAACCGTTTTCCAGGGATAAAGCTTGCAATGAAATAGTCCGCACATCCAGAATCATATTATGCTCGGGCCCGGCCCATTCATCCGGGGATTGGACGCTTGTGAAGAGGAACAGGTTTTTACCGGAATTAATACTGTTTTGTTTCATCTCCGGTTTAAAATAATTCGAATAAACAGGGTCTGTGGTTGTTTTCCAGAGAACAGCATCATTTTTTAAATCATGGGCCTCAACAATTGATCCCGGTTGGGAATTGAAAATATATGGAGCTTCATACGCGACAATAAGCTCATCAGTGCCGTCGTTATTAATATCAACCGGGATCATTTCAACTATTATAGCCCGGCGTTCAATTAAAAAATAACCCAGGATCCCGGCTAAGATGAGAATAATCATAAAAAGGGGAGTTCCTAAAAACAGGATTTTTTTGGGGTGTTTTTTGAAAAATGATTTGTTGTTATTTTGTTCTTTCATTTTGGTATTCTACAAAAACGAAATCTTTTGTCAAGGTTATTTAACAAAGGGTTCTATTGCACGAGATAGAGATTCCCGTGCCGGGCAGGAGTCCATTTCAAAAAAACTTCTTTCTTCCATATCAAATTGCCTGATAGCCTTGTCTTCGGGCATCCATCCTAAAACGGGTATTGCCATGCCCGGCAGGACCTGTTCAACTTCTTCTTTTGAGACCCGGTTGAAAATGACTCCGGCTTTTTCAAAGGAGATGACTTTTTTTGCCACTTCTTCAATGGTATGAACAACATTCCTTCCTTTGGCCGAAATGTCGGATACCAGGAGCAGGTGGGTGACCATTTCCAGGACTCTTCTGTTTACCTGTTCTATTCCGGCTTCGGCATCGATTATTACATAGTCGAAATTATTCGCCAGGTCTTTGATGATATCTTTGAGCAGTTCATTTACCTGGCAGTAACAGCCTTCAGTTTCGGGCCTGCCTATTGCCAGGAAGGCAAGGTTTTCCCTTTCGGCAAGCGAGTCAAAGACCTCGTAATCGAGATGAGCGCTGAGCTCTTTTTTATTAATAGACTTGCCGCTTTTAAGCCCCTTAATAAGGTGGGAACGGATCTCATCAACGGTTTTATATACCGGGATATCCAGCGCCCGGGAAAGACCCGTGGCCGGATCGGCGTCAATAGCCAGTACCTTGTTTCCGGTCTTTTCGGCCAGAAGCCTGGTAAGAAGCGCGCTAATGCTGGTTTTGCCAACGCCGCCTTTTCCGCAGACGGATATGATAACAGGGGAGTCCGGAGTTTTGTTCATGGCATGAACCTCTTTTTTTAGTTTGAAATTTTTAGTTAGATTCAAAGCAACATATAATATTTTATATAAAATATTATATGTGATAAAATTAATAACCAATAATTCTTATAATAATAAATTTATAAAAATTTTATTATAAAAAAAATGATAACAAAAATTTGTTCAATAAATTAGAGTATAAAAATTATTGCCTCAAAAATAAACGCGATAAATTAATATATCAAATTATTCATATTAAAAATTTAATGCATGTGTTAGATATACAACATATGCTGTATAAATCATAATATATAAATCATAACATCTAAAATATAATATAAAATTATTTATATTATATTTTGACTTTCGAGCGGGAAGCCTTTTCCCGCATGGCCCTGAGCTCTCCTACTTCGTCGCATATGTCCTGGTAGTCGCATTCCGGGCAGTCGAAGGAGAGTTCCTCTGTCATTTTTCTTAAAGCCCCGGTATACTGCTCCGCTCTTTCTCCGATAGCCTTTAGGGCTCGTACATCTTCAACGGACGAGGTTGTAAAAATTATTTCTACCGATTTAATATAATCAATTTTTCTGAGTTGCTCCATAAGAAGATGGGCAAGCACTGAAAAAGAGAACCCCTTTTCTATTGCTTCTTTACTGATCCTGCTCCATAATCCCAGGTGCTGCGCTGCCGCTTTCATCATGTAGCCTTTAACGCGAATATCATAAGGAGCCAGTTCCATTTCCTGGTAACGGTCAAAGTAATTTTCTTCATTACAGTCTTCTATTCCCGCAAGTATTAGCATTCCAAAGGGAAGAGACTTTTCCCCGGTTTCCGGGATGTCTTTGCCAATAAGAATCACCCTGTTGTTATTCACCAGGGAACAATCCCGCGTAGAGAGCAGGAGAGAGACCGACTCTGTTGCAGGACCGCCCAGCTCCAGGGCCATATCATTTTTAAAGACGATATCTTTTTTGTCATACTGCGGCAGTGGCTCCGTTTGGGAAAGATCAAGGACTTTTGTTTCCCCGGTTTTTTCTTTTAGTGTGATATAGCTTCGTACTTCCGATATTATGTTGTCGAAAATATTCATATAGATTCCTTTTTTATTTTTTTAAACTTCTCTTAAGAAAGGGCTCTGCTCTGTCCACGGGGTTGAAACCCCGAGCTACATGACTCCACCCCAGAGGGGTTAAACCCCAAATAAACACCGCGTACGGGCACGGCGCGCCGTACCAATCCCCTCGCAGGAGTCGCATCCCTCCTCAGAATCTTTATAGCCCCGGCCTGAAACCAGCCAGTAAAGGCGTTGCACTGCAACGTCTCTCAGAACCAAACCCTTGCCTGGAGAAACTTTGCAAAATTGCCCCCGGTATAACCACAGTTTCTTCTGTATTTTTCCCTTCTCAGTGGGGCCAGGCCAGATCATTGAAAATCAAACATTACCCGCATTTTTCCGACCGTCCGGCCAGTATTCTATTGACAAAACAACGTTCATATGATAGACCTGCGTATAAAAATAAATATAAACAAAGTTTTGTGCCAATGGAAGTATGTCTCCGGTGGGGGCCGGGGCGATAATCGTACTGAATAGGGTTAATTGTCGTTCATACATCTCCATTGGCGGGAATTTTTACAAAAAAATACATTTGGAGACTGACGAAATGATCAAAAAAACAAAAATAGGTCTACTGGCGGCCCTGGCATGCCTTGTTCTTGGGATTAGCGGGGAATACGCAGCAGCCGAAAGCAGCGGGGAAGGCGTTTTGCCTCAGAGCGAAGCGCAAAAGATCGAAGAGGCCCTGGAAAAAGCAGGAGCCGCAGGAGTTCAGGTAGAACTCAATGTGCGAATAACAGTACCAAAAGAGAAAAACCCTTACAGCGACGAGGATCAGGATCTCTGGGCAACGGTAATCCGGCCCCTCAGTTCTTTTGAAAAGAAAGGAGAAACCATTCTAACCTGTACTATTTATAACAGGGTAACATCCATGATAAATTTTATCCCCCTGGTTCTGTATGGGTATACCTATGTAGTGGTCGATAACAGGGGAACAGGATCTTCCGCAGGAGAATGGTGTATCGCGGACCTGGTAGAGCAGTATGATACAAAATATATAATTGATGACTGGGTCCCTGAGCAGGAATGGTCAAACGGAAAAGTAGGGATGATAGGATATTCCTATATGGGCATAAACGAGCTCCTGGTTTCGGGGCTGGTGGATGTAAACGAAAGCGGAGAACCGGATCATTTAAAAGCTATCTTCCCGCTCTCTCCCTGTTCCGATATTTATAAGGATCTCATGTCCCACGGCGGGAATGTAGGCCTGTCACTTCCTCTCTATTTACTGGTGGCAGTAGATGCCCTGTCGCTCATGCCGTCAATGCTCTATAGCGGAGAAGAAAATTTAAGCCCCACATACGAGGATATAGGAGAGGCCGTTGCCACAACCCTGGAGCACCTGGCCAATGTACCAACCTATGTTGACTGGATAAGCGATTACGAACGGCGCTTCGATTCGGAGTGGTACGACCGGAGATCTCCAATGAGCTACTGGCCCGAGAAACCGGCAGGGGGCTGGGGTTTTCCCGAGGGAGACCGGGTCTTTCCGTCGAAGCTCCCCGTGTTTATGAACGCGGGCTGGTTTGATATCTGTCTCAGAGGAGCGCTCAACCAGTACGAGTATGGCTTTAAAAATCATAGCGATTCAAACAAAGCACTGATCATTGGAGAATGGTATCATTCAGGCGCGTCTCTCGGCATTGGCATGCCGGCAATTGAACTCATGAGTCTTCCCGCGCGCTGGTTCGAATGGAAACTGCGGGGCAATGAAGATGCCTTTATGACCGATTTTCCCGTGGTAATGCAGGTAATGGGAGACGGCAGGTGGCGGGCGGAAAAGTCATGGCCTCTTCCGGAAAGCAGGGTTGAGTCGAAACGGTATTATCTTTCCAAACAGGAAGCCGAGCCCATAGAAGATGACTGGTTTACCGGGAGAAGCAGCAACCAGCTCTATTCCCTGGTAGAGACCCTGAATGAGTACGATCTGAGCCCGGAGAACCCGGTAATGGATCATACGGTATCGCCCCTGGGTATTCACGGGCTAACGTCCCGTACGGACGTTATATGGATGCTGGGAATACCAACGCTTCCGGGGCAAATATCGAAATTACATCTTGGGGTAGACCTGGACAAATATCTCCCTTATGAAGATGAGCGCCTGGACGACTGGAAAATTCCAACCTTTACAACCGAAGCCCTTGAAGAGGATGTTGAAATCGTTGGTCCGTTGACGCTTACCTTCTGGGCACGGACCGAGTTCACCCAGCCGTTGACCCAGCAGGGAGTCGATTCCATGACCGAATTCATAAAAGATATTCTTGGTATTGACACGAATCTCTTCCTGGACATGATGAATGAGCAGGATGTTCAGTGGGTCGCAGCCCTTGATGATGTACAGCCCGAAGGCCGTGCCCGGAATATTACTTCCGGATGGCTGCGCGCCTCTCATCGTCCTTATGATCCCAACGAACCGGAGACGCTTACAGAGCACGCTGTTGATCCGTCCTATACGGCCTTTGATCCTTTTTATAACCGCCCCGACAAAGAGCCGAAACTTATTAAAGAAGGAGATCTGTACCAGTACAGGGTTGAGCTCTGGCCTACGTGCAATGTCTTTAAAAAAGGACACCGCATTCGCCTCACGCTCACGGGTTCCGATTTTCCTCATCTCTTGCCGGTTATGCGTCCTTCGAGCAACACCATCGTAATCGACAGCGAGCACCAGGCGGTTCTCGATTTTAAGACGGCAAACAAAGAAGGGGAAGGCACTACC
Source organism: bacterium (assembly GCA_024224995.1). Next base: position 10,750 of record JAAENB010000978.1, on the reverse strand, counting down.
TGGAAGTGGGTTGATGAGGTCAATTCCTACCTGGTTAACCACACCGACAGCTCCGCCGGAAGTTCCGGTTCCGAAGACTCCGCTAATTCCGGCGATTCTTCCGCGGAATCTTCATCCGGCTTTTCCTGCGGCTCTTCCGCCAACGCAGCCGGTCCCTACGCGTCGGCTGCCAGTATCATTTCGGGATTATTAAGCACCCTGGCAACAATGTTTTTCCCATTGATGCTGATCCTGTTCCGTCGATTCAAGACAGGGAAAAGGTAAAAGGAGAAAGGCTCAAGTACGGTTTTTAGAGACGTTGCTTGCAACGTCTCTACGAGCCTCTTTCCCGATCACCGATCACCGATCACCTTCCCCAGACGTACCCCCGGCTATGCCGGAAAACCTCTCTCATCAAATCCCGCGCCTGCTTCCCGTGCAGGAGCCGTGGCTGGGAATGGTTATGAATAATGTAGGGGATGAATTCCGTGCTAATGTGGTTTGTTCCGTAAAAGTGGTGCCGGGCAATGAGCCCTCTGCGGTAATGGATGGTATGCATCTGGTCAAAGAGAAAATTGCCCAGGCCGTAGGAGATGAGTTTTCCTTTGTAAAATTCCAGCCCCATGACCCGGTGAGATGATGACGAAACAATGATCGTTGCCCCCAGGTTTACTGCCCGGTGAAAATAGCGAACCTGGCTTTTTGAAGGGCGGGGATTGGTTTCGTTTCCCGATTGGAGGGTTACAAAGACAATAGGTGCTTTTTTTACGGCTTGCTTTACGGATGCGGCAAAGAGCTTTTTGGAAAGACGAGCCGCGCCGGGTTTTGTTCTCGTTGCCCAGGCGATGGAAGGGCCGTATTCGTTAAACCCGGTAAAGCCTATGGTAAGGGATTTCTTTTTAATAAAGCGGACCGCTTCGGCGTCTGCCCTGTTCCGCCCGCCGCCGAACCAGGCCATGGAATTTTTTTCCAGCATATCAATGGACCGGTTATTGTAAACAGTTCCAAAATCATTATTATGATTCCCCGTGAGTTCAATGAGGGTAAAACCTGATTTCGTGAGCAGGGTGAAATATTTATCCGGGGAGCAGAAGCGGAGCGTTTGTCCGCGGTAGGGGCAGGGTGACTTAAACGATACTTCATTTGAGGTCATGGCGATATCCGCTTGCCGGGTTATGGCCCCGGTGAAACGGATGGGGTAGAGCGGGTCGCCTCCACCTGCCACAGCTTTATCAACAGCTTTGACAAAATGCCTGGTCAGGGCCGTCACCCCGGTTTGTACAATAGTAAGCGCTTTATTTTCTTCCCAGGGAGGCAGTCCCTTCAGCATAAGGGGATAGGTACTGTTTTTTAGCAGGGTATACTCTTTTTGCAAGCGGCCCCAGGGGAGACTGTTATCAACATACATAATTTTAAAATGGGGTTTTAATCCCGGAATTCCGCTTATACCAAGGAAGGATCTGTTTGCGGCAAGTTTGCGGTTTGAATTAAAATTTGCCTGCCGCGCGCGAAGTCCGGGATATTTTTTCAGCAGCCGCTCATAAATTGAACTGTCTGCATAGAGGGAAATTCTTCTGTTGGGGCCTCCCAGCTGTTTGAAGTTTTTTATCCTGCCATGGAGAATATCTTCAACAGCAGCGGCACTAAGGGACGAAAGGGGGCTGGTAAAATGGACCTGGATAAAAAAGGGGCCGTGAGACGAGCTGTTTGAGTTCGCGGCTGAACACCGGGGTATGGCGGCAGCAAGGATCATTAAAAGAAAGTACAGTCTGATATGTATAGAGATGGTTTTTTTCATAGATGAATGACTTTCTATCATTGTGTTTATCAAAAAGCAAGGACTTTCCTGGGAAGCGGTTATATTTTGGGGGTGCGGCTCGTCCTGATTGGATCGGGATAGTGATACCTCTTCATCCGGCTCCGGAACTCGCTTCGCTCAAACAGTCCTCACCTTCTGAAGAGGCATCACTATCCCGGTCCAATCAGGACTAACTACGTTTGCCCACACTACATCTCGGACGTTTTATCGCTGCATCAGGGGATTCCGTCTTAATGTACCGAAAAACATAATTCGGAATGTAAACTATACCAGGAGTGATGCCTCTGCGGGTTGTGAGGCTGTCTGAGCGAAGCGAGTTCCGAACGTTCCGCGGAGGTATTGCTCCTGGTATAGTTTACATTCCGGGTTGATATACCTCATATATCACGACCCTTTTGAGCAAGGACTTTCTTTCTATTTTCTTCTTGACTTTTTTATTTCTTTGGGGTAATTCATCTACTATGACACGGATCGCGGGTATACTATCTATTGTTATTATGCTGCTGTGCGGCTGCTGTGAGCCCTCGGTTTCCAATGCCCGAGAGCCGGCCGGGGCAACACCGGAAGGGCGTTATGAAGAATGGATTAAAGGGCTTCCGAAGGAGCTTCGGGAAAGCCGCTATATTGCTGTTGTGGTGCTGTTGGAGCAGCGGAATTATATTTTTCACCAGGGTAAATTTGTAAAGAGTTATGTTGTTGCAACAGGGTCAAAAACCCGGTTTAAAGGGGACCGGAGAATGAAGCCGGGAACCTGGTGGCGGCTAAAGGGACGGATGCGGAAAGGGTTAAAACCCCTGTATGGGCCGCGGCTCATACGTATGCAGTATTATGACACAAAAAAACGGGCGTTTGTAAAAACAAAAAAGGCTTTTCACGGAACCGATGAGCCGGAGATTCTTGGAACTCCCAGATCCCGTGGATGCGTCTATCATTCCAACAAGGATATACTGGAAGTCTATACCATGCTTCCCGAACATACCCTGGTGTTGGTTACGGAGCGATAACATATGAATTCCATTTTTTTAAGAATACTCTTGCTTATATTCCTTACGGGCAGCTGCAGCGGCAGCGCCAGCAGCCCGGACCCGGGGAAGTATCCCATAGACCCCATTACCATAAAAAAACCGGGTAATAAGTATAATGAAACAGCACGGTTTATTTCCGGGCTCCATCTGCCGGAGTCCTCAAAACTCTATTCCCTTACCAAAACAAAAGCCTATCTCAAATATAAAAATGATGTCGACAGCAACTGGAACCGGTTCTTTGTTCCTAACATGCAAAAGTGCTCGGCATGGAGCCAAAAAAAGATCCCTCATGAATCGAACAAATTTATTTTGTATCCCTTTAGCGGCCCTGATGTTTTGCATCCCCTGGTGTTTTTCTCCGGCGCCTCAGACATCGTCATGTTTGGCCTGGAACCAACAGGAGCTGTGCCCAATCCATATACCGTTAGTAAACGGAGAAGAGTAAGTAATCTGCGGGGAATGAGCGAAGCGCTGAATTTTCTCCTGGGCCATGCCTATTTCATTACTGCCCATATGAACAAGCATGTTGGAAGGAACCGGTATAACAGTATAACCGGAATTATGCTTTTTTTTCTTACCCGGGGAGGATATACCATCGCCGATGTAAACAAGATTTATCTCAATGCTAAGGGAAAAGTTTTATTAAAGTCTCCGGGCCGGAGAAGATCTATTCCCGGCGTTGAGATTATTTTTTATAAGGATAATAAAAAAAAGCTCTCCCGGGTGCGGTATTTTAAAATTGATGTAGCCAATTACTCAAAAAAATTACCCTGGCTTCTTCGATATCTGAATACATTCCCGCGCTGTTCAACTATTTTGAAATCCGCTTCATACCTGCTGCACGGGAGGAATTTTTCAAAGATCCGTTCCACGATTTTAAAACGGAGCAGGCTGGTACTACAGGACGACTCAGGAATGCCGCTAAAGGCTTTTCCGGAAAAAACATGGAAGCTTTCGTATCATGGGAAATATCATAAACCCCTTCCCGTATTTAAAAATTATTACCAGAAAGACCTGCAAATAAAAACAAATAAATTCAGCTCCGGACCAATTCCCTTTATTTACGGCTACGGATTCCGCTACCCGGACATGACCTACCACCTGCTTCTTGCGGAGAAAAAGAAGAAAACACCGAAAAAAAATAATGTTAAGAAACGGTGAAGAAACTATTAAGAGAATATAAATAGTTGCAGTCAAGAAAGAAATATTCTTGATTCTACCGGTTGGTTTGCTTATGTTTTCTTTATAATAACCGGGAGATAAAAACTATGAAAAAAATATTCGTTATCTGCGTATGTCTTATTGGACTGATGGTACAATCCTGTACAAAGAAAGGTACCGGCGTCATCAATATTCACGGATCAACAACAATGGAGCCCATAACAAGAAATATCGCTTTGGCCTATAGCAAAAAGTATGGGGGGAAAGTGAATATAAATTCTCCCGGATCACATAAGGGAGTTGATTCACTTATTGACGGTGATTGTGATATTGCAGCTTCTTCAGCTCCCGTGAGTCTTGAGGAAAAGGAACGGGCTCGATTTAAGGGAATTGTCCTCAAGGAGTTTCTTATTGCCCATGATATGGTAGTGCCTGTGGTGCACCCTGAAAATCCTGTTTATAATCTTAGCATAATCCGCCTTAAGGAGATTTTTGACGGTACTGTCAAAAACTGGAAAGAATTAGGAGGCGGCAATAAAAAGATTCATCTCATTTGCCGTGATGTCAATTCCGGAACCTATGCCAGCTGGAGGAACCAGGTATTACAGGGATCATTGGGAGCTGCTCCTGCAAAAGCATTACCATCGAATAGCGCGGTGCTTGCTGCTGTTGCTGCCGACAGCGGGGCTATTGGCTATATCAGTTTTGGCTTTCTCAACAGGGAAGTGAAACCGGTTTCAGTAAATGGGGAATCCGTAGAACGGAATGCAAAAGAAGCAGCGAATTATCCCATCCACCGGAACCTGTATATGATTACCAGAGAGGACCGTTTTACTCAGGAGATTAAATCATTCATTATCTATGTTCGGAGCCAAAAGGGACAGGAACTTGTTCAAAAAACCGGTTTTTTACCGGCCTTCCCGGTTAAGTAACCGGCGGCCTGAGTGATCCTATCCGTTTAATAACCATAGCTTCGTATGGAGAGAGGGAGAAGTGAAGAGTGGTAAAATGAGTAAAGGGAGACCGGTGCGTGGAATGGACTACCTGCCATTGTGCCCGGTCGTTAATACGAACCTTTTTGTTTTTAGCGGTAAAGTTGAGAATGATAAAGAATTTCTCAAATGATTTTTTATGCTCATATACCCGGTAATATCCCAGAAGACCGTTCCGGCCTTTTAATACCGGAATCCACTCACCGCGATGAAGGGCATTGTATTGTTTCCTTATTTTGATAAGATCCCGGTAATGGTTCAGCAGCGAAGTGGAGTCCCCGGTTTCGGATTGAACATTATTCTTCAAATAATCACTTCCCACGGGCAGCCACATCTTACATTCACCACAGGAAAACCCGGCATTTTTTTCGTAAGACCATTGCATGGGAGTGCGGGCAGGGTCCCTGCCCGGGAACAGGGGCCAGTATTTTTTTCCCAGGGGATCACATATTTCATCTCTTTTGGGGCTGCTGTTTTTCATGCCGATTTCCTCACCGTAATAAATAAAGGGAGTTCCCTTTAGCGTCAACAGCAAGGTGGCAGCCACTTTTGCCCGTTTATACCCGTCTCCGCCTAATCCGTACCGGGTTAAACTGCGCGGCTGGTCATGATTTGAAAGAACATGGCAGGGCCAGCCCTTTTCAGGGATACGGCTCATCCAGCGTTTAAGACTGCGGTAAAAGAGCCGCGCGTTCCAGGTCCGGTAAATAAGAGAAAAATCAAATGCCAGGTGCAGTTCGTCTGTTCCGTTTCCCAGGTATCCGGCAGCAAGGGCAGGATTGCCCGGCGGCAGAGAGAAGACTTCTCCAACCAGCATTCGTTCATCATAGGTGTCCGTAAGGCTGCGCAGTTCTTTCATGAGAGTGTGGTTCTCGGGCCGGTTCCTGTCGAATTTATGTTTTTGAAGCAGGTGCAAACCCATGCGCCTGGGATTATTGCTGAACCTGCGGTCCTTGGTGAACCAGTTTACAATATCGAGCCGGAATCCGTCCACCCCATTGGTGAACCAGTATTCCATTACAGAGAAGAGGGCTTTTTTTAGTTCTGCGTTTCGCCAGTTAACATCGGGTTGTTCTTCCAGGCACGAATGAAAATAGTACTGGCTGGTCAGCTCATCATAGGTCCAGGCTCCGCCGCCAAAAGAAGAAAGCCAGTTGTTTGGCGGTTTTTTCCCTTTGCCGTCCCGCCAGATATACCAGTCCCGCTTTGGATTCTCCCGGGAACAGCGAGATTCCAGGAACCAGGGGTGCAGGTAGGAGGTATGATTAATTACCAGGTCCATGATGATTTTTATATCCCGTTCATGAGCCAGGGCAATGAGTCGTGAAAAGTCTTCCGATGTGCCGAAGATTTCGTCAACAGCGTAATAATCACTAATATCGTACCCGAAATCGTACATCGGCGATTTATTGATAGGGGAAAGCCAGATTGCATCAACGCCCAGGTCGCTCAGATAATCAAGTTTTTCAATTATTCCCGGAATATCACCAATCCCGTCCTTATTTGAATCATAAAAACTGCGGGGATATATTTGATATACAACCCCGTGTTTCCACCATACCCATTCGTTATCCATTGTATGCTCTCTTTAGTTCTTTTCATATTTTCCGGGCAGGTCCACATCCCTTAGAAATTGGGCCATGATTGTTCCAGTGTCATAAGCTTTCGCGCGGGTAAGGGCAGCTTTTTTAAAAGAAGTCTGTCTCGTTTTATTCGCAAGATACTCTTTAATAACAGTGATCATTTCATTTTTATTTTTAACCAGGTAACCGTTTTTTTCATGTATAATAATGTCCCTGGGCCCCTTTGTTTTATACGCGGTAACCGGAAGTCCGCAGCTCAGCGCTTCCAGAACAACACAGCCAAAGGTGTCAAATTTCGACGGTAAGAGCAGCATGTCGGCAGCAGAATAGATCTCAGGAACTTTCTCATGGTCTACCCAGCCCATGAATATGGCGTCGGGCATGAGTTCTTTCAGTTCCTTTTCTTTTGGACCAATTCCGGCAAAAACCATCCTGGCATGGGGGTGAGTCTCTTTTACTTTACGGTAAATATAGGGAAGTTCCATAACCCCCTTTTCATCACTTATTCTTCCGGTATAAAGAAGGATTTTGGTTTTAGCCGTTACCCCAAAAAGATCTTCTTTTTTTGCTGTTTTCGGGACAAAGATATCTTCAGCCCAGTGAGCAGTGAGTGAAATTTCTGATTCTGAAAATCCCATATCTCTTCCGGTGAACCAGTTCCGGTGATCTTTATTTAAAACAAACAGTTTGTCAAACCCCCGGTAATAGGCCCGGAGCAGGCGTCGCAGTCTGCTGCGATTCTGCTGATCGAAATTAAGAACCTGCTTTGCGAACATCATCCAATCGGTATGAACGAAAAAATAAGCGGGAACCGTATAGCTTTGTTTTAAAAAGAGTGATATGAGACCCATAGGCCCTTCAGTGGAACAGATGATGCGGTCGTATTCACCTTCCTGGAAGAGGCCATGGACTGCCAGAAGATCGGGGATTCGCAGCGGCTGCTGTTCGTAAAAGGGAAGCGTAAATTCAGCCAGGGGCGGAACAACAATGAGGTGATCTGCCGACTGCAGGGTGCTGCTGCATACCAGGAAATCTATGGGAAGATCATGTTTTTGTACCTCTTCGAGCATTGATTTGAGAACAAATGCCACCCCATTGCCGTCTTCAAAAGTATCCGTAAGCCAGAGCATACGATGGGGATATTTTAGTTTTCCAATGTTGTCCGAAAAGACTTCAAGTAAGGGCCGGGAATTGAACATGACTTTACTGCTGGCGAACGTTCCGCTTAATATAATCGCTGAAGCCATAAAGGGGAAGGTCAGCCCGTCCAGGAATTCAGACAGGTTAAAGTCGCTGAAGCGTTTATCTTTTTCCGGGCTGTTCCCGTTCATATAGGTGCGGACTTCGGCCGGTAATTCCAGGGATTCGAAAATACTCGCGAGATCGTCGTTCGTAAGATTCTTTTCATTGTTTATTCTTTCGAGTTTTTCAACAATTCTCTCAAAGAGTATGGTATTGAGCCGGGTATATATTGTATGTATGGAACTGTTAAATTTTTCTCCCGTTTCCCTGGGGCGGTCTCTCCTGGTAATCGCCATATTTGATGCTTCATCAAATATGGGCTTATAGACTTTAGGAACAAAGAGCCGCTTATGAAATCCGGGTACCGTACCGGTAAAACAGTTGTGAAACAGCTCAAGAAAGTTCATGGTAACTTTGTGGCGTTTTATCTCGGAAAATCCATTGGCTATGAGCAGCCCGTAAAGTTTATCCCTGGCTGTACCTTTGTGCAGCAATATTCGAAGCAATCCCGGATCTTTCATGTTGAGCGCGATCTGGCAGAAATAATCAAGAAAGCTTATGGCCATTTTTTCACTGTTATTATGAAGCCCAAATGGAGCCATTGCTCCTTTTTTGATTGCTTCCAGGGCAAGTTGAGAACGGGGTATTATCTTCAACTTTTCTGCAAGGTCTTCTACATGGAGCCTGGTTCCGGCAAGCCCGGCAAATATCCCCATGTGACTGTCGGAACCACCGGACATTGTTTTTTTATAAGGCTCCCGGCAGTAGCGGTCTGCGGGGATTCCTGTTTTTTGTGCAAGGTTTTCAATGGTTTCTTCTGTCATGGAATCTATCCAGAGTTTTACCAGCATGTTTTGACGGGTATCTCTCTGCCCGTTGAGTACTTCAAACCGTTGAAACAGCAGTGCCATCTTTTCGAAAAATTCAAAGGGCGGAACTCCCTTGCTGCTGTAGTGATAGAGCGGGTGAGCCCAGATAGTGGGAATATCCTGTTCTGCTGTAAATTCCTGAAATTTATATATATCATTTCTTAGTTTGTATAATATTTTTTCCTGTTTTGGGGTAAAACCATAGGTCAGAACATGAATACCTACTTTATAGTCCGGGACCATGCAGCTGAATTCCGCGCCCGTAAGCACATCAATTCCTTTTTCCCTGAGTTCATAACATGATTCCGCGTTATTGTGATTGGTCATTGTAAAGGTATCGCACCCGTTATTTTTAAGCATGGAAATGCAGTCTTCGCTTTTGAGCCAGGTTTCGGGAACGGAAAGAATCCGGCCAAGCAGCTCATCAGGAGTTTTACTGTTGTAATCATGACAATGAAGATCTATTGTGAGTAGATCATTTTCCGGGTATTTTTTCGCTTCTGCTTTAAGAAAGGTGTTCAGTTCTCCAATGAGTTCATGGTGAAATTTCTTTTGGTAGTTCATATATTTTTTCCTGTTTTTTTTATTCTTGTTTATTATATATGAAGATACTATGAGGTCTTTGTGAGGGGAATGTAAATAAATTGTTAATTAGTGCGCCCGGGAGTTGATTGAAGAGCTTACAATCAACTCCCGAATGACGCTCTGTTAGCTGCGGTTGCGGCCTAGTTCTTCGTGGCTGGTAACCCATTCACCGGAAATAACTGCCGTGCCCAGGGAGAATTCACCGCAGAGGACAGTGGCAGCTACGATTTCCGCGAATTTATGTACCATGTCTTTGCCGTAACAGCCCATTATTTCCAGGCATTCCTTCTGGGTGGCAAGCCCGGTGCCGCCGCCGTAGGTGGCAACAATGAGGGAGGGGATGGTAATGGAATAATAATAATCCTTTTCAGCGGTCAGCTCCGCGTAGACCAGGGCAGAGGAGGATTCTGCCAGGTTGGCGGCGTCCTGGCCCGCAGCAATGAAGAGGGCTGTAATGCCGTTAGCGGAGTGGGAGCCGTTGTTGTTGGCACCGGCCATAAAACTGCCCAGGTTGCTAACGCCGCGCATGCCAAAGGCGGTTTCTGTTGATACATGCATATGTTTTTCCATGAGTTCCCGGGGAATCACCGCTTCGGCAGTGACCCGTTTGCCTCTTGTATGAAGGGTATTCATGTGAGAGTGTTTTTTATCGGTGTCGATGTTGCCGGAGAGAGCGTGACGCAGGATCGTAGAATTGTTTTCGTTGATCCATTTGCAGGCAAAATAGGTGGCTTTGCCAACCATGTTTTGCCCGGCAGCGTCTCCGGTGGTAAAATTAAACCGCAGGAACATCATTTTGCTAACCTGATATTGTTCAATATCTCTTAACTTGCCGGAGCGGGTTGTTTTTTCCGCTTCAGCTTTAATGGTTTCAAAATGTTCTTTAATCCAGAGCCCAAAGTCCCGGGCTTCGCGAGCGCTGTGGAATACAAAAACCGGGGCTCTTTGCATGGCATCATCACTTACTGTTGTGGTAATACCACCGCTTTCAAAGAGCAGTTTCATACCCCGGTTATAGCTGGCAACAAGGGTTCCTTCAGTTGTGGCAAGGGGGATATAAAACTCGCCATTGGCATGTTCTCCCTTTACCAGGAGCGGCCCGGCAAGGCCAATAGGAACCTGGGCAACACCCGTAAAGTGTTCTATATTGCCGGGAAGGATCCCGGGATCAAAAGAGTACTTGTTGATATGCTGAATATCAACATTACTTTCTTCTTTTATAAAATCCTGCCTTGACTTGATCGCTTCATTCGAATAATCATTCTCTTTATTTCTGGGTATCTTTTTCATTTAAAATTCCTCTCTCTCTCAAGAAACTTAATTTTGCTTGTGCGCGGGCCTTGAAGTAGTATGGGCTCTTTGGATTGCTGCGGAACTCGCGTTGCTCAAACAGTCCTCACAACCCAAAGAGCCCATACTACTTCAAGGCCAGATGCAGCTCGCAATACTATTTTGTTTCTGACGTATTTTTTCCCCGCCGGGGCGGGGTCCGCTG
>JAAENB010000977.1 GCA_024224995.1 bacterium | reverse complement strand
GCAACGTCTTTACGGGTTGGTTTCCGGAGATTTGTCCCGGGTCAACACCACAGAGCCAAAAAAACACCGATCCCCTCGCAGGAGTCGCATCCCTCCTCAGAGTCTCCATAGCCCTGGCCAGAAACCAGCCAGTAAAGGCGTCGCACTGCAACGTCTCTCAGAACCAAACCCGTGCCCGGAGCATCTTCGCAAAACAAACCCCGGTATCGACACAGTTTCTTCCGTATTTTTCCCCGCCGGGCCGGGGTCAGATGCTCTCAAGAAACTAAGATTTGCTTGTGCGCGGCCTTGAAGTAGTATGGGCTCTTTGGATTGCTGCGGAACTCGCGTTGCTCAAACAGTCCTCACAACCCAAAGAGCCCATACTACTTCAAGGCCAGATGCAGCTCGCAAAACGATTTAGTTTCTGACGTATTTTTTCCCCGCTCAGTGGGGTCCGCTGCTCTTAAGAAACTGCTATCAAAACTCAATCGCGAAGACATAGTGCCGTTTGCTCACAATAGAGTAGTCCGGTTTTGTATTCAGCAGTTTTTCCGCGGAGATTCTTTCCCTGGCGGCGTTGCTGTTATAGATTATCTCTTTGGTTCGGCTGTTATAGCCAACAAGCAGAATGAAGTGATCGCAGGCCCAGCCCGGGTGTTCGTCGGGATAAATTTTTACGCCCAGGAGTATTGGCTTCCCCTTTTTTATCCGTTCGATGAGTCCTTTATATAAATACCGGCGGTAGCTCTTTGCCCTGGCTCCGCTTATTTGCTTCGAGATATTTCTATGGGGGATCTTATACTTTTTCATTGCCACAAAAAGCTCCCTTGCGTACAGGCCGCTCCCGGTATTTCCCCCGGCGCGGTTAATCGCTGCCTGGCTGATGTTTTTTCCCGCGGCTTTGAATATGGGCCAGAGACTGGCTTCTCCGCAGCTGCCGCCCGGTACTTTCCAGTAGACAGGAGGCGGGTCCATTCCCGGGATAATATAATCACCGCTGGTTTGGGCAATGGAATGATAGAGCGGAGTTAGTGCCAGGAGTATGATTATCAGCATTTTTCTTTTTTTTCTTTTTATTCTTTTTTTCATTTTGGACCTCTCTCAATAAACTCTTTTTCAATAGGGCCTGTTTCCGGGGTGCGGCCCCTGCGAGGGGTGCGGCCCCTGCGAGGGGTGCGACCCCTGCGAGGGGATTTTGCCCGGGGTTCGTTCAGAGAGACCTTG
>JAAENB010000976.1 GCA_024224995.1 bacterium | reverse complement strand
GCTTGAAAGCATGGGCTCTTTGGATTGCTGCGGAACTCGCGTTGCTCAAACAGTCCTCACAACCCAAAGAGCCCATACTTTCAAGCCGGATGCAGCTCGCAATATTATTTAGTTTCTGACGTATTTTTTCCCCGCCGGGGCGGGGTCCGCTGCTCTTAAGAAACTCTTTTTAAAACAGGGCTGGTTTCCGGGGACAACACCACAGAGGGGGAATCCCAGATAAACACCGCGTACGGGCACGGCGTGCCGTGCCCGTACGCGTACCGATCCCCTCGCAGGGGTCGCACCCTTGCCCGGAGCATCTTCGCTTCGTAAAAAACAGACCCCGGTGTCGACATAGTTTTTTACCTGTTTTTTCCGGTATTTACTGAGATTTTTTTACCTCAGTAAGTGTTTTCCCACCCAGACCGATATTCTGGTCGGGCAATTCATGAATCAAAACAGTAAAAGCATATTCCGGCATTTTGGTTATTTCTACTGCCGTAGAAGTTAGCTTTTGAATTAGTTCACTTTTTTGTTGGTCATCTGCTTGCTGGCCCATTGTTATAGAGATAATTGGCATATTGTGCCTCCTTGTGCTCTTGTTTTTGTAGCATGCTACGGATATAAAAGCATGCTACGGATATAATAGCAAGCTTTTTTTTACAGGAATCCTGTTTTTTTGCAAAATTTAAATTAATTTAATTAAAGGATATGCCTGGTATGGGTATTGTTGGAAGATGGGGAAAGCCGGAACAGTATTAGCGCTGTTTGCCCAGCAAGGCGGTTAATTCCTCGTCGGTTTCCCGCAGACGGTCCGACAGGTACTGGATTACAGTCACCGCGAACTGGTTGTTGTCTTTTACTGAGTTATAAAATGATTCTCTGTCCATGCGGATCAATTTGCAGTCAATTACGGCACGGGCGTTCGCGGACCGGGGCTTGAAATTGATAATGGCCATTTCACCAAAGAACTCACCTTCTTCGAGAATGTTTATCTCTTTCTCCATTCCACCGGCTTTTTTGGTGATCTGGACCCTTCCTTCGTGGATCATGTAGAGATAGTTGGCACTGTCCCCTTCTCTGAAAATGTAGTCACCCTTTTTATATGTTGAACCGTAGTGGTCGAAGAGTTTTGACATGGTAATTCTCCTGGTGCTTTATTCCGTAAATAATTCTAACCTGGAATTTGCTTCCGGTCAAGGAAAAAATGCTTTTCCCGGCTAAGGAACATGGGGAGAAAAAAAGCGGGGTTTAATAACCCCGCTGGATTGGAACACCCTCAAAAGCGTAATACCTTACTTCCCATCACCAGGCTTTGTCAATTTCGCCCGGTCTGCCTTGTTTATCTGTTTTGCCTCATCTACTTTAATAGTAAAATAAATAATCTTGTAAGGGGCAGCCGTTTGTGCCATCAACACAATATTTTTGACCAATATCTACGGGTTCCGCAACAGGCACGCATAGTTTCCCTGCCGAATCACGGAATTCTTTTGATTTTTATTGATTTTTTTTATTGTCAAGTAATTGATCGACCGGATTATGTCACATGATGTTGACCGGAATTCCCGGACAACTTACCAAAAGACCTTTAAGCTAAATTGTGTGTAGTCATCAAATTTGGTGTCTTTTGATATTAAGGTATATTCATTTTTAATAGCCTGCCAAATAATCAATCTGTCAAATGGATCTTTATGGTTGTGGATTGGCAGTTTATAAAAAGATGAAACTTCATTTGGGGATACGGTTACGTTCTCAAAACCGGATCTGGCTGCAATTTCAGGCAAATCATCAGGGTAAATATTGTTTAAGGAAAGCTTTCCAATATTATATTTTAGAGATATTTCCCAATACGTAATTACACTGATTAAAATGTTGTTCTCAATATCGGTAAGTATATTTTTAACTTTTTTACTTAATTTTTTACTGTCCATTATGGACCAGAGAAAAACATGTGTATCTAACAGGTAATTCATATATCCAATAACTCATCATCCGAAATTGAAAAGTCATCAGACATTTTGTATGAAGCTTTGTTTTCTAAAATACCCAGTTTCCTTTGTCTTTTTTTCTTGTACACCGCAATTGGAACGATGACAGCAATTGTTTCTTTTTTTTTGCCAAAAGAAATAGCTATTTCTTCACCATGTTTAATATCATCAATAACCTGGGAAAATTTAGATTTTAGTTCACCGACTTGTAATGTTTTCATAATAATAAAGATACTATTAAGTTGACAAGTTGTCAAGAAAAAATTGATGAGAGTCCTGTTGTCCGGAATTGCCGGACAACAGGATCTTGTTTTCATAAATCTAAAATTCAACAACCCGGGGCTGCGGATTCGCCATATTAAAAAAGATCGCCTCTTTCACCGACATATAAAAGACCTCAAAAACCGGGTTATGGGCATCCTGGTAGAGCGCTTTCAGCTGCGGGGCAGCTTCAAAAACCTTTACCTTTTTTTCCCTGTCATCAGTGAAATGGATATCGCCGCTAACCCGCAGTGTATCAAAGCTCTTAGACATTGCCGCGAACTCAACTGTAGAATTCTCCTGCATCTGCCGGTAAACGTTCTTGGTATTTGCCGTACAAAAATAGAGATTGTCGTCTTCCGAATATAAATACCCAAACGCTCTTACTCTTGGCTTGTTCCCATCAATAGTAGCCATAAAACCAACCCTGTTTTCTTCTAAAAATTTAATTATTTCGCTCATAATAATGCTCCTTTGTTTTTTTAGTAACAAGTATTGTTACATTTTAGCCTAAAAAAATATTATTTTTTTGATGAAGTTTCTATTGCGGTAATCTCATTAATTATATCTTCAAGAGTTACCTTTTTTAAGACTCCATACATGGCAGCTTCCGCGTTCCCCAGAACTCCTTTTAACGCGCCATTGAGGTTTCTTCCAACGGGACAGTTTATATTCGGTTCATTGTAGGGAGCATGAAAGAGCCCGGATTTTTCCACGGCGCTATATATTTCATATAGATTAATACCTGGTGCTGCTTTTGCCAGGGTAAAACCCCCATGAACGCCTTTTCTTGATTCAACCAGGCCCGCGTCTTTTAACATTTTCATAAGTCTCCGGATAACGACGGGGTTGGTATTTACACTCTGAGCAATTATCTCGGACTTTGTATTATCCAGTTTACGTAAGGCCGTAGCCAGGTGGATAATTGACAGGATATGAACCGCTATGATAAACCTGCTGCTTGATTTCATTTGTAAATCCTTTTATGTAACAATAAAAGTTACTTTTAAATTTGTCAAGTGTTTTTATTAATTCATACTTGACATTTATATACAATAGTATATTGATGACTAAATATTTGTTTAGTGTTGTTGAGGTGAGTATATTTATGAGTGATAATCTTCCTGTTAAAGACTTTTTTGATATTTTATCTCATATTAGAAAGGCGCGGAACAAAGCTTTTTCCGCGGTAAATAAAGAGCTTATTACATTATATTGGGAACTTGGCAAATATATCAGCGGAAAAATTAATTCTTCAGAATGGGGAAATAAAACTGTTGATCAATTGGCAGCTTATATTAAAGAACAGGAGCCCGGGTTAAAAGGCTTTGAGCGCCGGAATCTTTACCGGATGAAGCAATTTTATGAAACCTATGAAAATCGTGAAATTGTGTCGCCACTGGTGACACAATTGAGCTGGACGAACAACCAGGTAATCCTGTCCCGCTGTAAAACAATTGAAGAAAAAGAGTTCTATATTAAGCTGTCTCTTAATGAAAAATACTCTAAAAGAGAGCTGGATCGACAAATAACCAGCGGGGCATTTGAGCGTACAGTACTTGCCGATAGCAGGTTATCCCGGAATCTGGAGCAATTACCACAGGATACAACAGGTCTTTTTAAGGACAGCTATGTTTTTGAATTTTTAAACATTCCCGAAACATATTCCGAGGAAAATTTAAAGAAAGCTCTATTAAAAAATTTAAAAAAGTTCATTCTTGAGCTTGGGCGGGATTTCACCTTATTAGGAGAGGAATTTCGCTTACAGGTGGGGAAAAGCGATTTTTATATTGACCTGCTTTTTTATCATAGAGAATTGCAATGTCTTGTTGCTATTGAATTGAAGATCGATTCATTTAAACCTGATTATATTGGCAGGCTTGAGTTTTACCTCGAATCCCTTGACCGTGATATTAAAAAAGCTCATGAAAATCCCAGTATCGGTATTTTACTCTGCCGCGACAAAGATGATGAAGTGGTTGAGTACGCGCTGAGCCGTTCTTTGAGCCCAACAGTTGTTGCTGATTATGAAACAAAATTGATTTCAAAGGAGCTGCTGAGTCGAAAGTTGAATGAGTTTTATGAATTACTGGAAGAAAAAGATGATAGTTGATTTCAAGAGCAAATCTCCCGGACCCGCTCAACCAGCTCCGGAAAAATATCAAGCGTAGCCGTAACCTTTTCAATATTAAAACTTTTTGTATATTCACGAAGGGAACTGCCCCAATCTCGAATGATATCGAACTGATACTTTTTCCCCAATTCTTCAACCCGCGCCGCGAACAGTTCAATCCTGTCCATAATAAACCCCTTTCGAACCAGGGTCCAGGCATCCATAAGATCCGTATCAAGAATCGTAAGGAGCTCCGGGAGCCGGGCCTGTAACTCATGGGAAAGGGAATCTTTATCAATTGAAATTGAAAACGACAATCCCGTATTGTCCCTCACTACCGGTTTTATCCCGGCAGCAGCAACCCGCTCATGGGGCAGGAAGGGAAGAACTGCCGAAAAAAGATCGTCTTTACTAATGGGTTTTCTCAGGTAATCGGCAAAACCCAGGTCCCGGATCTTTTGTTCGTCCTCAAGTAACGCGGACGCGGTTATGGCGATAACCGGGATCGATTGAATAGAGTCATCCTCTTTGAAGATTTTAATCGCCTCATACCCGTCCATTTCGGGCATTTTCATATCCATAAGGACCAGGTTAGGCCGGTGCGTCCGGGCAGCCAGGGTCCCTTCTTTACCATTAGCAGCTTCAATAATGGAGATGGCAGGGAAATCAAGGAACCCTTTAATAAGGTTCCGGTTATGGGCGATATCATCAATAACAAGGACCAGGGCAGTTTTGAAGAGAATGGTGCCTTCGACTAGATTGTCCCGCGTCAGAAGGGGAGGGGGAAGAGCAGCAGGGTGGATATTTTTAAGCTCAACAAAAAAGGAACTGCCCTGGCCAGGGATACTGGCCAGAGACATTTCTCCACCCATAATTTCAACAAGCCGTTTGCTGATGGCCAGACCCAGGCCTGTCCCGCCGTACCGGGACAGCTGCTGTCCTTTGTGCTGGCGAAACGGTTCAAAAATAAGCTCCTTCTGGTCTTCGGCAATGCCGATTCCCGTGTCACTAACGGATACGATGCAGTCAATTGAGTTATCCTGGTGAGCGGTACCCGATTTCCGCACAGCAAGCGTTATGCTTCCTGATTCCGTGAACTTAATGGCATTGCCCACAAGGTTAAAAAGGACCTGGCGCAGCCGCACTTCATCCAGCAATAAGCCTTCCGGCAGATCCGGGTCAACAATAACCTGGAAATTGAGCCCTTTCGCGTATATTTTCATGGAAAAGATTTGCTCAATCCCCTGTATAAGGGCCTGGATATCCACCGGGGCGTACTGGAGTTCCACTCTGCCTGCTTCAATTTTGGAAAGGTCGAGAATATCGTTGATGAGGTCAAGGAGCACTTTCCCGCTCGAAACAATAGCGGAAAGATATTCTTTTTGCAGGGACGCCTGTACCATGGATTCCAGTAACTCGGAAAAACCAAGTATGGCGTTCATGGGAGTTCGTATTTCATGGCTCATATTTGCCAGGAACTCACTTTTTGCCCGGGTCGAAGCCTCAGCCCTGTCCCTGGCTCTTTTGAGCTCATCTGCCGCTTTTTTTCCGGTAATATCTTCAAGGATACCTTCATAATAAAGCGGGGTACCGGATTCATCCCGTACCGCGTGGGCATTAATAGATACGTCTATAATGCTTTTATCTATTCGAAAGCATTGCGTTTCAAAATTAGTTAATATGCCATGCGTATTGATGAGAGACTGAAGCTTTCCCGCTTGCCCGGGATTAACAAATACCGATCCTTCCCGTTCCGAAAGTACAGCAACCATCTTTTCGGGAGACGGGTATCCGAAGATTTGCGCCAGTGCCGGGTTGGCCATGCTGAGTTTTTTGTTGGTATCAATTTGAAAAATCCCGTTGATCGCGTTCTCAAAAATGCCCCGGTATTTTTCTTCCGATTTTTTCAGCTCCGCAGTTCGCAGGATTACCTTTTTTCGAAGAGCCCGGTTCCAGGCAAGAACCAAAAAAATAATAAGTACGATAATGCCCAGACCGGAGAAAAAAGCAACGCGGAATTTTTTACTGAACAGGAACCGGTCGTGTTCCAGTTTGATCCATTTCCGGTAGATCCTGTCGGCTTCCTTTTTGCTGATAGAAGCCATGGTTCTGTTGAGGATCCTGTTTAATATGGGTTTTTCTTTTGTTGACGCTATACGCATCACGTTAATATACCCGCTCTCTCCGGCAACACGGAGGTTGGATATGCTTTCTTTTTCGATTAAATAACTGGCGTATGCGATATTCGTTATCATGCCATCGACCCGTCCAAAGGAAACATCCCACAGGCCCGTAAGGTCGTCGGGAACCGGTTCAATCGTAAGGTACTTATATTTTTCCCGGAGGAATTCTGCTGCAGCATAGCCGTCAACCACCGCGATCTTCATTCCTCTCATTTTTTCCGGGGAAAGACTCGTCTTTATCTCTTTCCGTACTATAATTACGTACGGGATAGTCATGACAGGCTTTGTGAAGAGAAACTGCCTGGATCGTGCGGGGGTTTGCGCCAGGCCGCCGATTATGTCGAGCTCGCCTGCGGCTGCCCTGTCCATAATCTCCTGCCAGGTATTAACCCGGACAACTTTGAACTTGAAATTTAATTTTTTTTCAATGATAGCAAAATAGTCAATGCTGATCCCTACATACTCCCCTTCTTCATTGTAAAACGCGTTGGGAGGGACGTTTATGCCAAAGGGAACAGTTATTTTCCCGTCATTTTGCCGGAGCCATTCCCGTTCTTCCGGTGTGAGCGTCACTTTGCTTTGTTCTTCTGCGCACCGGACCGGGATAATGGCGCATACAATAACAACAAAGAATATAAACTTTTTTTTGATATATTTTGCTGCTTTCATGCATAAATTATAGAACAGAAACCTGCTTATTTCAATGCTTTTTATATATTTTTAGAGAGAGAGAAGGGGGAGATTTACTTCCGTTTCATCCCCGGAAGTATTCTATGATACGGTAAGTGACCATCTGCCGGTTATGGTGGAACTGAAGATAAAAGACCTGGATTAAGTACCGGTTAGCCCTCATCAAGAGGGTAGTACCCTTCGTCCGTGTGTACTTCATTACCCGTTATTGGCGGATTAAACACGCAGATCATTCGCATATCTTCAAAAGCCCGGAGATAATGTTTTTCATGGCCGTTCAGCGCGTACAGGGTTCCGTCTTTAATGGGGTGAATTATCCCTGTTTCCAGGTCTTCAATTTCTCCGCGGCCGGCAACACAATAGACTGCTTCAAGATGATGCTTGTACCATATAAAGGTTTCGGTCCCCGCGTGAATAGTCGTATCATGCATGGAGAATCCCATGTTATCATCTTTTAAAATGAACCGCCGACTGGTCCAGTTCCCATTGGGAGCCTGAACCACTCTTTCTGTTCCTTCTATCTCTTCCAGCCGCCGAACTATCATTACATACCGCCGCTTAATGAATCTGTTTTTTCCGTTGCCAGGAAGGCAAAAGCTTTATGCAAAATATCGAGACCTCTGGTAAGCAGGTCATCTTCTATTGTTAATGACGGCAGGAGTTTCACCACCTGGCCTTCGGCACCGCAAGTCTCAATAATAAGACCGTTTTCAAATGCCTGGTGTGCCATTTCGCCGGCAAAATCCATACGGGGAATATTAATCCCCCATACCATACCGCGTCCCCGGATTGATATATCATAATCGGGATATGTATCTTTCAAGGAGTAGAGACTTTTTTTGATGATTTCACTTTTATGATCCACGGCGCGGGAGAGGTCTTCATTTTTCCAATAGGTCGTTATTAATTCCGACGCGGCAACAAAGGCAAGGTTGTTTCCCCGGAACGTACCCGTATGCTCTCCGGGCTGCCATTGGTCCAGTTCGGGCCGCATGAGCAGCAGGGCCATAGGAAGGCCGCCGCCGATTGATTTGGACAGGCATACCATGTCCGGAGTAATTCCCGCTTCTTCAAAACTGAAAAAAGTACCGGTTCTCCCGTTGCCGACCTGGATATCATCAATAATTAAAATAATATCAAATTCCCGGCACAGATTTTCCAGTTCCTGCAGCCACTTGATACTTGCCACATTAATGCCGCCTTCACCCTGAATTGTTTCAACAATTATGGCAGCAGGTAAATCAATGCCGCTGCCGTTGTCCAGAAGCATTCTTCTGAGAATGTCTATGGTATTGATATCTTTTCCCAGGTAGCCGTCAAAAGGCATATGGTCAACATTGACCCTGGCCCCGTATGATTCATCCCGGTAAAAATAATTTCCCGTAACGGCAAGTGCTCCCATGGTTAGTCCGTGGTAGGCATTGGTAAAAGAAATAATATTGGACCGTCTTTTTACCATACGCGCCAGCTTTAACGCGGTTTCAACTGCATTGGTGCCCGTAGGACCGGTAAACTGTACTTTATATTCAAGGTTTCTCGGTGAGAGAATGTAATCGGAAAAATTTTGTAAAAAATCTTTTTTTGCCACTGTTGCTTTGTCCAGGCTGTGGACAATTCTGTTTGCTTGTAAATATTCCACTAAGGCTTTTGTAATAACCGGGTTGTTATGCCCGTAATTCAATGTACCGGCTCCGGCAAAAAAATCTATAAATGCATTATCCTGCTCGTCCCATAATTGGGAACCTTCGGCTCTGTCAAATACAACAGGGAAACTTCTCACATAACTTCTCACACCCGATTCAAGTTCTTCTATAATTCTCATAATAGCGCTCCTATAGTTGATTTATCGTAAATTTATCGTAAATAATATTTCTTCCTCATGCGTTCCCTGACCAAAATGCTCTGCTTCTAAAAAAGCTAATTTAATAATTTCCGTGTTATTTTTTGCGGCAAATTTTTGAAATAACGATTCCGAAGATTTATTTGATGGTGAAACAGTAGTCTCAACCATCGTGACATTTTTCGCGGCGGGCTGCTTTACAAGCCATTCCAGCATCCGCACACCCAATCCTTTTCCCCGGGCACTCTCTGCCACCGCTACCTGCCATACAAAAAGAGTATCCCCTTTTTCGGGCCGTATATACCCTGAAATATACCCGGCTATAGTGTTGTTTTTTTCAACAATTACAGAGGTTTTTGAAAAATCACGGCAGAATACATAATAATAATAAACAGAGTTAAGATCCAGAGGAGGGCAGTTCTTTATTAAGGTGTGGATTTCCAGTCCATCATTAAAATAAGGGTGTCTGAAGCTGATATTTTCGTCTTTTTGGGGTAAAATACACTATAATCCTTTAGGTTTTATTACTTTATAGTCTTTTTGACTCTTTTTGTCCTGTCAAGGATTATTTTTTTTGAGGGAGTATATTCAATGAATAAAGCAAAAGACTTTATTAAAACCACTTTATTGGGGCTAAAAAAAATAATAAACAATTGACAGGAATATCAATGTTTTTTTATTTGAATAAAATAATAGTGATACCAATGAACTTGAAACCGGCAATACATATAATAATAACAATCCTGCTTTTTATGGCAATGAGCCCGCTTCTGGGAATTCATACCCACTACAGCCATGAAGAGGCGGGAAGCCTTATTCACTCCCATGACGCTGATTCTTTGGGGGGCGAGCACCATCATGGAAATATTCCAAAATTGTTGTTGGAATACCTGGCTGAGGGAGTTACCTTTGGTAAAACAATAGATAAAAGTGCTTCAAAAAGTAAGGTCCGTGTTTTCCATCACGAGCAAGGGACTTCATATGACAGCCCGGTTATTCAACAGGAAGCTTTTATCGTTCATGATATATTATTCGCACCACTAATATTTTATACCACAAACCGTCATCGCGGCCCACCATCCTGCTAAAACCATTTTCCGTATAGTATAGGGATTCATTTTTCCCCGGTATATATATTTGTACCGGGAGATAAATTGGCAGGAGTATAATTTTTTTATGAAATATGATAATGAACAAGGGGAAGATATCCTTAAAGAAAAAAGATCTTTTTTCGACAGGATTATTTTCTTTTCCTTAAAACAAAGACGTATGGTTCTGGTATTGGCAGCTATTGTAGTTGCAGCCGGATCCTTTATTATATCAAATATGCCCATTGATGTTTTGCCCGATCTGAACCGTCCCGTAGTAACCGTACTGGCTGAAGCTCATGGCCTGGCATCTGGGGAAGTGGAACGGGTGGTTGTTGTTCCCCTTGAATCGGTATTGAACGGAGCGCCTGGAGTAAACCGGATCCGAAGTGTTGCGAAACGGGGGATTGCTATTTTGCAGGTTGAATTCGACTGGGGAAGCGATATTTACCGCTGCCGCCAGGTAGTATCGGAAAAAATTACTTCTATTCAACGTGATTTGCCCGGAGACATACGGCCAATCCTGGGGCCAATAAGTTCAATAATGGGTGAGATCCAGCTGATTGGTCTCCATAGCAAAAATGGTGAGACGAGTTTAATGGAGCTCCGAACTCTGGCGGATTGGACCATACGAAAGCGGCTTCTGTCGATCCCCGGTTTATCCAATGCTATTGTAATGGGAGGAGAGGCAAAAGAATACAAAATACTCATCGACAGTAAAAAGATGGCAAACCAGGATATTTCTTTTGGTGAGATCGTTCACGCGCTGCAGGGATTGGGGTTGAATACAACGGGCGGCTTTATAGAAAATAAAGGCAGGGAACTTGTTATACGGAATATCGGCTCTATCTATGACATATCGGAGATTGGCGATGCGGTTATTGGGTTTCGCCTGGGTGAGCCAGTACCGCTCAGGAAGGTTGCCAAAATTAAAATAGGTCATAAAGTAAAACGGGGAGACGTCGGTATAAACGGCAAACCCGGAGTTATCCTGGCGGTTTTAAAACAACCGGGGGTTTCCACAATTGAATTGACCGCCAAAATAGAAAAATCTCTTAAGAATATAAGCGAGAAACTTTCCAATGATATTATAATAATGCCGGAACTCTTTAAACAATCCGATTTTATTAACCGGGCTGTTGAAAATGTGGAAGAGGCTATCTATTTCGGTTCTTTTATGGTAGCCCTGGTTCTTTTCATTTTTCTCTGGAATTTTCGTACTACAGCAATTACCCTGATCGCTCTGCCCATATCATTGATCGTTACAATACTTATTTTAAGGACACTGGGGTATGGTATTAATACCATGACCCTGGGAGGGTTAGCTGTGGGAATCGGGCTCCTGGTTGACGACGCAATTGTGGATACCGAAAATATTTTCCGGAGACTTAAGAATAATGCGGCTCTTTCCGCACCACAGCCTGTACTTTCGGTTATCTATCATGCTTCATCTGAAATACGGAACAGTATAATTCTGGCAACTGCAGTAGTCGCACTGGCGTTTGTTCCGCTCCTGTTCCTTCCCGGGGTGGAAGGACGTCTGTTTCAGCCTATGGCTGTTGCTTTTATTGTTGCCCTGTTTGTATCCCTGGCTGTAGCCTTAACCCTCACACCGGTGCTCTGTTATTACCTGCTGCCGAATAGCGTCCAAAAAGGCCGCCGGGATAGTTTCACCGTGCGATGGTTGAAATATCTACAAGAGATCAATCTTCGTTTTTTGCTTGATCGCCCCCTGGTGCCGCTGGCAGTAGTGCTCTTCTTTTTTATTTGCGCAGGTATACTGGCACCGTTCCTGGGACGGGAGTTTTTACCCTCATTTAACGAAGGAACTCTTACCTTAGATGTGATAACCCCGGCGGGAACTTCCATGAGTGAATCAATTAAAAAGGCGCGGGAGATTGAAAAAATCTGCATGGGAACCAGGGGAGTGGAAAAGGTGAGCCGTCGAACCGGGCGTTCCGAATTGGATGAACATGCCGAAGGGGTCCATTATAGTGAGATGGATATTCTTTTGGATGCTGAAGGAGCCGGGAGGACTCGAAAAACAATTCTTAAAGAATTGAGAAGCAAATTTAAAAAATTGGACAGGGTTTCGGTGAATATTGGCCAGCCCATATCTCACCGCCTTGATCACCTGCTTTCCGGGGTTAAAGCGGAAGTGGCATTGTTTATATACGGCCAGGAGCTTGAGGCACTGCTGCAATATGCTTACCAGGCCAGGTCTATTGCGAAAGATATCCCGGGGGTGGAAGATTTGCTCATTGAAACGCAAAGTCTTGCTCCGGAACTGAAAATATCGGTTCTTCACGACAGGGCTTCCCGCTACGGCATACCTGTTGGCTCTTTAACCGAAACCCTGGAGCATGCGCTGAATGGTGCTGTTGTAGGCAAGGTCTTTGAGGAGAACAGGATATTCGATATCCGGGTCCAGGTCGATGAGCAGTCTCGATCAAGCGTTGACCGTTTAAAAAATTTTATCATCAAGTTTTTACCCGATGCAACTCCCATAACTCTTGGTAAAACTGCTGAAATCTATGAAAGTAAAGGCCCTTACGAAATCAAGAGAGAGAACGGGAACAGGCGAATTGCTGTGCAGTTCAATGTTGCCGGGAGTGATTTAAATACGGTGGTGAAAAACCTGGAGAAGAAGCTTAAAAAGGAGCTGAAACTCCCTTCCGGGTATGATTACGACATAGGCGGACGATACGCGAGCCAGGTGGAAGCGGGCCGCCTCATAGCATTACTCGCGCTTGTATCCCTGGTTATTATTATCGGTCTTTTATATGCTTATTTTAGATCAGTACTCTTGACTGTCCAGGTGCTGTTGAATATCCCCCTGGCATTTATCGGTGGGGTCTATGCCTTATATCTTATGGGAACAAATTTATCCATAGCCAGCCTTGTTGGTTTTATAGCTCTTGCGGGAATCGCTTCCCGCAACGGTATTCTCATGATCTCTCATTTTATCCACTTGATGGAACAGGAGAAAGAACCGTTTTCAAAAAGTATGGTTATCCGGGGCGCACTGGAACGCCTGGTACCGGTACTGATGACAGCGGGTACTGCCATAATTGCGTTGATCCCCATCCTCATGACCGGCAATGATGCTCCGGGTAAGGAAATGCTTTTCCCCATATCGCTGGTAATTGTAGGAGGTCTTTTAAGCTCTACTATGCTGGATCTTGTGTTAACCCCGGTTGTTTTTTACCATGCAGGAAAACGGAGCCGAACTACTTGTGGTGAGCGGAGCCGAACTACGGAGGGAACCGATGAATAAAAAACTATTATGGGTATTACTTATTTTCCTGGCATGGAACACTGTTGTTTTTGCCGGGGAAAATACTAATAAAGACTCTCTTATATATTTATGGAGCCAGGCCGAAGAAAATTCACCGGGAATCCTGGCACGAATAAAACAGGCCAGGGCGCTCCAGCAAAAAATAGAGTCTCTTCCTGAGTTTTATATTCCTAATACCTCAATTGACCTGGGATATTCCTTTGGAAGCAATGGCAATACAACCGAACACGGTCCCCTGGCTCGTTTGTCCGCGGCCTGGACTTTGTGGGACGGGGGCAGGAGCTCCTATTCAAAACGTGTTTATTTGCATGAAGCAGAATCGGCTGGGTGGCGCCAGAAGGTACAGGTTATGGAACTGAAGGCAGTTATTGCTCATTATTATTATAGAATTGCTTTTTTAAAAGAAAGACAAAAAAATAACCTGGAACTCGCTGGGCAGTTGAAGAGACTGGCAGCACTATTACGGCCCCGTTTGAAGATCGGCAAAGTTGGGCCCTCAGACCTGGAAGAGGTGAGTATTCGCCTGAGCATGCTCAGGGAGAAAAAGGATTCAACGGATGAATTGATCGCTTTGCACAAACGGCAGCTCGAATTGTTAGTGGGCACGAAAGTAGACAGTGTTGTTGATCCCGTAAGCCGGATGGCGTCCCTTGAGCCTCGACAGGATACAAAATCAATCGTATTGCAATCGCTCCCCGAGTACCGGTCCGGGCAGTCAATGATGAAGTCTCTCAAAGCGCAGCTGGAGCTTGAAAAAAAGAATTTGTACTGGCCTTTTTTCGGCCTTGAAATATACGGAGGGTACGGACCGCATCGTGATGCCATATCTCCCCTTGATCCGGAAGTTGGCGCTTCGGTGAGGGTAACCATGCCCCTGGTTTCGAACAGGAGTCGAAGCTCCCAACTGGAAGCGAAACGGCTCGAACTACAGGCGCGTGAGCAGCTAATCGCGCAAAAGCTTGCCAGGGCAGAAATGGATTTTACCCGCATGGAGACCTCACTGCGGATTGTAGAGAGACGCTTAAAGAAAATAAAAAAAATAATAATCCGGGCCAACAGGAATCTTGCCCGGGCCTATAGGGAATTTGCCCGGGGGCTAAAATCTCCGGCAGATATGCTTGCATCAATCCGGAATTTGTATAACATTAAATGTGATTATTGCAGCCTTAAAACTGAGAGACTAAACCTGAAAGCAAAATATTTTTTGATTTCGGAATATATAAAATAATAAGGAGAAAACAATGAAAAAAACAATATTTTTAATTACCACAGTCTTTTTTGCGATTACCTGCATGAGCATGGCTCTTTTGGCTCATGATGACGGGCACAGCTCTCCGGACACGCTGCCGGTGATTGGGCCTCATGGCGGGCAATACGCGAAATTGACAAAACATTTTGCCGAGGTCGTTGTTAGCGGGAAAACAGTGACAGTTTATATTCTTGAGAAGGATGTTAAGCATGTTGCTGAAGATGCTTCAGCGGTTGCCGCCGTTATGAAAATACCGGGCAAGGCCGGGAAGAAGCTTAAACTGGTGAAAAAAGGGAAGGGATACCAGGCTAAAATAAAGATCCCGCGCAGAACCCGCAGGGTCTATTTTCATATATCCTGCGTCCTGGACGGGAAAAAAGAAACCGGGAAAATTTTATACGAACCACGCCGGTAAAACCGGGAAAAATATAAAAAAATTGTTCTTCACTAAATTCAAAAACCGGCCGATGATTAATGAGCAGGGAAAACCTGCTCATTTCAATACCGGGTATTAATATGAAGAAATTTTTTAATTATTTAGCTATTTTATTTGCTGCGGTGGTTTGTTTTCCCGCGATTTTACAGGGAGCAGTAACGCTAAAATGGGATATTCCGGGCAATGCCAGGCTGGAAGCGGTGAGAACCGCTAAGGTGAAGTATTATACCAACAGCAAGCTGGTGCGAATCTACAAAGAACGAAATATCATTGATTTAACCTGTGACCGGAAAGAAAAGTCCGGCAGCCATGTTCGCGGGGTTTTTTCTGTTTTTCGAAAGGAGCTCAAGGATACGGTTTTTAATTTAAAAGAACAGACCCATGCCGATTTCCTCATAAAGCCAACAGGGCGATATTTGCTTGCAGCGAAAGCGGAAATACCGAATTTACGCCACATCCCCACCTTGCCGGGGAAAGCTGTGGCTTCCGGACATACCTGGACTGCACCCGCGGAAATGGTGCTGCGAAGTTTTTCTATTCCCTTTCAGCTGACCTTTAAAGTGAAGTATCGTCTTGTTGGAATAGAAAAGCGGGAGGGAAGAACGCTTGCCGCCGTTAGTTATGCCTACCGCGTTAATAAAGACATGTCAAAAGGGAAATACCCTGCCGATTTTCCAGTAAAAATAATGGGTCAGCGGACCGGGACCATTTATTGGGATGTAAAAGAAAACTATCCTATTGTACAGGATGATGATTACCGTATAATATTTCTGTTCAAGGATGGACGGAGGATGGGAACCATTGAATTCAATATGAAGATGGATACCCGGTACCGGGTCTATACCGTTGTGACAAAGAATGAGCAGGAAAAAGCAAAAGAGGAAATGAAAAAGGAACTGCCCAAAGAGAGCGGTATTGATGTGGATACGGACAAGCGGGGCCTGGTCCTCCGTATGGGAGAAGTTCTTTTTGATTTCGATTCACACAAACTTCGCCCCCATACCAAAAAGGCTCTTAATAAGGTTATCAAAGCAATAAAGAAAAAATATCCCGACAGGGAAATAATCGTTGAAGGCCATACCGATGATACGGGAAAAGCCGCTTACAATCAAAAGCTTTCAAAAAAACGAGCCCGCTCTGTTGCTGAATACTTAAAACCGGGCATCGGCCACGACAAGAACTCCTACCGCGGTTTCGGCTCCAAAAAACCCATTGCCAACAACCGGTCGAAAGAGGGAAGGAAGAAGAATAGACGCGTGGAGATTATAATAAAATTGAATTAGGAGGAGTAAGGTGATGCGGGCCGGAAATTGGTTGGTGAGTAAGGTAATCGGTGGCCTGCGGGCCGGGTAATCGGTGATCGGTAAAGAAGGGGCTCTTATTCCCTGACCGATTACTGATTACCACGCCCGTAGGGCGACCGATTACCTTACTTCTACGGTTTGATCTCTTTCACAAACTTAAGATCTTCTTTATTAAGAACAATTATCTGCTTATCGTGCCTGTTGATAAAGATCTTGTCGTCATAGATCGAAATAAAGGTATTTTCGTTAATTTGCACATCGGACCGGGCAACCTGTTTGAGCTCTTTGTCGAATTTGCCCAGGTAAAATTTGCCGTTGTCGAAAATAATGGCATAGATAAAACCTTCCCGGATTTCCACGAAGCTGCGCCAGAAAACACCCTCAGCGCCGGTGATGGTGGTTTTCAGGGTTTTCCGGTCGATTAAGGTAAGACTGTGACCTTCGGAATGTTTCCCCTGGTGGGTAATCACCACGATGCCGTCGGCGAAGATGCTGTATTTATTGCCGCAGATGTTTTTAACCGGGGATTTGAAATCGATCTTTCCCGTAACGGCGTTTATCATATACAGGTCATTATTGTAATGGCCCTTTTCCAGGTATTCTTTGACCTTCATGTAATAGAGTTTTAAGGCAAAGACCTTTTTCTCCGCGGTTTTGTCGCGCATGTCTTCTTCGCGTTTGTCCAGATCCTTTTCTTTTTCTTCCAGGGTGTCGGCTTTCTTTTCCAGCTTTTCCCTGGCTTTTTCGGGATCATCTTTAATATCTTTTTTGAGTTCATCCTCTTCGATTTCTTTTTTCTCTTCTTTGAGGCCCTCTTCTTTTTTCTTAACAGACGTTTCTTTATCGGTGACCTCTTTTTCAGCGGTCTTTATATCATCCTCTTTTTTCTCTGTTTTCTTTTCTTCTTCCGTGATCTTTTCTTCGGTTTCTTTCGCTTCTTTTTTCTCTTCTGCTACTTCTTTTTCACTGGTTTTGATCTCTTCTTCTTTTGTTTCTTTTTCTTCAGGATCGGTGATGGTTTTTGCTTCCTCTTTTTCTTCAGCTATCTTTTCTTCTTTCTCTTTAATGGCAGTCTTCTTTTTCTCAAGGTCTTCCCTTTTTTTAGCTGCTTCGCGCTTTTCTTTTTCCACCTCTCTTTTCTTTTCTGCGGTATCCTTTTTCTTCTCCTCGATATCTTCTTTGTCTTTCTCAATTATCTTTTCTTTGAGGTCTACCATATCCTTTCGTTCGTCCAGGTTCTTATCATCTTTACGAACCTCGTCCCTGGTATCTTTGCCGGAGATGATATCGGGATCAATGGAGTCGAGTTTACCCCGTTTGGCTTCGGTAGTGAGGGGGATGAGAATCCTGGTTTTGCCGGGCCATTCATAATATTTTGTCGATATACCGGCATTTTTTGCGCTGATGTGTTTCATAACAACAGATTTGTATTTTTCCGAAAAATAGGCAACATCCCCCCGGTGAATGGCATTATAGTACGATAAAAAGAGAGCAAGGGTTCTGGCCTGACGGGGAGAATAGCCGTACATTTTTGCCAGGTATCCGGCGGTAATTTTTCGGACATAGTTAATATGGGTAACTCTGGCGCTTTTGTTAATAAAGAATATATCGGCAGAGAATTTTTCCGGTTCTTTTTTGGAAACGGCACGGACAATAGAATACTTCCGGTGGAAGCTGTATTTACGGTTTTTACCCCTGGCACGGGCTCCACGGGCAAGCCCCCGGCCAATCGCGGATACCGCTTTCGGAGGATCACTTTTTTGTTTTTTCCCTCTATAGTTTATAAAACGAACCTGTTTTGATTTGACTTCATCAACATCAACTTCCAGGGCTAAAAGCGAAATAGCGGTGAAAATAGCCAGAAAACTGACCAGGAAAGCGGGAATGATAGTTCTTTTCATGATTCACTCCTAACAGGCAGGGATATGCCAAATTTTTTAAACAGTACAGGATAACATATATTGCTAAAAACATTACGTCAAGACATTAATCAGGCCTTGCATGGGTCTGCTTTTTCCTTGACTAATCGCAAAAAGGAGTTATCATTTTAAATAAGAGAGAACATTGAATGAAGAAAGAGATATTAGGATATACAGTACTGGAAAAGGCAGCAGAGAGTGAGCGGTCACTTGTATACCGCTGCCGAAAAGAGGGTGAAAAAGAGACGGTCATAATAAAGATACTCAAAGCCGAATATCCCACACCATCGGAAATGGCCCGCTTTAAGCAGGAATATGATGTAATAAAGAATATTCGGATTGATGGGGTTATAAAAACCTATGATATAGTCGATTATGAAAATAATATTGCTCTTATTCTGGAGTGCTTTGACGGGCGTTCCCTGAAAGAGATACTCAGCAGGGGAGCCGCACCGGATATAAAGCAATTTTTAAAGACTGCGATAAAATTATCGGAAATACTTGGGAAAATTCATCAGAATGATATCGTTCATAAAGACATAAAACCGAGAAATATACTGGTTAATGAAAAGACCGGGAAGGTCAGGATTATTGATTTTGGAATTTCATCGGTATTGACCCATGCAAATAAGAATATTAATAGTCCCGTTGTAATAAACGGAACTCTTCCCTATATGTCACCGGAGCAGACCGGGCGCATGAACCGCACAGTAGACTTTAGAACGGATATCTATTCGCTTGGAATCACCTTTTATGAAATGCTAACGGGGAGAGTTCCTTTTAAATCAACTGATCCCATGGAAGTAATACATTCTCATATCGCGCTAAAACCGGTACAGCCCCGCGGGCATGAGCCGAAAATTCCTCCTGTTCTTTCGGATATTGTTATGAAACTGCTGGCAAAGGATCCGGAAGATCGATATCGAAATGCCTTTGGACTGGCAGCCGACCTGGCAGAATGCCTGCGGCAATATGAGACCCGGGGGGACATAGAAGCTTTTAAGCTGGGTAAAAATGATGTATCCAACAGGTTTGTTGTACAACACAAGTTATTCGGGAGAGAAAGAGAGAGAGAAGCGCTTCTGTCTCTCTTTGAGCGCGTAAGCCGGGGAAAGAACGAGATGCTGCTGGTGGCCGGTAATCCGGGGGTGGGGAAATCGGCGCTGGTGAATGAGATGCAGAAGCCCCTGACGGCAAAGCGCGGTTTTTTTATTACGGGAAAGTACGACCAGTACAGCAGGGAAGCGCCCTATAGCGCTATTATTCAGGCGTTCCGGGGCCTGGTACGGCAGGTGCTCGCGGAAAGTGAAGAAAAGATCCGTGTCTGGAAAGAGGGGCTGCGTGCCGCGCTGGGCCCAAGCGGCAGGGTTATTACCGACGTAATCCCTGATGTAGAGTTAATAATCGGGAAGCAGGGACCGCTTGCCGAGCTGGGACCGGAGGAATCAAGGAACCGGTTTAACCGTGTTTTTGAAACCTTTATTTCACTGTTTACCGGGAAGGAGCATCCCCTGGTCCTGTTCCTGGATGACCTGCAATGGGCCGATCTGGCAAGTTTTGAATTTATTCGGAAAATTGTCACGAGCCCCGGAATTACGTTTTTATTCATAATAGGAGCATTCAGGGATACCGAAGTGGGGGCGGCACATCCCCTGAAAGGGATGATCAGGGGAGTGGAAGATGAGGGGACTCCAGTGAGCTGGATAGCGCTGAAACCCTTACTTGAAAAAGATATACGGGATCTTGTGGTTTACATCCTGCGGTGCGGTGAAGAAAAAGGATCTTTTCTGGCGAAAGAGGTTTTTAAAAAAACACAGGGCAATCCTTTTTTTGTTAACCAGTTTATTCATACCCTGTATGATGAAAAGCTCCTGAAGTATTCGGGAGTAGAAGGATGGGGCTGGGAAATAGAGAAGATACGGAAGCGCCAGGTTACGGACAATGTCGTGGATCTTATGATCGAAAAAATAAACAGGCTGCCGGAGGGTACCAGGGAGATACTGGTTTTATGTTCCTGCATGGGCAACCGTTTCGACCTGGAGACTCTTTCTGTCCTGCGGGATATATCACTCAAAGAAGTTGTCCGGGAACTCAAGGAAGCGGTAATTGAAGAACTGGTTGGCATGTCCGGAGAAGAATATTATTTTTGCCATGACCGGATACAGGAGGCCGCGTATTCGTTAATCGGTCCGGAAGAGAGGGCGGTTCTTCATTACCGGATCGGTGAGATCGCCCTGAGCCGAATGAGAAAGGGCGGGACCGGGTTATTTTATACAGTGGATCAATTGAACCTGGGAGCGCATTTTATTAAGGATCGTACGGAGCTGGCTGCGCTGAACCTGGAAGCAGGGAAGATGGCCCGGAAGTCGGCTGCGTATTCCCCGGCCTATAAATACCTGGAGACCGGTATTGGGCTGCTGGAAGAAAAATGCTGGGAAGAACAATACCGGCTCACCCTGGATTTGTACACGGAAGCAGCGGGAACCGCCTATTGCAAGGTCGATTATGAGCGGATGGAACGCATGGCAGACAGTGTGATAGAAAATTGCAGGAGCGTGCTTGATTCCGTAGGAGTATACACAAGTAAAATTGCCGCCTGTATAGACCGCGAGGATTTTCACGGAGCTATTTCCATGGCAATCCCTGTCGCGAATATACTTGGAGCCCGTATCCCGGAACGGCCCACAAAAGCAAGACTTCTGTTTGAATTTATAAAAGCACGAATAACCCTGGCCGGGAAAAATTATGACGATATTCTTAAGCTGCCCCGGGCCTCGGATCCCGAGATCCTGGGCATGACACAGCTTATTTCCGGTATGGGATCGGCATTCTACTCTGTTGATCCCCGGCTCATGGCATTGATTTCCTTTAGAACGGTTGGTTTTGCTCTTAAACATGGGAACACCCCGGAGCATTCCCTTGGCTATATTGGCTTTGGGCTGATGATGATACTGGGCTTTGGAGATGTGAATACCGGTTACTCCCTGGCAAAGTTGGCCCTCAGACTGGTCGACTCCCTGAATGCCAGGGGGGAGTACGCGAAGGTGCATCTAACCTATAATTTTCTCATACGGCACTGGAAAGAGCATCTGAAAGAAACCATCCCTGCTTTAATGGAAACCTACCACATCGCGCTGGAAACAGGAGATTTACAATTCGCGGCCTATTGTCTTTATGCCTATGAGAGCCATTCGTATCAATGCGGCAGGTACTTACCGGAGCTGAAAGAGGATTTGGCACGGCTGGGACCGGCAATCGCGGAACTGAATAAGAACCAGGGATACGACATCCATGCTGTTTTGCGCCAGGTTGTTCTCAACCTCGTGGGATATGGTAATGAACCAACCATACTCAAGGGAAAAATTTTTGATGAGGAAAAAGCCCTGCCGCTCTGGCTGCGGTTAAATGATCGAACGGTTTTGGGAAATTATTTTTTTATCAAATCTCAAGTATGTTATATTTTTAATTCCTACGCAGAGGCTATGGAAAACCTGGATAGATTCAGTGAGTACCGGGATGGAGTTCTGGGAACTGCCGTGTCACGGAGTTCCGTGTTTTATGATTCCCTCACCAGGCTTGCGCTTTACCCGAAAGCCTCAAAGCGTGAAAAGGCGGCATCATTAAGAAGGGTGCGGAAAAATCAGAAGAAGTTGAAAAAATGGGCGGAATACGCTCCAATGAATAATCTTCACCGGTATTACCTTACAGCAGCCGAACTGGCTCGGGTCCGGGGGGACAACCCCGCTGCTGAAGAAGCCTATGAACTGGCTATGGAATTAAGTAAACAGTATGAATTTTTTGTTGAGGAGGCGCTTTCCGGAGAACTGGCTGCGGAGTTTTATTTTGCTCAAGGAAAGAAGAGGATTGGCAGGATGTATTTGCGGGAGGCATATTTAAGCTACGCCCGCTGGGGAGCCATTGCCAAATTACAGCAGCTGGATGAACGCTTTCCCGGCTTATTGTCGCCCGCCGGAACAACGGACCAGGGAGAAGGGGCAAAATCTCTTGATCTTTCTACAGTAGTGAAGGCCGCGCGGGTATTGTCGGGAGAGATCGTTTTAAGCAAGCTCCTGGTAAAAATAATGAAACTGGTGCTGGAGAATGCCGGGGCAGAGCGGGGAGTGATTATTCTCGAAGAGGGGGAACAGCTCCTGGTTGAAGCTGAAGGAGCTGTGGGAAGAGAAGATATTACATCGCTTCAATCGATCCCGGTAGAAACATTTAGCGGGCTTTCCAGCGGTATTGTCAATTACGCGGCACGAACAAAAAAAACCATAATATTAAATAACGCCTCCCTTGAAGGTAATTTTATTAGTGATCCCTATGTGGCGAAGAATAAACCAAAATCGGTCCTGTGTACGCCGGTTCTTAACCAGGGAAAACTGACCGGTATCGTATACCTGGAAAATAATCTTGCCGATGGCGCCTTTACTCCTGAAAGGATAGAGATCCTGGAGCTGCTTTCTTCCCAGGTAGCTATTTCCATTGATAATGCCCGGTTATATTATAACCTTGAAGAAAAAGTACGGGAGCGTACTTCAAAGCTGGCAGAGGCCTATAAAAAGCTGCAGCGGACCCTGGATGACTCCTCCATTCTTGTGTCGGATATTGGGCATAAACTGTACCATGAATTATGGCCCTTTGCCCAGGCAATTACCCTGGGAAACGGTTACCTGGAGGACGTGAGACTCAAAGGACTGATTACCGACCAGGAACGGTTTGAATTCGCGAAAGAAACCCTGGCTAAATGTGAACAGGGGCTTGACAAAATTGAAAAAATGAAGGATAAAATAAGGAGGAATTTCGGTAAACGGGCAGAGCAGGTAAATAATAAGATCAAATATGTACTTGAAAACGCTTTAACTCATTTTGAATCCCAATTTATGGAGAATAACATCGTTCTGGAAAAAATATTTGATTTTGATTCCGGCAAAGAAATCAAAATTAACGCTGAGCAAATTGAAATAGTCCTGGAAAACGTGATCGATAATGCCATCGAGGCTCTTAAAAAAGGTTCAATAGAAAAAGAGCGGAGAATTACCGTAAGAGCCGGGACCGACAACACTGATTTTTTAATCACTGTTGAGGATTCCGGTCCGGGGATCCCGGGAGATATGGAGGAGAATATCTTTGGTGTTTTTTATAGCGGACAGGACGGTGAAGCAAGAAGCAATAAAGGATTGGGGCTTGGGCTGCATCTTGCCCGGTGGATTGTAGAGGATTGTCATGGCGGAAGAATAGAAGTGGAGAGCGAGGAGGGAACATTTACCCGGTTTAAAATATATTTACCCGAAGCCGGGGGATTTATATGAAATTGATAAAAAAAATCGGGGGAATACTGATCCTGTCTATTCTGCTCTTCTGCCCGGAGTTCGCAGCAGGAGAGCCCATAGATCTCGCAAAGAATGCTTTTTTTGTCCGTAAGGGGTTTTCTGACCAATGGCTTAACCTGGTTCCTGTTGAAGAGCATAACAGCCAGTGGAAACGATTATCACCCCAATTTATTCAAAAAGGAAAAATGACCATTTCCAATCTGGACCTTGCGGGAATACCCAAACGGCGTTTTTTTTCCATTAAAGAACACCCGCTCCATGAGTTTACCTTTCTTACCTGTTTTGAACTGACGGAAAAAGATCTTCATGAAAAACCGCTGCAGGGTTTGTATTTAAGGGCCATTGGCATAAACTGGGAGGTCTACTTAAACGGAAAGCTGCTTCGTAAAGAAATGCATATGAACAGCAAAGGGGTTATTCAAGAGGAGAGCTACCGCCGCTTTGTACGAATCGGCATCAATCCCCTGTACTTTAAAGAAGGGCTCAATGTTGTTGCCTTCAGGATCGTAGGAGATCCAACCTGTAAGACAACGGGATTTTACAGCAACAGGGATTATATTATTGATGATTATGATGCATTGACCGTTGAAAATTCTGAGATCATAAAATTAATATTAATGGCGATATATCTTTTTATTGGCATATATCATCTTTTTCTGTTTTTTAACCGGATGAAGCAGGGGTATAACTTTTTTTACGGTTTTTTTTCCGTATTTCTTTTTATGTACCTGTTATCCAGAACGGCAACGGTTTTTTTGATTATACCGGACAGCAGCATCGTTCTCCGGCTTGAGTACGCGTCAGTATATTCTCTCTTCCCGTTCCTGGGAGCGTTTATTGACCTGATCCTTAATGACAGAATAACAAAATTTGTTAAATTGTACAGCTTGTTCTGTACTATACTGGCGGTGCTCACGTTATTTATGCCCGTTATTTTTATTCCGGATTTGCTTGTTTTATGGCAGGCTACAGCCCCGTTGTCTCTTTTATATGTACTACATATAGTATGTTCGATTTTTTTTAAAGACCTAAGAACGGCATACCGGGAAAATAATAAGGGAATTTTTTCTTTGTCGGCTCGTTTTTTTGAAGTCCTGCGTCATACTGTCGCGGGAAACCTGTTCCTGGGAATCGTTGCTATGGTTTTCTGTGCTTTTTTTGATATTTATGATACGCTTTTTCTTGGGTACCGGGTTCTTCTTACCCAGTATGCTTTTTTTATGTTTGAGATTAGTATCACCCTTATTTTAACCAACCGGTTTTTGTCTCTCCATAACCGGGAAGAGAATCTCAATCGCGGACTGCAGCAAAAGATTGATGATCTGAACGAGGTTAACACGCGAATTATTCATTCGGAAGAAAAGTACCGTATCCTTGTTGAGGGGTCCAATGATGTAATTTTTTCACTGGATGAGAATTTGAATTTTATTACCGCCAACAAAGCCATATCTTCGGTACTTGATGTTTCCCCCATTGTGCTTAAAACATTGAATTTTCTTGACCTGGTTTACGCCGGAGACCAGGGAATAGCAAAAGAGATTGTTCGGAAACGGCTTGAGGTTTTTACTAAAGAAAGAAAAAAGATCCGGTTTTCCGTTGAACTGATGTCACTGGCCTGGAAAGAACCGAAAGAGGTGAACCTGCAGCTGGAATACCTGGATATTGAAGGGAAAAATGAAATACTGGGGAAAATATCAACGGTCCTGGAAGATTCGCTTATTAAATATTTTGTATCTGAGAAACAAAATTTTGTAATCGGGAATTACCTGGTAACGGTACGGGATATTGTAAACAGGATAACCAGGAATCTTCGAAAATATATAGACCCCCAGGATATTAACTATTTGCGGCTTGGGCTGCGGGAAGTTATTATAAATGCCATTGAACACGGCAATCTCGGGATTACCTACAGCGAAAAAACCGTGCTCATGGTGAATGATGAGTATTTTGAGTTCCTTGCGGAACGCCAGGATGATCCTGCGTACCAGGGAAAAAAAGTATTGATTGAGTATGTTATCGATACCGACCAGGTTCAGTACCGAATTACCGATGAGGGATTGGGATTTGATCATAAAAAATTACTCAGCGCAGAACCTTCTGATTTAAACCAGGAATATCTTCCCCACGGCAGAGGATTGGAGATGGTGAAAAATATATTTGATAGTATGGTCTTTAATGAAATTGGAAACGAGGTGGTGCTGGTTAAGCGCTTTGAGTAGCACCGGTCCTATCAGGTATATCAACCCGGAATGTAAACTATGCCTGGAGCAATACCTCCGCAGAACGTTCGGAACTCGCTTCGCTCAGACAGCCTCACGACCTGTTGTGAGAACAGAGGGATTTTTGTATTGATTTTTTTCTTCAAATAGTTTATAAATCTATATGGGATTTTCAAATAAAAAAATATTGCTGCCGGTTCTCTTCTGTCTTGCGCTTGTTTTTGGAGCGTCCTCGCTGCACGCGGAACCTATTGACCTGACCCGGCAGGATCTTTTTGTTAAAAAGGGATTTTCTCCTGACTGGATTTCTACCCTTCCTGAAGATAATTCCTGGTTAAGGATTCCCGGTGTTACAACAGGAAAACGGGCGGTTAGAATAAAAGAACTTGGTTTAAGCGCATCTTCCCGCCGCTTCCTGTCTCTGGCTGATTTCCCTGATGAAACGTATACCTTTGTCACTTCTTTCGTTCTTGAAGAGGGCCGGAAAGACCGGAACGGGATTTTAGGGCTCTTTCTCCGGAAGATTGGGATTAATTGGGAGATTTATTGTAACGGGCATTTAGTTAAGAGTGAGCTTCATCTTTCTCCCGAAGGAAAAATCGAATCGAGCAGGAATATTCGTAATTATGTTATCTCCCTTGATTCACGGTTCCTGGTGAATGGGGTGAATGTCCTTGCTTTTAAGATCGTGGGAAACCCTCAGCATATTGATACGGGGTTCTTCGCCACGGGGCAGTATGTCATTGATGAGTATGAAATATTGCTGGAAAAACGTTCAAATAAGCTCTTTTCCGTTCTTATTTTTTTATATCTTTTTGTGGGCATTTATCACCTTTTTTTATATATGAACCGGCGAAAAGAACGGTATAATCTCTATTACGGTCTTTTTACAATAGCCGGGTTTATTTATTTTTTCACGTTGTCTTCTCATATATCTTTCTTTATACAGGATACCTCTCTTATTAACCGCGTTGAATTTTCTTTTTTGTATATCCTGCTGCCCTTGCTCGGTTGTTTTATTGACCAGGTGGTGTTATACAGGATCAGCCGTTTTACGGTAGCAAATAGCATTTACAGCATTTTCCTGGTTGCTTTTACACTGCCCTCTCCACATCCTTTTTTAACGGATATATTGCGAATATGGCAGTTTACTGCGATTATTCCGCTTCTCTATATCTTTTTTACTATATTTTACGCGTTTGTTAAGGATCTTATAGAATTTAACACAGCTTCAGGGGATACGAACAAGCATGGTACTTTTATTTATTCGTTTTTTCGCATATTGAGACATACTGTGGCAGGTAATATTCTGATTGGGTATACTGTGCTGTTGTTCAGTGTTACCTGGGATATTATTGACTCAATTTATTATATTTTCGATACCAGGATCTCCGCTTATACCTTTCTTGTTTTTATTATGGCGATTGCGTTTATTCTCTCAAATCGATTTATTTATGTTCATAAAAAGATTGAGCATCTTAACCGGGATCTTAAGGATAAAATTCAGGACCTGAATGAAGCAAATACCAGGATTACCCACTCAGAAGAAAAATACCGGTTCCTGGTGGAAGGGTCAAAAGATATTGTATTTTCTCTTGATGAAAACTGGAATTTTATTACGGCAAATAAGGCTATCTCGAACCAGTTGAATCTTCGGCCGGAATCGGTTTCCGGCTTAAACTTCAATGATATTTTATATGAGGATAAGGATGGTGTCACCAAAGAGATCGTAAAAGAAAAGCTTGAGGCCTTTGTGAAAGAGCGGGCTCCCATTCAGTTTAAAGCCCGGTTTAAATCTTCCATCAGCGCGGAGCCCAAGGAGATGCAGGTTCGCCTGGAATATATTAATATTATAGGTAAGAACGAGGTTCTGGGCAAGGCTTCCAGTGTGCTGGAAGATGTTTTAATGAGGTATTTTATATCGGAAGAGCAGCAGTTTATCATTGGGAATTACCTGGTTACTGCCGAAGATATTACCCATCGCTTAACAAGAAATTTACGTAAATATTTGCGTTCAAAGGAGGTGAACCTGCTGCGTCTTGGCCTTCGGGAGATGGTAATCAATGCCATTGAACATGGAAATCTTGATATCTCGTACAATGAAAAGACTGAGCTTATTCTCAGGGGGGAGTACCTGGATTTTATATCGGAGCGCCAGAATGATCCCCGGTACAGTGAGAGGCGGGTTACTATTGAGTATTCCATTGCCACGGACAGGGTTACCTATATTATTAGCGATGAAGGGAAGGGCTTTGACTATAATAAAATATTGAATTCCGAATTAAGCGATTTAAATAAGGCGATGTTTTCCCACGGCCGGGGGATTCTGATGGCCCGGGATATTTTCGATGAGATTGTTTATAATGTGGACGGGAACAGGGTGGTGCTGGTTAAGCGGTTTGGGGGGTAAGGGGAGGTAATCGGTCGCCCTGAGGGCGGGGTGATCGGTAATCGGTTAAGAACAACACCGGCAGGGCCGGGAAAAATAGGTCAGAAACTGTGGTTGCACCGGGGTCTGTTTTGCGAAGATGCTCCGGGCCGGGGTTTGGTTCTGAGAGACGTTGCAGTGCAACGCCTTTACTGGCTGGTTTCAGGCCAGGGTTATGGAGATTCCGGGAAGGTGTAGCTACCCCTGCGAGGGGGGCGATACCTGTAGGGGCTCGGCGTGCCGTGCCCTATGCG
>JAAENB010000975.1 GCA_024224995.1 bacterium | reverse complement strand
TGGACGATCCGTACAGCCCCTGCTGCTTCGTGGAACAGGAAGTATGTATCGGATGCTGCTCATGCCAGGCCCCGGCCACTGCATCCGGAAAACTCACGAGTGTCGATGTCAGGTTCAGCCTGGGAAGAGCGGAACTCGGAAAACCTGCCGGTGATATAGTTCTGCATCTTGACGACCCGGCTGACGGCCTGACTGCCACACCCCGGTCGCTCAGGTTTTCCTCACTGACTGACGGCGCTGCCGCAGCTTACGGGGAAGACGGTTCCCTTCTCAGTGTCGAAGCTCCCGAAGTCCGCGCAGTTATTACGAAAAAAGACGATTACGGATACAGCATCAGCATGTACAAAAAGGATGACAGTCCCGTTGCAGACTGGCAGGTAAGAAATCCCGGGGGCAATGCGGCTGTACTTGAGATAACCGAAACAAGAGGGGCAGAGACAAAAACATATACATACGAACATTCCGGGGAAGCGGCCGCCGGAACCTGGAAACTGATCAGGAGCGGCACCGGCAGTGAGGGAAAAACATCAGTAATAACAGAAACCCGGAAGGAAACCCTGGAATGGGCCGATACAAGGACTGTCATACGGACTGTTGAGGAAGCCGGCGGATCATCTTACAGAACAAAATCAGTTTACAATGTATTCCCACCGATTATTTCGAGTACGGAAGATGAATCAGGATACACAGCGGAAG
>JAAENB010000974.1 GCA_024224995.1 bacterium | reverse complement strand
TTTCAACTCGTACTTTTCATTAACCCGTTTACAAAACTCTGCCAGACTCACAGGTTCACAGCCATGCTCGGCAAGACTGCCCTCATAATCAAAATCAGATTCTTTTACATTCAGAATATCGCAGGCAGAGCTTAACAAGTCTTTTTTAAGGTTTTCAGACAAAAATTCTTCATCAGTGCCAATGACTGGCTGAGATGAAACCGCGTTTTCCAGAAAGTCTGCCATTCTTTCAGCATAAGCCTTCAGGCACTCCTCGCTTTTTGCAGATAACACAAATATAGTTGGCAGAGGTCGGAGATCAGGTCGGAGATCAGGTATCTGAGAATATGAGGCAGCAGGTTGTTCTTTGTGCTCCTCTATTATTACATGGGCATTAGCTCCGCCTGCGCCGAAAGAAGATATCCCCGCACGCCTCGGATATTCCTTAATGCCACCGTCAACTTCAACTACAGGCCGTTTCCATTCGGAAAGCTTTTGTTGTACCGTGAACGGCGTGTTTGTGAAACTGATCCCGGGATTCAGTTCTCCGGAATGCAGGGAAGGGACTAACAGTCCGTATTTAAGCTGTAAAAGAATTTTAGTGACCCCGGCTATGCCTGCCGCGCTTTCGGAATGACCTATGTTCGATTTTACTGAACCTATGGCGCAAAACTGTTTATCTTCGGTATATTCCTCAAAAGCTTTGGTCAGACCCGCTATTTCGATCGGATCTCCCAATGAAGTCCCTGTTCCGTGGGCTTCGATATAACTGATTGTTCGAGGATTGATTCCTGATGATTTCAGGGCTTCGGCAATCAGTTCGAACTGGGCGTTCGGATTGGGAACGGTATAACCGCTGGTTTTCCCTCCGGCGTTAATACTGCCTGCTTTTATTATTCCGTAAATATGGTCGCCGTCTTCAACCGCTTTTTGCAAGGGCTTTAACAAAATCGCTCCGACGCCTTCGCTGTCAATAAATCCGTCCGCGCCGGCTCCGAACGATTTGTTTCGATTATCCGAAGCCAGCATTTGCATGGAACTCAGACGCAGGTACTGAACAGGATCTGTAATCAGATTGACACCGCCAGCAATTGCGCATTCGCTGGCGCCGCTGTAAAGACTTTCCATTGCCGAATGTATGGCTGTCAGGGAAGAAGAGCAGGCAGTATCAAGGGCTATGCTCGGACCATGGAAATTCAGCAGATAAGAAACTCGGTTGGCAATCGACCAATGCTGCGCGCCGCTCGGATAGTTGCTGTTCATAACCCCGACAAACACGCCGACTTTTCCGTTTTTACAAAGAGTCGGAGGCGTGTAGCCCGCATCTTCTATACATGCATAAGCCGCTTTAAGAAAAAGCCGCTCCTGCGGATCCATCATTTCCGCTTCGCGAGGCGAAATATTGAAAAACAGGGGATCAAATTTATCGACGTCATCAATAAACCCGCCCCATTTAGTATAAATACGTCCCTTTTTTCCTTTTTCCTGGTCAAAGTATTTTTTCCAGTCCCAACGCTCTTTTGGAATTTCCGTAATACAATTTTTCCCCTCTTTCAAATTATTCCAGAACTCAGTTGTGGATTCGGCCTGGGGGTAACTGCCGGAAAGACCTGTTATGGCAATATCCCGATCTTTTTCCTTATCATTTTTCAAAGAATAAAATCGCCTGATGTGCCGGGATTGCAGCCTCGGACTTACTGGCAGGGAGCCGGCCGTCACGGCATCATCTCCTGTGCCATGGCTTTCCGCCAGGCCGGTAAGCTTTACTAATGACTTTTTCTCGGCCTTTATAAAATGCGTTATCAGCTCATCGACTGTCTGATATTCGAAAAACAGGGTAGTTGTGATATTCTTAAATACGTTACGCAGTTTATTGGATAATTGAACTACCAGGATCGAATCCAGACCGTATTTTTCAAAAGAAGTGGCAGAATCTATCCGTTGCACCGGTATTTTAAGAACTTCGCCGATCAGCTTTTTGATATAAGCAGCGCTTTTTTCTCTGAGCAGATCATCCGTTATTTTTTCGCCTGGTATAAGGATTTCTGATTCACTTGCCAACCCTCGCTGCAATCTGCGGGGAACGCGCTCGATGCTACTGTTCAAAGATACCCGGGCCAATTCTGTTGTATGAATTCTGCTCTTTCGCTGCCGGATAAAACCGTCGCTTTCCGCAACAATAATCTGCTGCCCGAAATCATGGGCTTGTTCAGCCGGAAACGATATGTTTGTGAATCCTTCCTGTCTGAGCGTCTGCTTCCATGTTCCGGGGGCAAGTCCGGGGCACCCGGGAATCCGCAGTTCCGGATCCTCGAATAGCCACCATCCTTTCAGAAGACCGAATGTGAGATGAAGAAAAAGAGAATTTGCAGACAGTTCGCTTAACAGAATCAGTCCGTTCTTTTTTATCACAGCCTTGGCATTGCGTATGGTCTGCCTGATATCCCGCGTTGCATGAAGAACGTTTGCCGCAATAACCATGTCATAGCCGGCTGTATCCGCACCTTGTTCTTCAACAGGTTTTTCAACATCGAAAATTTTATAAGTCAGATAAGGATTCTCTTTGCCGTACTCTTCTTCCGCATGCATCAGGAAAGCTTTTGATATGTCTGTATAACAATACTCGCAAATGCTCTCTTTATAAGGTCTGAGCTTTTCAAAAATTACTTCGCTCGTACTGCCTGTTCCTGCTCCTATTTCAAATATTCTGATTTCGGCTTTCAAATTTTCTTTCAGCCTTTCTTTTATATATGCCGATACTGTATCGGCAACGACATTATTGAAATAATCGGCAAGGTCGTTATTTTTATAAACCCCCTGGACCAGTTCCACTGAGGAGTTCGGAAACATTATATCTGTTGCCGGTATTTTTCCGGTAAGAATTTCAGGCAGAGAGTGCAGAGTCGCTTCAACCAGCTCTGCCCTGGCTCTCATCCCGGGATTTTCGGACCATGCATTTTTTTTCCTTTCCCATTCCTTCCATAGTGCATCAGTATCCACAGGCGAAATATCCCTTGCCGTGTATGACTCTCCGTCATATTCGATCAGACCTTTTTCGGAAAAAACAGCAAGACTCTGTTCAAGCCATCTGTCATACAAATCGATAATTCCGGTTTTTCTTTTTACCGTTTCCGTCCTTTGTCTCTTTTCGGCAAAAAGTCCGACAGCCTGCAACTGCCCCTGCATCATCCTGAAAAGAAGTTCGCTGAGTTCGGTTGTAAAATCGGCTGACTCACGGATTTCTTTAATATCCCGGTTCAAAA
Organism: bacterium; assembly: GCA_024224995.1. The sequence goes on along the minus strand of JAAENB010000974.1, from coordinate 103 downwards.
CACCGCCCAGGATATTTTTCATATTCAAAGAGACATTTTGCGGACAGAGGGCTACTGATTCGCCGGTATTTATTCCCTGCCAGTCAAAGGATTCGGCAGTTTT
>JAAENB010000973.1 GCA_024224995.1 bacterium | reverse complement strand
GGAGTGATGCCTCTGCGGGTTGTGAGGCTGTTTGAGCGAAGCGAGTTCCGAACGTTCTGCGGAGGCATTACTCCGGGTATGGTTTACATTCCGGCTTCATATACCTTATGCCCGGGGCCGCACCCCTCGCAGGGGCCGCACCCCTCGCAGGGGCCGCACCCCTTCCCGGAATCTCCATAGCCCTGGCCTGAAACCAGCCAGTAAAGGCGTTGCACTGCAACGTCTCTCAGAACCAAACCTTTGCACGGAAAGCTCTGCAACCCAACCCGTTGCACAATCTTCGAACCCCTGTGTGAGCGGAGCCGAAGCATCGAACCTTGAACCTGGCTTAATCCGCAGGAAGGTTTACCAGGTCCACGATCTCCGCAGTAGAGAGTTCCCTGTTGTAGACACGCAGGTCGTCCATGGTGCCGGTGAAGAATTCAGATGGAGTCCAGGGAACAGAGCCTACGACAAATTCATTTACCGTGGATGTTCCAATGGGGTTTGCTCCCGCGTTAATTTCTCGAACAATGGCGCCGTTTATATAGGCCCGCATTTTTCCGTTAGTATTCCAGGTAAGAGCTATATGGGTCCAGGTCCCGGCGGGAACAGTTCCGTCATTGGTTTCATACCCGGCTGTTGTACTGTCCCAGATCCGGGAACGGTTTCCACCGTTATTTACGGTCATTACATAACCATACCAGCCCGCGCCTTTTCCGGCAATCCCATGAGAACCGCTGGTGTTTGGGATATTTACCCATGCAGAAATGGTAAGATCGGTGCCGATGTCGAAGACACCCGGGGTGTCGGTCCGGTAGAGGCGGCTGTTAATTCCGTCAAAATTATAGGCATAGCCATAGGCTCCGCCGCGGTCGGTACCTGATGAAACACCGCCTTCAATAATGAGATGATTTCCATTGCCGCTCTTGTCCGTAGCGTTCCAGCTAAAGGGGTAGAATGCTACAAGAGAAGGATCTATGGTAGAACTGTCAATTGTTACGGGAGTTGTGAGCGCGCTGTTGCCGGCAGCGTCAAAGATTTCTCCTGCCGCAGGAGCTATTGAATCGGTGTTGTCATCACAGGTGAGGCTGCCGGAGAGCACAATAGTAACCTGGTTGTTGTCGTAGCCGGTTGAGTCGGTTCCCATAGAACGGGTGGTGAAGGCGTCTCCTGCGTTGCCGTCGATATAGGTAAAATCCGATGCAGCCAGGGGAGTATCGAGAGTTCCGCCGTTCGTGTCGACCGCTTCGCTAAAGCTTATGGTAATGGTGCTGAAGGCAATTTCTCCAACAGCGTCCACAAGAATGGGCGCGGCTTTGTCGGTTTCCGTAACATCGGCAGAGCTTAGGGCTGCGGCGCTCCTGTCAAAGCAGGTGCTGCTGCTGGTGTTAAGATAGCACTTCCTGATTTCATCATCGGTGAGGGAAGAATTGCTTACGGTAAGGTCGGGAGTTGCCCCGGTGTCGTATGAGCCCGATTCGTCAAAGGCAAGCCACAGCACAGTGTCGTTTTCGCCGCCGCTGCCGTCAATGGCATCACTGGTATCGATCCGGACAGTGCCGTACCCGGCAATGTTCCAGTTGGCTGATGCGGTTCCCTGGTTATTGCTGCCGGAATAGCCGTCGAAAGTGGAATCGTCCACTTTTTTGTCAAAAGTAAGTTTCAGGTGATCGATATACCCGTTTGAGTTGGTATCGTAATATTCGGCAGAGGTGATATGAGGGCCGTCCATTTGTTTAACTTCATCGGACCAGCTTTTCTGCTGTTCTATCCGGTCCCAGCTTCCCATGTCGGAACAGCCGGTTGCGATGAAAAAGACCGCGATAATTATTAGATATATTTGTTTTATTTTTTTCATGTGTCATTACCGTTTTAAGCAGCTGCAATGGGCGTAATTGTTTGACTATAGAACAAATATACACAATCGCACACAAGATAGCAACCCGCACAGGCGGATTTGTAAACGGTGTTTACAAAAACTTCCTGACAAATTTGTCTTTAACAGTTATAAGTTTTGGATAGTAAAATTTTTATATTTTTTAGGAGGTACTCGAAAAGAGGTATAGGTAAAATGTTTTCGTGCAGGTCGAGCATGACCTGCACGATGCGTATCGGACTATTAATCTTTTATGTCTTCAATAAGCTGCTGCGTTGTTTGAACGGTTTGCCATCCGCCCATTGCTACACCAACTGCCATTCCGGCCTGGGCAATGGGAAAGAGCGGGAAAAATATCGTTCCCCCAACGACTCCTATTGTTGTAACTGCAGCCGCGCTGAAGTAACCGAGCAGCGCTCCCTTTGCTTCATTCCAGGAAAATCCGCCGCCATAAATATTCGCGGCTTCGTTTGTGTTGAGTTCCTGTGACTCAACACTTAAATTCTCGATCTTGATTTGTTTCATATTGTTCCTCCAAACAATGTTTTATAATAAAACTTGATTCACGATAAAAACCATGGGAGGATAGAGGGCAAAAATGTCAATAAATTTGCTCTTTTTTTGTATATTTTTTTTTATAATCAATGCAATCTGTTGTGTCTGTTTTTTAGACCGTCCGGATGGGGGGATTATGCCTCTACCCGGACTCCTTCTTTAACAAACTGCGCGATCCATTCGTTAAAAATGGTCTCTTTTACCAGCTCACGGACCGTATCATTTTTCAGGTCTGCTTTGGTGATTTTTTCAACTAAAATTATTTCATGGAGTTTATCTCTTTTAAAAGGCCCCAGAATTTCACCATCAGAGGCATTAAATACCTTTGTCGCGGTTTCGGGTGAGAGCATATGCCGGTAGATTTGGCCAACATATCCGCCTGAGGGAGCGGTTTTCTCGTCCAGGGAATGCTCCCGCGCGAGCGCGTGAAAGTCTTCATCATCCTCTGTTATCTGCATTATAAGTTCCTGTGCCAGGTTTTTTGTATCAACAACAATGTGGGATATGCGGGCTTCATCAAAAACAGGCTTGTTTGTTGCGAAATACTCTTCAATTTTTTTCTTATCCGCTATTTTATCTTTAACCAGGTCCCGTACCAGCAGGGATTCGCAAAATGCTTCAAAATCATCTTCTGTTAAACCCGCGTTTTTTAAAAAGGCATAGGTATCGTCTGCTGAAAGGAGCCTGTTTGTTTTTCTAAAGTCATCGGCATATTTTTGTAAATTTTTCTTTTTTGCTGTAACTCCCAGTTCTTTGGCTTTCTCTCCGGCTATTCTTATTTTGATCATGTCGATATATATTTCTCTTGATCTGCCGGTTAAACTGAGATATTTGAGAACGTCATCGGAACTGATGCTTCCCTCGGAATATTCAATATTCATAATTTTTCTCCATATAATTAATAACATAAACAAAGGACTGGCATTTTTTGCAAATAGTATGATATACTTTGTGAGGGTCAACTCAATATTTGCGGGTTTAGTGAATAGTTTGAGGAGGATACCGGTCGATGATTTCAAATATTTTTAGCAGACTCGATGGCGTATAATCATTTGCGTCAATGGCAGTTTTTAATTCCATGGCAAAGTCATAATCTACGATGCACAAAAGCGGTAGTTGTTCGTAGATCTCTTCTATTGATTCTTCAATTCGGGATAACAAGCCTCTTTCCTCTTCATTTGTTTTAATCATACCGGAACTCCAAAGTCTCATATATCGAACGTTATAATTTGTTTCTATAATATAAGTGTCTATTTTGACTCATAAAGAACAAATTTTTTATTTTTTTTTGTTCTTATTGGAGCAGGGCTGCATTTAAGGACTCTAAAAAGGGGTCTCTCAGCTGCTCCGAGTATACGGTTTCGAACTCATCTTTGCTCATTACCCTGAGAAAGCCGGATACCGATGCCTGTGAAAAAATATGCTCCATTTGATTGCCCAGATCGTAGAGGATTAATTCTATTTCTTTTAAAACCGCGATTTTTGAAAGGTTTACCAGGGCTCTAATAGTGGATGAGTCTATAAATTCAATATCACTACAGTTTATCGCAATTGCTCCCGGACCTTTTGCCATCTGTTCATACCATGACTTTCTGAACGTCTTTACCGACTGGTTATCGCATTTTCCCCGGACATGCATGATTACAAGAAAATCATATTTTTCAGTGTTAATATTTAACATACCGTACCTCCGGTAGGACTTATTAATGTTCTACTAATATAGTGAGCTTTTTGGCCAAAAAGGGACAAACTTTTTTCAAAATAACCCGGTTTTTAACCATGTATTAAAAAATAAGACATATTTTTATACCGGTTTTAAGGACAGGGAGTATGTTGTGTATCGACGAGACATTCCGGAGCTCCAGGGTGTCTAAATGATGTTTTCCATTCGTAACAACCGTTATCAAGAGAGTTCTCCGGGAGATAAACGATAATTACGGCTCTCAAGAAACTCTTTTTGCTTGTGCGCGGGCCTGGAAGCATCCCTCTTCTAAATGCTGCGGAACTCGCTCCGCTCAAACAGTCCTCACATTTAGAAGAGGGATACTTCCAGGCCAGATGCAGATCGCAATACTATTTAGTTTCTGACGTATTTTTTCCCCTCGCAGGGGTCGCACCCCG
>JAAENB010000972.1 GCA_024224995.1 bacterium | reverse complement strand
CCATTGCCAATGCAACAGGAGGAGAGAACTTTACTATCGGCACACAAACAGGACCAAGTCCCATAACGGATGGTACAAATAACCTGGTTAACGGAACTTCCAACACCTATATCACCCCTGACCTGGCACAACCTGCAATTGTAAGCTGGTCTACACCGGGGATAATAAATAATGGTGATATTATTTCAGTAACATTCTCAGAAAACGTAAACAACTCGCAGAATCCAGATAATTACAGAATAAATTATTCCGGTCCGGGAAGCATAACAATGAATAACTCCATTTCATATAATTCGGGTACTTTTACTGCCTCATTGCCCATGGCCCTATCCGGGACCGATGGTTCAACGTTTACGATAGAAACAGTAACAGGAACAACTCCCATACAGGATAATAACGGAAACACTCTTATCAATGGAGTTTCGGGAACCTATACTTCAGCAGTTATTGATGTTAACGTGCCCATAATAACACAGTTCCAACTGACAAGCGCCAATCCTTCGAGCAGTCAGGATATAACATTCAATCTTACCGGTTCCGATAACGTGGCAATCACCAGCTGGATGGTAAATGAATCGGCAACTCCTCCGTCAGCGAGTGATCCCGCATGGGTTGCCACAAAACCCACAGCGTATACGCTCTCCAATGGATATGGAACAAAAAACGTCTACGCATGGGCAAAAGACGCGGCGGGTAATGTAAGTATAGTAAACTCGAACTCACATTTTAGTGTGCAATACGCAAATATTATCCCGGCTATAACCGAGTTCCTGCTTATGAGCATGCCGTCCCAATCCGAAGACATAGCTATTGGACTCAGGGACAACAATGCGAACAGTTGGCTTATTAATGAATCACCGGCAACACCATCTCCAACCGATCCCAACTGGCTTGGTTCAGTACCGGAGAGCTATTCCCTGTCCTCCGGTAATGGTGTGAAAACCGTATACGCATGGGCAATGAACGACTTCAATGCAAAAAGCAATATAACAAGCGCGCTTACAGATGCGTCACATTTTAACGTGGGAATCAATATTCCCCAAAACTTTGACCAACTTGCTCTCATGCTCATAGATGATTCTGTAGGCAACACATATAATACAGATATTTATCCCTACAGCACTTTTGATCTGGGGAGTTATCATACAGCAGGAGTAAGTAAGCGCTACAATTTTAGAATCACAAACCAGGGGACCGGAGACCTCAATATTGAACAGATAATAGATACAAATGGCACAGAACCGGGTATATATTTTGATCAGGGATCCTTTCAGCCAATTTCACTAAAATCCGGAGAAACCTATGATTTTCATATTACCTATTCACCCCAGTACGAAACGTCTTTTACTGCGGTGTTTAGAATAAAAAGCAATGACCCGGATTACAGAGACTTTGGTTTTTACCTGACCGGCGAAGGTGTTAATAATCCAATAATTGAATCTTTCTCCAGTCCAAACGGTTCATCAGTACAGAATCGGGATATAACAGTTGAGTGCGATATGGGCGGCGGGAATTACTGGCTTGTAAATGAATCAATAACACCGCCGCCGCCCATGCAAGTGGGTGATGAAGGCTGGAAGAGTTATCAACCTCAAGGGGGGTATGATTCACAGAACTACACGCTCAGTCCGGGATATGGAACAAAAAAAGTATACGCATGGGGAGTGAAATGGGATTCTCAAGCAATGACCTGCGGCCCGGTAAGTGACCTTACAAATTCCTCACAGTTTCAAATAGAACTGACAGCAGCAAACCCCGCACCGGTTATTTCCGTTAAAGCATTTCTGGAAAAAGGCTATGTCAATGGTATAACTGTCAATCCCAACAGCACTCTCGATACGGGAACAATTACGAGGCAGGAAGCTCAAGAAGGGCATTGGACTTATTTCACTATTCAAAACGCCAGTGCCGTAAATAACCTGGAAGTAACAGCTATTACAATGGAAATGGTTTCAGGAGATGGGTTTGAGTTTACGGGCAAACCTTTGCTGCCGGCTACCCTGGCGCCCAATACTGAGGGTCTCTATTTATCCATAATGTTTAAAAACTCCAATCCGCCGCAACAAGCAGAAGCGCGGATTACTATTCAAAATAATGACCCGGATAATGAAAATTTTACTTTTACTGTTACTGTTGCATGCAGCGGCTAGATAAAACAGTATTATAGAGCCATAACCGGGACAGATTTGTCCCGGTTCTTTTTTTTTCCACACCAAAAAAGTTTGCAAATTTTAGGCCAAAAATCCTACTATATTAATAGAACGATTAAAAGATATCCCGGAACTGAACTTGTGTTAAGGTAAAGCTCTAAAAAAAGACTTGTAAGCGTTAATAAAGAGCAAACACCGGGACAGATTTGTACCGGTTCTTTTTATGAAAAGTCCTTTACAAGAAAATTTCTTGTATATAATATGACATGACCGGGTTATTTTATGTTTTCCGGTCTACTAGCGAACAGGAGAGAGAAAAAATGAAATCAAGGTTAATACCCGCCCAACTTTTCCTTGTAATAAGCCTTATCCTTTTATGCTGTTCTTCCCTTTTTGCCGAAGGGATATTTCTCAAAGACGGCTCCATCATTGAAGGTAAGATCATTAACGAAACCGATACACGGATGACTATCAGACTTCCCAACAAAAAGACCGTTAAGCTCAAACGGCGGAAAGTGCTCAGGGTTACCTACAATACCCTGTACAAGAAAATAAGCTACATTAAGAAAAAAGACCGCTCCGTGCTTGAGGTCTATATCGTCAATGAAGACAATGACTCATATACCCTGCGGGAAAAGCTCAACTCCCCTGCCGAGTTCCAGCTGGACCGGGATGATGTGGTTTCCGTTTCCTCGGAAAAATATGTTTCAAAAAGCACCTACTATGCCTGGGGATTTCTTCCCGGCGCTGCCCAGCTATATGCGGATAAAACTACCAGAGGATGGGTCTTTCTTGGCGGCTCCCTTGTCTCATACGGATTATTGGGCTTTACCGCATGGTTCTATATCGACAAAAAAAGTGCGTACCAGGACGTTCCCAGGGGTTCTGCAGCTTCCCTTTTTGATGATGCTTATAGCGAGTACCAGACCGCTTCGTACCTGTTCATTGGGGCCTTAGGGCTTTCTGTCGCTCTCTATATTGCCAACTGGGTCGATGTTATTTTCTTTTCCGCTCCGGATTTTGATTCCCTGGAAAAAAAGCAAGAAAAAACGGCGTATTTTGATATCTCTATAGACCAGGTTCCTTATGCTTCCGTGCCCGATGTACGGTTCGGTTTTAAAATGGGTTTCCGGTTTTAACCGGGTTAATAATTTAAAAAAAAATTGTTTAGCAGGCTTTTTATTTTGCTTGGTGCTCTATAATTGGTATATTTATATGGTGAACACTCACCGTCTGCTATACTTCGAATAAATAATTTTCTTTGGGGAGGACTATTATGTTGCTTAAAAATAATATCTTTACAATGTGCAGTGCTTTGTTGATTTCTTGCCTGGTTTCGGGCTGTTTACTCGCGGAGCGGGATAACAGGAATGACCCGAAAGCTGAAGACTACTCTATTACTGCGGAAGCCGATTTTGCTTCGGGCTCCACTATTTCGGGACATGAGATCCTTGTTGTTAATTTTAATGACTCAATGAATACTTCTTCTGTTGTTTTAAGTGGGACCATGGGGGATGTTGTTGCTGCCGGGAATATGGTGTGGACTAATAATAATTTTACAAATGATACCCTTACGCTTACGCCCAATCCCGATGGTGGGCCGGTGAATGTGTGGCCTGAGGGGAGTGGGTCTCTTGTAATTGATGGGAACTCTGCGGAAGGGACAACTATGGAGCAGTCTACGTTGTCTTTTACAGTGGAGAATGTGGTTTATGTGCGGGCTAAGGATGGGAATGATACCAATAATCCGGGTACTGCCGCAAAGCCCATGGCTTCAGTTCAGGCAGGGATCACCCTGGCTAATACTTTGTATAATCCCGCCAGCAGTTCTGTTCGTGTCGCGCAAGGGACGTATGCTTCTGATTATTACAATAATAATATCTCCCCGCACAATCCTGTTGTGGAAATGGTAGAAGGTGTATCTATTTACGGAGGGTATTCTGAGAATAACTGGGACTGGAGAAACTCTTCTACATATACAACAATACTTGAAGATACCAGTACAGGAGGCGGCAGTGCAAGCGTTCCCAATAGAGCTGTAAACGCGGGTTCCGGTATAACCAATAGTACCATTATTGACGGTTTTACTATTATATTGGGAAAGGACGACGGTACTGATCTCTCCGCAAATGCAGCTATACATTGTATGGGGGCGCCAACAATTCAAAATAACAACATAACCGGCAGGACTTCAGATCTAGCCGGGCAATACTCTTTTGGAATTCTAAACAATTCCACATCTGCATCTCCGTATATATACAATAATACCATAAATCCGGGGTACAGTGTTGGCTCAGGTGCCTCATACGGAATTCGCACAGATTTTAATACCTCTTCAACGTTAAGAATAGAAAATAATACGATATATGGGGGAGCAGGGTATGATACATATGGGATAAGAAATTCTTATGCCGACTCTGTAATAAGCTCCAATACTATCTATGGGGGAAACTGGTCAGATGATGGATATTGCATTTATGTTCGAGAGAGCAATCCTTCAATAAGCGGCAATACTTTTAATCTTTCTCATTCTGCTCTAACTCTAACATATGCCATATGGGAAGCAAATGCCACCTCTGATCCCGCAGCTGTTCAGAATAATCATTTCAATTATAGCGGTTATTGGTATCAGGATGAAGGAGCCTCCGGTACCCTGGTCCAGAATACACTTGAGGATAGTATATCAATTGAAGGAAGCTCCGGTACATTGGCATCATGGGGAAATACTAAGAACGAAGATTAGGAGATAAACTTGATATAATACATTAAAATTTTGAACGCCGGGACAGATTTGTCCCGGTTATTTTTCATAAAAGTGCTATACAAAAATTCTTTATTCTGTATTATACGGTTCAGGCTTTTTGTCTTTATCTTGCTGCATCAAATCATACATTGAGAGGTGACTACATGTTAGAAATAGGGACAATACCTATCGATTTCACTCTTGATCAATACAACTCAGGAACAGATACGCTATCAAACTATAGTGGTAAAATTATCTCGTTATCATTCATGGATATAGATAATGATTGGGACTGGTTGAAAAATTTAATCTCGATCAAAAACAATGCTTCTTTTACAAGCAATATGCAGATCATAGCTGTTATCTATAAGTATAATGGCAGTACAAGTAAAGATGATATTCAGGAAAAAATAGATAATGATCCTGACATTACTGATACCGACATTGATTTCCCCCTGCTTGTAGATAATACCTGGAGTACCATATGCTTTGCGTATCAATATCTTAATCAGGGTTTTGGAGATGATGATTATTTCTCAGATTCTTTTAGCAATTATTTGTCATCATTTCTAATATCAAAAGACTATGTTATCTCTGATAAATGGAACAAAAACTGTACCACCAACAGCGATCCAATATCATTTAATAAAATAATTATCCCCAGTATCGCGGTCTTTGACAGCCTGGATTATGACAATACGGAAGAATACCTGCTCCCGAGGCTTATCAACCTGGACGCGTCTCCCACGATCCTGTATACCACTCCGTCCGAAGAAAGTGAACTTACGGACCTCACACAGGTGGAAATAGTTTATTCAAAACTCATGGAAGACGAGGCAGGCACAGCAGCTAACTATACTCCTGGCGGAACAGGCGCGGGAGCTTTATCAGTTACGGAAGCCTCATACACCGGTACTGAACGAATTGAAAACGCTGCAACCCTCTCCACAGAAGGAACACTTGAAGACGGAGAACTTTCCATAACTCTTTCCGGGGCAATAACAGATACAGAAGGAAATTCTCTCGACAACAGTGTCATAAATTATACAATAAATCCAAACGCGCCGTCAATAACATCATGGACTGAAGCGGGAACAATAGCGGACGGTAACATCATCCAGGTAACATTTTCCGAAGATGTGAGTAACGCCACAGAAGCGGGCAATTACAATGTAAACTACTCCGGTACGGGTACCGTTACAATCCTGGAACCAATTGTTTACAACTCAGGAACGCGTACTGCTGAATTGACAATCTCTCTCTTTGAAACCAATGGAGCGACCTTTACGATCAACACCGTAACCGGCAGTAATCCAATCTCTGATGGAACTCATACTCTTGCCAATTCAACATCGAATCTCTATAGCACTGCTGATTTGCTGGCACCCACTGTATCATCCTGGACTGTATCAGGAACAGTGAACGATGGAGATGTAATTACTGTTAAATTTTCGGAAAATGTTGTTAACACCAATAATATCAATAATTATCAGGTCAATTATAGCGGTACGGGAACGGTATCAATAACTCAGCCAATCTCATATAATGACACGGAACACACAGCTGCCTTAACCATGTCAATATCAGGTACTGACGGAAAAACCTTTACTATTGAAACAATAACCGGAACATCCCCCATATCGGACGGGACAAATAACCTGGTTAACGGGATATCAAATACCTATCTCACTTCTGATGAAGTTGCTCCCACAATAATAAGCTGGTCGGATCCGGGTGTGATCAACAATGATGATACAATTACTATAACTTTTTCGGAAAATGTAATCAATGCCGATAATATAAATAATTATAGCATTAATTATTCCGGTTCAGGAAGCGTAACTATTAATGACTCAATATCATATAATTCCGATACTTTCACGGCATCATTACCCCTCTCCTTATCCGGTACGGATGGTTCAACCTTCACAATAGAAACCGTCTTAGGATCGAGTCCAATATCGGATAATACAACCCCCCTTATTAATGGAACATCCCCGACCTATACATCAGCTGTTGTGGTGGTCCCAAAACCGTCAATAAGCATTATTGCCAAAAACGATATCCTCGGAAATGTCTATGATACTGTTATAGAAAATGGCGGGACTTTTGATATGGGTAAGATCCGCCTGGGAGACTGCATAAATGATTATATCTTTATTTTCAATATTCATAACAATGGCGCGGAAGACCTGGAAGTTACTGATATTTTAATAAATTGGATTGAGAATCGAGGCAGTTTTGATTTCTGTTACATACCTGATCTGCCGGCTACAATAACAGACAGCACAAGCGTTCATTTTGATACATCTTTTGCTCCTTCCGAACCGGAGTCGGCAAAAGTAGAGATCACAATAAAAAGCAATGATCCGGAAAAGGAAAATTTTACTTTTACCATACTGGCTCAATGCGTAGCAGAGCAAACTATTGAAGTAACAGCAGTAAAAGATGTTACAGGGAAAGTATTTAATACCGTTATTCCAAATGGCGGGTATTTTGATATGGGAGCAATTCCAAAAAGTGTCATTATTGATGACTATATTTTCGACTTCAGTATTAAAAATACAGGAGGAGAGAGTATAATATTTCCCGAATATACAACGCTCACGATATCCGACCTGGAACTGAAAATCCTGTCGGGCAGTGGTCTTGATTTTTATCCCTATCCAGATCTGCCGGCTTCACTTAATTATAATGAAAGTATTACATTTGGTACTTCTTATGTAAACGCTTCTTCAACAGAAGAACTGAGAGCTGAGATAACTATTAGTAACAATGACCCTCTTAATGAAAATTTCATTTTTACAATTTCAGTTAGATGTGAAGATATCTAACACAAAAAATATATAATATTAATTAAAAAAAGGAGTTTACAATGCTGGAAATTGGCACTATTCCAATTGATTTTACCCTGGACCACTATGCCTCAGGAAATGATACACTATTAAGTTATTCAGGCCAGACAATAGTATTATCGTTTATTGACATAGATAATGGAT
>JAAENB010000971.1 GCA_024224995.1 bacterium | reverse complement strand
CTTTGGATTGCTCCGGAACTCGCTTTGCTCAAACAGTCCTCACAACCCAAAGAGCCCATACTACTTCCAGGCCAGATGCAGCTCGCAATGCTATTTAGTTTCTGATCTATTTCTTCCCTGCTACACTGGCTCAGTCGTGTTTTAATATACCGAAAAACGTAATTCGGAATGTAACCTATGCCCGGAGTGATGCCTCTGCGGGTTGTGAGGCTGTTTGAGCGGAGCGAGTTCTGAACGTTCTGCGGAGGCATTACTCCGGGCATAGGTTACATTCCGGGTCGATATACTTTATATTAAGGATTTTGAACAGGACCGGTTTCCGGGAATTTTACCCTGAACCTACTCCCCAATTTCCTTCTTACGTTTCAAGAGTTTTCTCTTAAGCGAAGAAAGATCTTTTTCGAATAAGAGAATCTCTTCTTTGCTTTTTTTTAGTTCAATAAATTTTTTTTCTATATAAGAGAGACTCTTTTCAATCTGGTCACTTTCGGCCATACCGGATTTTGCCAGGCCGATCATTTCAGCAACCTGGTCCAGGGTGGAACCGAACCGCTTGCCCCGCAGGATCAGCTTAAGCCGGGCACGGTTTTTCGCGGTATAGATCCGCTGGTTGCCGGGACTACGGTCCGGTAAAATAAGCCCTTTTTCTTCATAGAAACGGATAGTAGAAGGGCTAATGTCGAGCTCGGCAGCCAGTTCCGAGATAGTATAGGTCTTTTTTTTGTCGTTCACGGGAACCTGCCCAACAGTTAAAGTTAACTTGAACTTTAACTGTTGGGCTTTTCCTGTCAAGTACTTAAAACATCAATTTCCCTAATATTTCTATCTTATTGCTAATAGAACGGGAGAAAGTAAACTGGTGTTCGTACCGGGCGGAAAGAATATTCCGCTTATATTTAAAGGCCAGTTTTCCAACTACCACATTAGAAGACTCACCAACGAAAGACCCCGACGATATGGCGTTCCCATTTGGCGAAATGGAAGCGTATATCCTGTTCTCGCCAAAGACTCCAAACCCGGAATAATTCAGGTTAATCCTAAAATAATGAAGGAAGGCCCATGACAGACCAATTCCCCCGGTTCCCGAAAGCTGCGAGCCTTCACAATGCTGAAGCGTCCCCTGCAGCCCGGCATTAAAAGATTTTCCAAAAAACATCTTTATAGATGATTTTGCCCGGTACTTTTTTTCTACCGAATCGTTCTCCCCGGTCTCTGCCCTGGCAAGAGTAAGAGACGCGCGGTCCTTCTTTCGAAAGCGGAAGCGGAAAAATAACTCTTCCCGCCGGGCAGACCCAAGAGAACTTCCCTGGTATCCGGGCGCGAGCTTTTTCTCCGACATAAAAGAAGCTCCTGCGGTAAAGAATTTTACGGGCCGGATTGAAGCCGTAAGCAGCCAGCTTCTTTCAGGGGAGTTCTTACCCGAACCATACAGCGGATAAAAATTATCACCGGTGTTCTTTCCAACAAGAGAAATTCCCAGGTATGGATGCCGAAACCTGATCCCATACAACAAGCCATAGTCATAAAAAATATCAGTCCCATAATCTCCCGCATCGTTCCCGCTCTCCGAACCGGGACCCGCCGCGAGGATTGACCGTTTCAGCAAATCACATTCAACAAAAATACTGATATAATCATCACTATATTGAGAAAAAAACCCAAACCCGGTTAAATCTTTTATCCCGCATTCCACCATCCCTTCGTCATTAAAATTCCACGGCATTGCATTATGCATACCACTTCGTAAGAACGTGTGAAGAGAATAAACCTGGAACAGGATGACTTTTTTAAACATCAGTTCCAGGATCGCTCCATAGTCATGAATTGCGACCGGGGTAGTATACAGATTCTCTTCCGTATACCTGAGATTAACTGAACTCACGGAACCGGTAACCGCTCCGGTTTCATACGCGTCGGTATTCACATACCGGTCCCGTATTGAATAGAATCCTTTGAGAGAAAGATCCAACCCGTATATTTTTCCGGAAAAACCAAGAGCGAGACCCTGAAATGAATACAAAGGATTACCGCTGCCGCACGGAGAAAAAGGCCTGGTGTATGAAGCGGCGAGCTTTGAAGAAAAAACATCGGGAGTAACAAAGCGCTTCTTTCCAATGAGCAGGCCGGAACCGAAACTGACGTAGAAATTCCCAAGCATCACTTCCAGGTGATTGGAAATATCATTAAGCGCCAGGTTCCAGGTATACCGGTGATCATCATCACTGTCCACGTAAATGTATCCGGCCCGGAATGAACTCTTTTTACTAAAGGAAATGGCCGCCTTTTCCTTGAAATAGTTCTTCCTGGCATCATCATAATCAAGAGTATCATTCTTATACTCCGACTGAACCATGTATTTTCCGGGCTCCGGGTCTTGTCCGGGTTTCGAAGCCCGGACAATAAACGGACACAACAACAGAATCACGAGAACAGGTGCTATAAGGAGTCGGCGCATATTCGCTTTATCTCCTCTTTCTTTTGGGCATCCAGATCCTTCATTGAATCGATCAATGAAAAAATAAGACCTTTGCTCCTTATTTTTACCAGCTCAGACAGTTTAAACGCGGTAGAAGAATCAACCCCGGCCAGGAGTAATTTGTTGAATACGGCCTGCCTTTTTTTACGGGTGTAGCCCCTTTTATACTTTTTTTCCCGTTTCCATTTTTTCCATTTTCTCTTTTTATAAGAATCTTTTTTCTTTGTTTTCTTCCCGGCAAGACCGTAAATATAATTAAGCAATCTCGTAATATCCCTGGTCTCCATGCCTACCTGGTATAAGGATTTTTCACTCACTTCTCCAAACGCTGTACGATATTTTATTATCCGTTCGGCAAAAAGCGCTTCCAATCCCGGGATTACCAGCAAGTCCTCAAGAGAACAGGTATTAATGTCGATCTTTTTGATTGACGCATCCACTGAATTGTCATGAAACTTTTTTAAATAATCAAGACTCTCGTACGCAACCGGTTTCCCGGTGAGGGCCACCCCCACGGAATGAGTATTTCCCAGGTGAGGATGAAACTGCAAGCCATAGGAAACAGAAACCTGCTTATACACTATCGATACTGCTGCCGAATAGGAAGCGCTTTCCCTGCAATATCCTCCCTTAACAGAAAGAAAAGATAGAATATGAGCCGACACGGAGAAGGTGTTCATATAACCAAAAGCAGTACGATTGATATTCCACACGAAAGAAAACCCCTTGATTGGTTTCAACGCGATCCCCGCGCTAAATTCGGGGAATAAAAAATCCTCCCTTTTCGTTTTTACATACGAGAGAATATTCTCCTGCAAATACGACAGTTCCAGCCAGGAAAACGGTACGCAGAGAATCGATGCCCGAATATCCGCGAAATGCATGCTCTCTTCTATTTCTTCCGTATCTATCGTTAGATTATAATAGCTCACCCCAATACCCGCCGATAAAAAACGAAATGGCATATAACCAGCGTTTGCCTCCAAAAGGTTTTCCTGGTATTCGGGTATTCCAAACCTGTTCCATGCCACCTGCACCCCTGCCCGGGAAAAACCATACCCAATCCTGGCGGTACCGGTATACAGGCCCTCCAGTGAATATGGATTATTTGCCGAAAAAGCAATGTACGCTCCTTCCTGCCGCGCCAGGTATGCCGGGTTAACAGTCAACCCCTGTACCGCGTATTCCGATACTGCCGTATAAAAGGGATACAGAGATTCCGGTGAACTATTCCTATACTCAAATGCTCCAATGAGTGTTTTACTTATGCATACTATTACTGCCAGCTTAATCATTTTTTCACCACGACTATATACACGGATTCTGTTTCGGAAATCCTTTCACTGGTTCCTGTTGCTTCGATCTTCCCAATATACAGGCCCGTGGGAACACCGCGGTTTATTACCGATGAAAAAGCTGCGGAATTCCATTGCAGTGAAAAATCTCCCGGCGGCAGTGACCGGTATAGCGGGGACTCATGCACAAGCATTCCCGTTACGGAAAAGATCCGGAACTTGATATTGCAATGCTCATAAAGAAACAGCGGCACCGTGCCCGAGCCGGGTCTCCTGCTGCCGGGCACAATGCTCACGGTCTTTTTATCGACCTTAAATAACTTTCTAAATCCGGCAGAGACGCTTATTACATTCTCTTTTCCCGGAGTCTGGTACCGGGTTACCACAAAATCCTCTAAGGCGTTTGTATCCGATCCTATAACACGCGATATGCCCATATAGGATGAGAGGCCCTTAGTTCCTATATCTACCGCGCTCTCTTGTCCCGCCAGTTCTCCTATGATGTACCATTGCCCATGATCACGGGCAGCGCTCATATACGAGCTCATGGTACTATTCGCGCTTCCGTCACGGTTTGAATACGCCATAAAATCTATGATTCCTCCGTTGCGCGGGTCGTCATCGCTATCGATGGCCACGACGCAATCGGAGTTCCAGAGACTGCCGTAATAATTATCGCAATAGAGGTCCACCACGCCATTTCCATTGGTATCCCCGGTAGCATCGGTTTCATCCGGCGTACTCGGTTCTGTTAAATGGACTACGACAAAACGGTCGTCGTAAATAGTCTCCGGCCGGTCGTAGCTGTAAATG
>JAAENB010000970.1 GCA_024224995.1 bacterium | reverse complement strand
TATAAACAGGGCCTGTTCCCGGAAGATGTTATCCGGGGTTATGCTCTGCTGCCCCATGGGGTTAAAACCCCGGGCTGATATGGGCTCATTTCCAATAACTCTTTCGCCCCGGGGGCCGATGAAAACAGACCCCGGTATCATCACAATTTCTGACCTAATTTTCCCTGTTCCGCACATTGTAAACTTTCCTTGACTTATTTATCCAATCAATTTTAACTAACCCATTGATCACAATTCAACACAATTCAACAAAGAAGGTCTCAATTTATTGAAAGTATGTATTGCTGAAAAACCGAGTGTTGCAAAGGAAATAGCGCAGATCCTTGGGGCACGATCCAGGAAAGACGGTTACTTTGAAGGAAACGGCTACTGGGTAACCTGGACATTCGGACACCTCTGCACTCTTAAAGCTCCTGACGATTACACGCCCGAATGGAAAAGATGGAACCTGGGCACCCTGCCGATGGTCCCTGAAAAATTCGATATCAAACTGATAAAAAACAAGGGGATTAGCAAGCAATTCAAGACAATAAAGTCATTGATCGATAAATGCTCGGAAGTGATAAACTGCGGTGACGCCGGTATTGAAGGAGAGCTTATACAGCGGTGGGTGCTGAAAAAAGCTTCATGCAAAAAAGAAGTTAAACGATTGTGGATATCCTCCCTTACGGAAGAGGCAATCAGGGAAGGGTTTAATAATTTAAAGGATTCCTCACAGTACGACCTGCTCTATGCCGCGGGAAGCGCCCGCGCGATTGGGGACTGGCTTCTTGGCATGAACGCCAGCAGACTATATACGCTCAAGTACGCCCAGGGGAAAGGAGTCCTTTCAATCGGAAGAGTGCAAACGCCAACCCTGGCGCTTATTGTACAGCGCCACCTGGAGATAGAAAATTTCAAACCCGAAACCTATTGGGAAATAAAAACAGTATACCGCGATGTACTGTTTACGGCATCATCGGGCCGTTTTAAGAAAAAAGAAGACGCTCAAAATACCCTTGAAAAAATCAAAGAAAACGATTTTTCTATTACCTCTTTTACGAGAAAAAAAGGGAAAGAGCAGGCTCCCCAGCTTTTTGACCTGACTTCTTTGCAGGTTGAATGCAATAAAAAATATTCATTTACTGCGGACAGTACTTTAAAGACCGTTCAAAAACTATATGAAAAGAAGGTTGTCACCTACCCTCGTGTAGACACCCGTTTTTTGCCCGATGATATTTATCCGAAAGTTCCCGGTATTCTAAAAAAACTGAACTCCTACGCGGAAGAGGTTAAACCGCTCTTAAACAACCCAATTAAAAAAAGCAAAAGAATATTTGACGATAAAAAAATCACGGACCATCACGCTATTATTCCCACGGGTGTTACCCCTTCGAATTTAACTCCCCAGGAACAAAAAGTATATGACGATATTACCAGGAGATTCATCGCGGTATTTTACCCCGACTGTATTGTTTCAAACACAACCGCTCTTGGAGAAACCGCCGGAGTCGCGTTCAAGGCTGCGGGAAAACAAATCATCGATCCCGGTTGGCGCGTTCTGTATCCAGGAGATCTAAAAAAGCCCGAGCAGAAAAAAAAGGATGATGATAAAAAAGACCAGGTTATGCCGGAATTTGCTATTGGAGAAACAGGCCCCCATAGTCCCGAGATCAGGGAAAAAGAGACCAAACCTCCGGCGTACTATACCGAAGCCTCGCTTCTCAGAGCCATGGAAACCGCGGGCAAAAAAGTCGATGACGAAGAGCTTCGCGACCTTATGAAAGAGAATGGCATTGGCCGCCCGTCAACTCGCGCCAATATTATTGAAACCCTTTTTAAACGTAATTATATAGTAAGGAATAAAAAAAGCATTGTCCCTGCTTCTACCGGTATTCAGCTAATTGAAACTATTAAAAATGACCTGCTTAAATCCGTTGAACTTACCGGCATCTGGGAGAAAAAGCTCCGGCAAATAGAACGGGGTGAATATAAAGCAGGCGTATTCATGAACGAAATGAAAGAGATGGTTTCCAATCTTGTTTCCGACGTAAAAAAAGAAAGCGGGAAACAAATCATTATTGAACAGCAAAAATACCGGAAAAAGAAGACAGGGGCATCCTACAAAAAAACAGCGGCCGTGAAAAAAACCACTCCCAAAAAAGCAGCAGCGGTAAAGCCCAAAAAACCTTCGGATAAAAATACGCCGCCAAACTGCCCCCGGTGCGGAAAGGGAACAATAATAAAAGGGAAAGGCGCCTATGGATGCAGCGAATACCGGAACGGCTGCGGTTTCAGGGTTGCTTTTTCTTTCAAAGGGAAAAAGTTTACGGAAAAACAAATTTTCGACCTTATTAAAAAGAAAAAAACAAACGACTTGAGCGGTTTTATGATTGAAGGAATTAAAACAAAAGGAAAAATTATTCTTGATAATAGCCTTTCAATGGTTTTTGTTCCCACCGATGAAAAAACCGAAACCGCTCCTCCCCCTCCTCCGGCACCAGTAGCGGAGAAACTTGTATGTCCCCGCTGCGGGAAAGGGACCATGATCAAAGGGAAAAAAGCCCATGGATGCAGCCGTTTTAGAGAAGGGTGCAATTTTATTATCCCTTTTGATGTGCTTCTCAATGACTATGGCAGTGCCGTATTAACTGCTGAACTTTTAAAGAAAATCAGCGGCCTGGGATAAAAAAACGATTGAAGATCACTTGCAAAGTATAAGCCTTGAGGAAAAATAATAAATTTTATTATGCGGCATGAATGCCGGCTTTGATGTTAATATTCGAATAAGGATATCACGATCTAAATTCCTATTTATCAATCAGATCAGATAATGCTGCCCCAGGATGGTGGTACTTTTTTTCATATTCTACGATGTCTCCGGATATGGCTTCTTGAGGACACCACTGGAAACAAGCATAACAATTTTCACATTTATGCAGCCAAACAGGTTTATCTTCAACAATTTCTATATTCCGCACCGGGCAAATTTTTTGGCATATACCGCAGCCATTGCATTTGCTATTAATTTTAAAGCTTTTATCAGCCAGCATTGTCAGTTTCCGGAAGGAGTCCGCTGTTGAACCGGAAAGTTTTTGGTATCTGTATTTAGCGGCCCGCTTTTGAAAAAGAAAAAAGGACGTTATTAATTTCCGATATATTTTACCTGGGCTATCAAGTTTAACTTTTTTACGCTTTATTAAACAATCCTCTATATACTGTAGTTTCTTTTCCCACTGATCGAATAATTTTTCTCTTTTCTCTTTGTCCTTATGAATGTTTATTGCTAATTCTTTCTTAAATAATGAATATTTTATTTTTTCAAACGCGGAATAAGGAATATTCATTTTAACAGTAATACCTGCTGAAAGCTCTCCCCCTTGTTTTGATATGAAATGGCTCGTATTTTCAATAGTAAATCCCGGCATTCCACTATGAGTGCATACAGCAAATAAATATTTCGAATCAATATTATTCAATTTTCCTATAAACCTTTGAACAATATTCGGGATACCGCTTTCACCAAATGTTGCGTGGTATACTGGAAATACAATCCCTATTATCTCTGCATCACTGCTTATGCTTTCAAGATCTATAGTTGATGGTATGGATATTAATTTTCCATTGATCTTTCCTGCAATATCCTTTGCAACTGCTAATGAATTTCCTGTTCCTGAAAAATAATATATTTCCGTATTCATTTTATCTATACTCCAAAATAAAAACTCAATCTTCATTCACGCTCATACCACAAAACACGTCCTTTTGAGTAGTTTCTCACGAATCCGGCGAAAAAGACGAAAAAGAACCGGGAACCGTAAAAAATTTGTTCCAATTTTATAATTCCGTATGCCATTGTAAATAATTTTTATTATAATTAAATAATATGGAGGCTGCACATGGAAATAAACAATGAAATCTATAACACAAAAGCTCATTCATGGTGGAATGATGATAATAACAACGACAAAGACGGCTCCCTGGTCTCTCTTCGTTTTTTAAGTAATCCGGCCAAGTTCAGCTATTTTAAAAAAATTATTGATGATACTCTAAAAAAGAAGCCCGGGGACAAAACCCTGCTGGATGTTGGCTGCGGCGGAGGATTTCTTTCGGAAGAGCTTGCTAAAATTGATCTTGATGTTACGGGAATAGACATATCGAAAGAATCAATTGAAGCGGCAAAAAGACACGCGAAACAGGAGAACCTGAACATTAAGTACCTCGCGGGTATTGGTGAAGACCTGCCGTTTGAATCGAATTCCTTCGATTTTGTTTGCTGCTGCGATGTCCTGGAGCACGTACAAGACCCGGATAAGGTTATCGGTGAAATAGCCCGGGTTTTGAAAAAAGACGGGATATTTTTTTATGATACTATCAACAGGACCATACTAAGCAAGCTTGTTATGATAAAAATAATGCAGGAATGGAAAAGCACGGCCTTTCTTGACTCAAATATCCATCTCTGGAATATGTTCATCAAACCCAAAGAACTGGTAAAACTATTGGAAAAACATACCCTGGTTAACAGGGAGGTGAGAGGGATCGCTCCGGGTATGAATTTTATCGCGCATTATATAAATCTAAGGAACCGTCAAAAAGGAAAAATTTCCTGGCAGGAATTAAGCGGTAAATTAAAGCTCCGCGTTAGCAATAATACTGCCGGTACCTATGTAGGATATGCCGTGAAAAATGGGATTTCACCGGAATAGTTCTTGCCTTTTACGTCAATTCCGGTATTGTTGTTAATTCATAACAATAATAAAGGATAAGAAGTATAATTTAAATGCAGCAAAAACTATTGGAAAAAATATACCAGCTCTCTCTCAACAAAGGCAAAACCCTTCTCGCTGTTATGGGAATAATTACCCTCATAATGGGCTCATTAATTTTCATACTTAAACTTGAAATAAGCTCCTCGCACATGGGTCTGGTCTCCCCTGATGACCCCGCGCAGGCCCGGTACCTGGAATTCATAAAGGAATTCGGTGCTTCCGATAACCTGGTGGTTGTTCTGGAAGGGGATTATGATACGTTAAAAGCAAACGTGGAAAAGTTTGCCGGAGAAATACAGAACGAGGAAAAATGGGTTAAATCGATCTTTTATAAGATTGATACTTCACTTTTCATAAAAAGAGCGCCTTTTTTTGCTCCCCTGGAAGAGCTGGAAAAGACCTTTGAAGCCGTAAGCACGCAAAAGGCTCTCATTAAAAAGGCTGCTGCCGTAAAAAATCTGCCCTCCGTACTGAAAGAGGTTCATTGGGCAATTAAAAAACCGGTTATTGACATTGAACCAAAAGACGCGCCGAAAGTAATAAACGGGCTGAATGTTTTCTTCGGAGAATGGAATTCATGGGTTAGTTCTATCACCCATAACCGTATTGAAACGCTTGATAAACTCCTTATGTCGAACAGTAACGCGGGGCATTTAATAAAAAGCGACGGCTATCTTTTTTCAAGAGATTTCCGCATGCTCTATCTCTTTGTTCAACCCGCTTCCAGCAATGATGAAGTCGATTATTTACGGCCGTTTATTTCCGATATAAGAAAAGCGGGAAACAGGGTCTATGAAAACAATCCGGAATTAAAGGGAAAAGTTAAAATGGCTTTTACCGGCATGCCTGCCCATATTCTAACGGAAAACGAGACTGTTTTCGCCGATATCAAAAAAGCGGGCTCCATTTCAATAATCCTGGTGGCAGTAATTCTTCTCGTGGGTTTTGGCTCCCTTCGAAAAATGATGCTCTGTCTTATCCCCCTTGTTTCGGGAATGATTATCGCCCTTGGTTTGATTACTGTTGTTGTAGGAAGGCTTAACCTTATTAGCTCCGCCTTTCTTGCGGTACTTTTCGGCATAGGGATCGATTTTGGGATTTATCTTATCCGGCGAACCGAAGAAGAACTGGGGAACGGTAAAACAAGAGAAGAAGCCGTTCACCGGGCTGTAGTTATAACAGGAAAAGGGATTGTCACGGGCGGTCTTACTACGGGGCTTGCGTTTTTAGCGCTCATGTTTTCAAGTTTTTCCGGATACTCGGAGCTTGGAACATCCGCGGGTCTGGGGATCCTTGTGGTATTGGCCACTACTTTTCTAATGCTTCCCGCCTTACTGCTTCTGGAAAAAATAGAACCTCATCATTATGATACCATTGACACTATCGTCGAAGCAAAAGAAACAAAAAGAAGAGCCACCTTATGGACTACGATGATACTGACCATCCTGTTTGGCGGCTGGAGTGTCTTTGGCATTATCAATAATAAATTTGACTACAATGTTCTAAAGCTTCTGCCGCAGGATGTTGAATCTACGGAATACCAGCTCAAAATGGAAGAGCAAAGCGACTTCAAAATGTCGTTCGCTGCTATTACGTCTAACAATCTTGAAGACCTCAGGAAAGACGTTAATAAAATGAAAAAACTTCCCGAGGTTAGCAGGGTAGACTCTCTTTCCGAAATGATCCCGGATAATCAGGATAAAAAGCTTAAAATAATTAAACGGCTGAAACCCATTTTTAACAACATAAACATTTCTTATAAGCACAACAATAAAGCGGGAGCCAAAGAATACTCCAGGCTCCTGGAAAAGCTTCTGGATTTTTTTGAAGAAACCCAGGAAAAAGCCTTTGTCGGCAACCAGGCAGCCCTGGCTGCAAGCCTGGACAAGCTTATTGAAAATATCAGCGAACTCAACGAGAGCCTCACGGGCCCGGATGCTAAAATTGCCCTTATGCGCACCAGGGCTTTTGAACGAGCGCTCTTTATGAATATCGCTCAAATGGCCGACATGGTCAGTGTTTGGATGGACGCGACTCCTCTTTCGGAAGGCTCTTTTTCCAAAGAAATAATGAGCCGCTTTAAAAGTCCCGGCGGGAAGTACGTTGCCTATGTTTTTCCCCGGGGCTCTATCTGGGAAGTTGAATTCCTGGATAAATTCGTAGCGGGCTTAAAAAATATAAGGAAAGATGTTACGGGTTTTCCCATTACCCACAGTGTATATATTCGTGAGGCTGTTAACGGAGTAATATTCCCCATACTCTACTCCCTTCTTGTTGTTATAGTTCTCCTGGCAATAGATTTTAGAAAAGCCGAAGCTGTTGTCCTTGCTCTTGTTCCTCTTGCCATTGGCATGCTGGGACTCCAGGGCATGCTATACCTTGTTGGTGTTTCATATAACGTGGCGAATATCGCGGGGCTTCCCCTTCTTCTGGGGCTGGGTGTTGTATACGGGGTCCACATCGTTCACCGGTGGCTTGAAAATCGTGAGGTTACCGCTTTTGTGGCGGCAAAAACCACGGGACGAGGGGTTTCATTCGCTGCCTTTACCACCATCACCGGTTTGTTCAGCATTGTGTTCGCTCATCATGGCGGGGCTTCATCGTTCGGAATAATTCTGCTTCTTGGCATAATCTTATGCCTTGTCTCATCATTGTATATTCTACCCGCTATTATTGATCTGCTGTATCTCAAAGAAAAAAATGGAGAAAAAATTGGAACAAAAAATAAAGAAAAAAATAAAGAAAAAAAATAGCCTGATATTAATATCAGCAATAATCTTGCTTTCCCTGGTGGTTCCTGCTGCCCGGGAAGAGGCTCGTGCCAGAACCAAAAAAATTAATTTTGTGATAATTTTCCCCGGAGGACCCTCTGCCGGTTCTCAAGGAAAAAAAATAATCAAGCAGTTTATAGACAAGCTTACGGCGATTACGGGGATGCCAAAATCTTCGTTAAAAGGTGTCTACTTTAATAAAATAAGCAAAGCCAAACGCTACGTCAAAAGAAATAAAGACTCATATATCATGGGTTCCCTGGGTTTCTTTCTTTCCATGAAAAACAAGCTGAACCTTGTT
>JAAENB010000969.1 GCA_024224995.1 bacterium | reverse complement strand
CCGGGGTTTTAACCCCAATGGGGCAGCAGAGCAGAACCCGGATAACATCTCCCGGGAACAGGCCCTGTTTCTAAAATAGTTCACCAGGGTTATGGGGATTTCTCATAGCGTGGGGCTTCCAGCCCCTCGTTATGATGAAGCTGGCCCTATTTAAAAAGAGTCCCTTGAGAGAATAAAACAATGCTATTACTAAAAACAGAACTAAAAGAACTCGGCTATTTCATTAAAAGAAACTACAAGGAGATCCTTGTGGTCTCCCTGGCAGCGCTTTTTTTTATTCTTCACAAGTATCATCGTCTTAATCCGCAGTGGTTTAGCCAGTTTATCTATTACGGCATCCTGCCGCTTACGGCGCTTGTTCTATTACGGGGCAATCCTCTCAAAAACGGACTGGGATTGGGCAATGTGCGGATATGGGGAGTTCATGTCCTTATAGCCTGTTTTGTTGCTTTTGTAATTATATTAATCGCCTCTCAATTTTCATCCATGTCTGGTTATTACGGGGTTAAAAAAAGTTTTAGTTTTTTTAATTACGCCTGGCCAAAAGCTCTTGAGCTTATGGCATGGGAATTTATTTTCAGGGGATTTCTTCTTTTTGGCCTGAAGGATAAATTCGGAGAAGGAGCCATCCTCATACAGATGATCCCGTTTACGATCTTTCATTTTGGCAAGCCAGAGGTTGAAACCATCAGTTGTATTATTACGGGAATTTATTTTGGCTATGTAGCGTACCGGGGGAAATCATTCTGGCCGGCCTATATTATACATCTTTTTCTTAATCTCTGGAATAAAGCTGTTCAGGTTTATTTTTAAAAAGATTTGCTGAGCAGTTCCCTGGCATGAACCAGGGATTTCTCTGCCTCATGGGGATAATTATCGACCAGGGAAGACCAGGCCCGGTTTAAGCTGCGTTCCACGCCGGCAAGAAAAATATAAAAATCGGGATCTTTCTCCGACTGGTCAAGAATAGATTGTATACTGCTCAGTATTTCTTCGATAGTTTGTTTCGCGTCCCGGGGCCGGGGCTGGTCACCGGAAAAGAATTCTATTGCCAGGGAAACCTTCTGCCTCATGTCAAAAACAATTGAACTTGTTTTTTTTTCACCTGTTTCACCTGTTTCGAACAGTTCCCCGGACAGAGGACTATGGTCCTGCTTTTTAAATCGTAGGATTAAGGCTCCTGCCGCAGCAGCAACAGCTCCGGGAATAAAAAATTCCCACAGGGGCTCGGCCGCAGCCGCGAATATTGAAGCCCAGATAATTCCGCTTATAAAAAGTAAAAAAGCGATTATTCTCACTATGAGCCTCCCATAAGTTTGCTCATGGAATGGACAAGCTCCGTAAGCGCTTCGCCAATGAGAAGTCCTGCCGCAAGCGGAACGATCTTTCCTTCAACAAACTGCGGTGATTTTAATTTGCTGATAATCACGGTAATACAGGAGCCAATTCCAAATCCCAGGGTAATTGAAAAAGGCAGATACATGGCAAGCCCAACCAGGACACCCAGCCCGCCAACAGGAATGATCGTGAGTACAGAGCCAATAACTCCGCCGGAAATATATTTATCCAGGGGAACATCTCCCCGGAGAATACCTTCTATCATAGCCTGGAGCGCGCCTGCCTGGGGAGCGGAGAGGCAGCCCGGAAGATTTTTTTTACAGGCAGTGCTCTCGGGGCCAAATCCCGGGCTGCCGGAATTGGTTTTCCAGAGGAGGAACATGGTGGCAATTGCCACAACCGGGCCAACCCAGGCAACAGCATATTGAACAAGCTGCTGTTTTCGTGGAATAGAGCCCACAAGATGCCCGGTCTTAAGATCCTGCATCATGTCGGCGCATTGACTGATGGCCACGCATACGGCAACCCCGATCATAACGGCAGTGACAATATTTCCGCCGGTAATAATAAGGATCAGGGTAATGGCTATCAATGAAAGCCCGGAAACCGGGGAAATATCCGTAAGACCTGTGCACTGGGCAACGATGAGCCCGGCAATGCCGATCCAGAGTGTCCCGGTTATGGAAACGAGGATGGCGCGAATAAGCGTTATGCCCGGGTCCGTATAGGCTCCGGCAAATATTACGATCATTGAAATGGCGCAGGCAATATAGAGTGTCCGGATATTCAGCTCGTCTTTACCCGGCCCCTGTTTCGCGGCTGCTGCCGCGCTTAAGCTTTTAAAGGCGCTTTTTATAGAAGGAAGTGCTGCAATAACACCCATAAGAGCCCCCCCGATCATAAGGCCGATCCCCAGGGGACGAAGGGTATTTTTATAAATGTATATCGACAATTCCTGTTCCGAAAGCCCCGCAGGAGTCCAGCCCTGGGCAACAGAGGCAGGCCCGATTATCCAGAAGGCCAGAATTCCGCCCAGGGCAAAAGGGATCCCCCCTTTGCCCGCCAGCATACCGGCTCCAATATTCATGAGACTCAGGGCAATAACTGTCTGCGTATAGTCCGGCATGCCCAGCCATTTTCCCAGGGGGATTTCTCCGGGAAGGAGGTTTAGTTTAATAGCGATAACAAAAAGCATTGATATAGTGAAGCCCGTAAGGAGAAGAACGGCTTTTTGCACTCCTTCTCCGGGCGATTTTAATATGGCAGCAACCGCAGTGCCCGAAGGAAAGCGGAGCCGGTCGATCTCTATCATCTGTTTTCGTAAGGGGATAATAACGGTAATGCCCAGGAAGGAACCGGCTATGGCGGCAGCGGCCATTTTCCAGGGGCTGAAATCTTTTCCCATTAGCAGAAGAGCGGGAAGGGTGAAAATAATACCGGAACTCGCGATATTTATGCCGCTTGCGATTGTCTGGTTAATATTATTTTCAATAATGGTCCCTTTTCGCAATATTCCTTTGAGAACAACAAATCCAAGAAGAGCCGCGATAGTGGAACCGGCCAGGGTGAAACCCAGTTTTAAACCGGCGTACACAAAGGACATGGTCATTATTATGCCCAGGATCACTCCAAGAATGCTTGCCGATAGTGTTATTTCACGATATTGTTTCATGGTATTAGACTTTATTACCACAGGAGCTTAGGGAAATCAATTAAAAAAAATATTCATTCTTAACCCGGTGGGGACTCAGAGGAGCAGACTCCTCTTTGGGAGAGTCGCAGCAAGGGCTGGTTCCTGAGAAAGAGAGACGTTGCGTGCAACGCCTTTACGGATTGGTTTTTTCAGGGGCGCAAGGGAAGTCACCTGTTTTTTACTTGTTGCTTGACTTCTATCGAAAATTGTGTATTATAGAAGTATGTGCAGATCAAAAAACCGGAGAGAGTTATGGAGTTTAAAGCTTTTGAAGAAGGGATCGAGGTGAGCGGCAATGCGGTTAGTGCCTTTATTGCCGGTTTTAAATTTACCACAATACCGGCGATGATTCTTTTAAAAAACGGGATTGGACAAAAATCTATTGACGGAAAAATCACCGTTGATCTTCATGAGTGGTATCCGCAGCAGGCATGGCTGAATGCCTTTGAAGAGATAGCGGATACCACAGGAGATGCGATCCTGTACCAGATTGGCCTGAAAATTCCGGATAGCGCGCTTTTGCCCGACACCGGCAGCAGTATGGAAAGTTCCATGCGGGCAATAGATATTGCCTATCATATGAATCATAGAAAGAACGGGGTAGTAATGTATGATGCCGATACGGGCGCCATGCTTGAAGGTATTGGCCATTACGGTTTTACCCCGGTTAAAAATAAAAACAGGATTATTTCCGTATGTGATACTCCCTATCCCTGCGAGTTCGATAAAGGAATAATTACGGCTATGGCTCGAAAATTCCGGGTCAATATTACGGTTGAAAAGGATGATTCACAAGCATGCAGAAAAAATGGGAATAATTCCTGTACCTATATAGTAGAGTGGTGAAGAGGAGCAACGCTCCGTATTTATGATACAGACATTAAAAAAAACAAGAAAAATCGTTGGAAAGGCTATCAACAAGTACAATCTAATTGAGGCCGGCGACAGGGTGGCAATAGCGCTTTCCGGAGGCAAAGACTCCCTGGTTTTGCTCGAAACCCTGGCAGAACGGCGAAAATATATCCCCATTGATTATGACTTACTGGCCGTACATATCGATATAACCAGTGTACCTTATGCGGTTGATAGAGATTTTCTTACGGCTTTTTGTGATGGGCTGGGTGTTCCTTTTTATTTTGAAAAGATAGAGGCCCATATAATTGATCCTGAAAATGAACAATCAACCTGTTTTTTATGCTCCAGGAAGAGACGGAACGAGCTTTTTAAATTCTGTAACACCCATAACTGCAATAAATTAGCTTTTGGCCATCATATGGATGATGCAATTGAAACACTTCTCATGAATATGACATTCCAGGGGTCCATCAGCACCATGCCGCCGGAACTTTCTCTTTTTAATGGCGATCTTCGAATAATCAGACCATTGATATTACTGGCTGAAAAAGAAGTTAAGAGATATATGGATATACGGGGGCTTCCCCTGCCGAAAAAAGAGTGTCCTTATAGTGATACAACAAAACGGCATGCCATGAAAGGGATAGTCTCGGAGCTTGAAGGATTTTACCAGGGAGCACGGAAAAATATATACAAAGCGATGTCGAATGTTCAAAGCGACTATCTGCCGCCGCAAACTGAGAAACTTACTTGATTTTTTTTGCCAAAGCTGATAAATAGTTCTATATTATATATTAATAGCGGAGATTTACATTATGGAACAGGAACACGAAGATTTTAAATTCGAAATAGTAAAATTGTCGGACAATGAGATTCGGGTAAACGGTGATGTCCATTATGGGGACGGATTTTATCAGAATTCAAGAATATTTCTTGCAGTGAAGACAATTCCGCAATTAATCGAGGTGTTCCTTGATCCCGGGTTAATTGAGCAGCGTGAAAATGAAAAAAAAACAGTTGAGAATGATATCGATAAGCTTGAATTTTATTATGACCAGGGAGACCAGGGATTACTGCTTTCCGTTACGGGAGATCATGTGCGAGCGGACGGTACTGTAGATCAATTTGGAATTCTGGATATTCCCTTAAGAAAGGATGAAAAAGGAGAGACCTATAGCAGGAAATATCCGGATCTTCTGGCTGAAGAATTAAAGAAATTTGTTTAGGATTTGTTTAGGATTTGTTTTTGAATTGATATATCGAGGGTAGATTAATGAGTGATGTGAAGCATCAAAATCATGATGAGCTTGTTTTCTATGAGGAAAACGTCGACGAGAAAACCGCTAATGAGCCGGTTGATGCTCAAAATGAGCCGTGGAAGATTATTATTGCCGATGATGAGGAAGAGGTCCACAATATTACAAGAATGGTGCTTCAAGGTTTTTCTTTTGAAAAAAAAGAACTTCATTTTCTGCATGCTTATTCCGCGAAAGAAACAAAAAAGCTAATTAATGAACATCCGGATATCTCAATTATTCTTCTGGATGTAGTAATGGAAACCGACAGCGCGGGCCTTGAAATGGTCCATTATATCCGGAAAGAGCTTAATAATCATATTGTTCAAATAATTCTCAGGACCGGTCAGGCAGGTCAGGTGCCGGAGCAGGAGGCAGTTGAAGAGTATGAAATAAATGATTATAAATCGAAACAGGAACTGACCGCTCAAAAACTTCTAACAACAATAACTTCTTCTCTCAGGGCATATCGTCTTGCGAATTCCTATAACCGGTTAAATGAGCAATTGCATACTGAATTGATGGAACGGAAAGAGATTGAGAAAAAGCTGAAACAGACCCTGGATGAGGTCCGCAGTCTCTCTCTTACGGACGATCTTACGGGCCTCTATAACCGGAGAGGGTTTTTAACACTCGCGCGGCAGCAATTAAAGTTTGCCCACAGGATCGACAAATTAATTGTCCTTTTTTATACCGATATGGACAACCTGAAGCTTATCAATGACAATATGGGGCATAAAGTAGGCGACCATGCTATTATTGAAACTGCCAATCTAATTAGAAGCAATTTCCGGGAAGCCGACATTATCGCAAGGCTTGGCGGGGATGAATTTGTTATTCTTTCCGTTGATACGTATAAAGAGGATGAAGAAATAATCGTTGCCCGGCTCCTGGAAAAGTTCGAGGAGTTTAATGTTAGTGAGAATAAAGGGTATAAGCTTTCGGTCAGTATTGGCATGGCTCAGTACGATCCTTCCCTGCCCTGTACGGTTGAAGAGCTCCTGGAACGGGCCGACCGCATGATGTATAAAGATAAGCAGAAAAAGAAACCCGGTCCCGATCCGGATAGCAGCACCGGGGAGATTTGCTTTTAGGAGACATTATTTATGTCATCAATCGATAATGCTGCACTTTTATGCATTTTGATTGAATTATTTTTATGCCTTCTTTCCGGACTTTTTCCGCCGAAGGGTTATGAGCAAGGCCAAGCTGAAGCCAGATGGCTTTTGGTTTTACGGCAATAGCCTCGTCAACGATCGCGGGAACAGCCTCTAGTTTACGAAAAATATCGACAATATCTATTTTATCCGGAATAGACGCCAGGTCCGGATAGCATTTCTCGCCAAGTATCTCGGTTTTTGTAGGGTTGACCGGTATGATGCGGTATCCGCGGTCTTGCAGGTATTTCGCCACCTTGTTGCTGTCCCGCATTGTATTGTCCGACAGCCCCACAACAGCAATGGTTTTTGCTTCTCCCAGTATTTCTTTCATCTCTTCGTCAACAGGATTACAATCGGGCATTTGGCAGGTGTCTTGTTCCATAAGATCCATTAAAGCCACCTCCTTAATCAAACTCTTTCTTACTACTTTTATTTACTTTCATTTATAATATATAACACGTAAGCAATTAATTCAAGTTAAAATTTTACCCGGGGAGGAAATTATTAATATCTTGACATAATGAATTCGGATTAAAACAATCCGGTATTCAATAAAGAAAAAAATATAAAAAATATAAAAAATAAAGGTTTTATTATGAACAGTAGGGAGTATAGCAGCGATATCAAACATTTTCGCTTCTTTTTTATCTTAAAAACAGAAGGGATCAGCTATTTTTGCATGGTCCCCATGATCATTTTTTACGTCTGGGCATGCGTGGATCTTAGCGTGGAACAGTGGATACTCTTTGCGAAGATTGTA
The DNA here is from genome assembly GCA_024224995.1 of bacterium. The sequence continues at coordinate 3,639 of JAAENB010000969.1, read as the reverse complement.
GCGCTTGCGTTCCCGCTTTCATTGATAACAACGCATATCAACAATCTTATTATTCTTGCTCCAATAAGCTCCTATTTTAATAAATTAATACAGAATAAACCCGTACCGGATGAAGAATATTTCCGGGCCTTTAAGAGATTTTTGTCCCTTCCGTATTACCATAGTATTGGGGCTTTTTTCAGGTGGATTATAGGATTAGCCATGGCTGTGGTTCCGTCAATATTCCTGCTTGATCTTACTACAACCCAGATATCGGTTATGTGGGTTATTACTTTCCTGGCTGCATGCATTGGGGTAATTTTTTACTTTCTTTTTTCTGAATTATATCTCCAGAAAGTATACGAACAGGGCGTTTTTCCGCAATGGCCCGATACGGGGTTAAAATTCAAAAGCAGGCTTTTTCTAAAACTCTCATGGTCTATTCTCGGCATTGTATCAATGCCCCTGGTAATTTTGTTTTCGTTCCTGGTAATGCTCATTAGCAATATGAATGTGGACAAAAACATGATCTATATAAAGTTCGGCATTATTGGTATTACGGGCATGCTTGGAGCCCTGTTCATATCGATAATATTGACTAAAACCATTACCACCAAGATCCGGGTAATAGTCGCTTTTTTAAAGAATGTTGGAACAGGGCAGCTTTCCGCTTTTGCCACAAAATTGGTCGTAAGTGACGAGTTTTCCATGATTAACCGGTCGGTTTATGATATGAAAGAGAATCTCCGGGATGTTGTTGAAACGATTTCGGACAATACCAGGGGCTTAAGTGATTCCAGCGGCCGCCTCAGAAATTCGTCTGACCGTTTCTCCGATGACGCTGCCGGCCTTTCTTCGTTTGTTGAGGAGTCGAGCGCCGCGTTTGAAGAAATGTCCTCATCCTTTGAAACAAACCTGGACAAAATGAAGATTCTGCTTGCGAATTTTGAATCCATGAAAAGTGAAATATTTAAAATAAGCAATGACAGCCAGGAACTGAACAGTAAGTTTAGTGATATTAACGAGAATATTGCCCAGACAGTGACCCGTTCCGAGGACGGGGAAAAATCGATGATAAAAACGGTTGCCGCCATGAAAGACCTGGCTACATACGTGGGAAATATTGATATCACTGTTGGCCAGATCAATGATATCGCGGACCAGATAAACCTGCTGGCATTAAACGCGTCAATTGAAGCGGCCCGGGCTGGGGACCATGGAAAAGGATTTGCCGTTGTTGCCGACGAGGTGAACAAACTGGCAGACCAGACTTCGGAGTTGGCGAAGATTATTCGAGATAACATTGGTGAGCATTCGGTAAAGATCAATACGGAACTTGAACATATTACCGATACATCCTCAATCTTTACCAGCGTAAAAGACAATATTGTCCATACCAGCCAGGTTATTTCCGAAGCATCAACCTTTACCAGGGAACTGGCCGAGAAAAATATTGAAATGGAATCGAACATTGAGAGTTTTAGCCAGGTTTCGAATGATATGAATACTTCGTCAAATGAGCAGTATCACACGATTGAACAGCTGGTAAAGAGTATGAATGAGATTACTGAGATTTCCCAGAATTCCTCGGAGAACGCCCGGGAAGTAAATGACCTGGCCGAAAAACTGGATAGTAATGCCGGGCAATTAATGGAGCATATTGAAAGATTTGACTTAAAAAAATAATTGAACAAACGATTGAACAAACTTAATTTTTGGGGATCACTGTTACCGTAAGACCTTTTATGGCTGCAATTGAGACCGGTTCTCCTTTTTCAACAGCAGCGTGGTTTTCTGCCAGCTCCGCTTTCCAGAGAACATTATCTACATGAATATAGCCCCGGGGACTCTCGGGGCTGAGCTGTTCCCGCGTTATACCTGTTTTTCCGATCATAGCCTCGCCCGGGTCATTGCCTCTTGAGTCATAGGACTTCCACACAAAGGGGAACAGAATAGCATCCTTTACTATGGATATACTTACCGCGATATATCCATACCAGGCGGGGAACTCCAGGGACTGGTGCAGAATATATAAGACGATAATAATAATAGTAAGTTCCGGTATTTGAAAAAGCATATACCGGGCTATTACCCGGAGCGGTATCCGGTTTTGAGTATTTTCTTTCAGTGTCACGGTTTCGTCGTAAAAGAGAAGCTCCGGGAAGTCAAGGATTTTTGAACTTGACGAAGAGATCCTTTTTTGATGAAATAAGAAATATGAAAATACGATGGGTGAAAATATTTCTTTCCGGTTTAATAGAGTTTCTTGCTACGGCTGGTATACAATCGTTATACCGTATCGTTAATTGTTCCGGCACTATTCTGCGGGATTCCGGAGAGAAAGATTCTCAACAGCATCCTCATACGGTCTATATTGTACAGTACGGCATGCATACCGGTTGAGTAATTATATTATTGAATTCAACCCGGATGCTAAGGGATTTCAAAGACTCTGCCAATTTATTGACACGTCATTTGAGAAAGATAAAAATAACAATCCTGTTATTACCTCAAAGAAGATAAAGAAGAACTCTGAAACGGTGTTGTTTTTCAAATCCCAATACCTTTATGATATTGATAATACCTGCAATACCTGGATTGTTAAAGTCCTGAAACAGAGTGGTTTTAAGGTTTCGGCCGAAAATGTATCAACCGCCGGAAATCTTTATCATGAGATAAAAAGGTCCGGCAGGATTTTAAAGGCCAGGTGGAGCTAATCCTCAACAGAAGAATCAATAATAAGCTCTTCGACTTTGCTAACCTGTGTGGCGTCTTCATGAAAACCGTTTACTTCAGGAAATGGCAGATTTCATCAGTGGTGATAATATGGGCAAATCCGTAGGCAAGGTTCATGAGTGACGCGGTATGAAGATCGTCATTAACAGTTGCTGTGGCATCGGCTGTAAAGAAGACCCGGTAATCGCGTACAAAGGCGTCTCTGGCTGTAGTTTCGCAGCAGCAGTTGGTTAAAACCCCGGTAATAATGAGTTCTTCCACCTTGTGGGAGCGCAGGGTTTCATCGAGTTTGGTATTATAGAAGGCGCTGTAGCGGTTTTTATCAATAATGGTGTCATCTTTTTGGGGGGCAATAGTATCGATTATTTGCCAATAATTTGAGCCAAAAGGGATGAGATCCCCCCACCACTGGCCCAGCATTCCGCCATCGTATGAAACGTTTCTATGGCCATGCCTGGTATAAAAGATCTTTATCCCTTCAGCGCGGCAGGCGTTGATAATAGACAGGGTATTTTCCAGTATAGGGGATGCTATGGAATTAAAGTATTCCTGCATATCAATGATCAGGAGCGCGCACCGGTGTGCCCTTGGTTTTCTTTTGCGGGAATTATATTGGTCGATCCGTTCCTGGTAATCCATTTTTAACCGATTAAATCAGTTTAATTTTTGTGTCAACCAAATTCCCGGGGTTTTTTTGGTGGGACCTCAGAGCTCTTTAAAAGAGCTCTGAGGTCTTTTCTTCGGAGGAGAAAGCTCTTATAAAGAGCTCTGAGGTCCCAACCCCGCAAAAAACGGCTTTTTTTGAAAAAAATTTAATTTTAAGCAAAAAAAGTCAAAAAAAATTTCATCAAAAGGCTTCCCCATTCGTCCTATATATAAGGACCTAAAAAATATTTCAAATTAATAAAAGGGAGGACGAATATG
>JAAENB010000968.1 GCA_024224995.1 bacterium | reverse complement strand
TCCCGGGTCAACACCACGGAGGGGTTAAACCCCAAATAAACACCGTGTAGGGGCACGGCGCGCCGTGCCCCTACACGTACCGATCCCCTCGCAGGAGTCGCATCCCTCCTCAGAACCAAACCCTTGCCCGGAGCATCTTCGTAAAATTGACCCCGGTATCGACACAGTTTCTGACCTATTTTTCCCGGCTTCGCAGATGCTATTCTTTACCGATCACCGATCACCGATCACCCGGCCCACAGGGCCACCGGTCACTCTCCCCCAAACACCCGGGCGGCTTTCTTCACTTTCTCCACCTGCTTCGGGCTCAACGCCTGATCCTGTATTTTAGCCACACCGTCGATGTGTACCCGTTTTATGGTTTTAGATTCAAGAGTAAACTTTGCCAGCGTTTTTAAGGCTTTGGTCCATTTTCCGCCAAAGAGCTTAACAACGAATTTGGGGGAGCCGCTTGTGGTGAGAATAACGGTGGTTCTCTGTTTGTCCTGTTTCCTCTGCGATGGACTTACCGCGCCCCAGGGCCAGTATCCGTAAACAGCAAGGCGTTCCATAAAGCGCTTCATGAGAGCCGTAATGGAAAACATATTAATGGGAGAAGCGAGAATAATCCCGTCGGCCCGGTCAATAGAATCCAGGATATCATTCATATCGTCGGAATGGACGCAATCCCCTCTTGACTGTTCCGGTTCATTCTGCATACATAACCTGCAATTATTGCAAAAATTAATATCTTTATCAAGAAGATCAATCACATCAATAGAAGCTCCTCCCGTTTCCAATTCTTCAAGCATACTCTTCACTGCCTGGTGTGTTATCCCGTCTTTCCGGTAACTTCCCATAACAGCTACAATATGTTTTTTCATACAGTTCTCCTCACCTATATTTTTATACCCCCTTTATAAAACATAATTTAATTTTGTCAACTGATTGCTGTACGGGCACGGCTCGCCGTGCCCGTACAGCATCATTTCAAAACAAACGCCGCAGCCACGAAAACAGCAATCGCCACAGCCGCGGCCCAGCGGGGACGGGGCTTAAAGAGCTGCTTGCCAAAAGACCAGCATAACAGGAGAGATGCAATGAGTACTATTGCAAATTTAATCCCCATTGGCACCGGCAGGCCGGCAACAAGATACTGCATCATAACCACAATGGGCAAATGAAGCAGGTATATCTCATAAGAAACCCCGGAAAGACTATCAACTATCCGTGAAGGGCGGTTCAAATATTTTTCCGCCAGGGTAACTGAAAAACCAATACAGGCAATACAGAGAAAAGACCGGGCAAAACCGTGAAAAACCGCCATTCCAAAAGGAACCGGCTTCAAAGAACCTCCCGGGGTAATAGTCTCAAACATGGCCCCCATGCACATAATGAGCAGAACAGAAAACATTGCGCTAAAGAGACCCCAGACCCAGGGTTTCCCTGGCAGCTTCTGTTTTACAAACCACTCCCGGGAACCGCCATAAATTCCAAGAGCAAAAAGCCCGGCGTACAAAGGAACTCTGGTAGGCTGAAACATGAAGAACCCGCTAAAGGTCGCCCATGACCAGTCAAAAAATAACAGGCTTGCACCGGCAATGCCAGGAGCGATAACAAAACCACTTCCCAACAGAACCAGGATCATGGACCGGCCGCTCTGTTCTTTAACAGGAGCAGCTTCTTGAACCGCTTTTTGTCCAAAAATTTTCTTTTTAAGATAATCAACTCCCGCGAAAATCCCATAAAAAAGCATCAATAACGATATAAACCAGAGATGCCAGGGAGAATAATCAAGAGCGTGTTTCATCCCTGTTGCCATATCCTTATAGTGAACAAACTCAAAAATAAAGAGCGTCTTCATTTGAGCCAGCCAGAAATCAATAAAACTCAGGGGCTCGGGAAAAGCTCTCACATGCGAAATATATGATATAAAAGGAACAAAAAACAGGCCAACAACCAGGAAGGGCAATCCCAGTCGCTTGAACCTGGATTTCATAAAACCGCCGTGACCGCTGTTCCGAAGAGACCGGAAGGCAAAAAAGCCCGCGAGAAAATAAAGCACGGGCAGTTGAAACCCGTCGGCAAATAAAACCAGCATGTCAAAAGCCCGGCTTTTTACCGGCTCCTGAACTCCCCACCAGGGGAGAAGATTTGAATACGCAGCAGCAGCATGCAAAACTATTACGATAATAACCATAAACAAACGGATATTATCCATATAGACCTGACGTCCCGATACTGAAGAATTATTACTCATTGCAACCTCCTCTTAAGAAACCGGGGGTCAGGGCTTCGTGTAAACGGCCTTCTTCTTCATAACGTGGGGCTCGAAGCCCCACGCTATGAGAATATCCTTTTTCCGGTATACCCACAGTTTCTTTTGTATTTTTTCCCCGCCGGGGCGGGTCATTTATCCTCTTTCTTTTACTGACCCCTGACCCCCGAGCCCTTTCTTAACCGATTACCGATTACCGATTACCCGGCCCTCCGGGGCCACCGATCACCTTCCCCCCTCCTCAATATGTTTCTTAACGGCCTCCAATCCGCCGATAGTAAACCGGGTAATATGATCGATAATTTGCTCCCGGTAGGCCGGCATACCGGGATGCCCGGGAAAAACACGGGACAGGATGGGCCATACAAAAGTATAATAGGTTATTTGGCCGCCAACACTGAGTCCGCTGTCCCGGACCTGGTCTTCGGTCGCATGAGGACCAAGAATCTGCCTGATAACTTCCATAAAGGCTTTCATTTGCGGACCCGTATATTTATCAACCAGTTCACCAAAATAGGGCGAAGGATGACTTAGCTCGGAAACATAAATAGCGTAAAAATCGCTGCTCATCTCATGACCGGAAAACATCAATTCACAGGCAATACGAATATGCATACGCAAATCATCCATAGGACTCACAACTGGTTTTTCCTCTTCAATGCGTTGATCCATATCGGCAAACATAAGCTCTAAAATCATTTTGTAGAGTTTTTCCTTACTGCCGAAATAATAATTAATACTGTTGATATTTGACGAATCCGCAAGCTTACAAATATCCCGCACTGTAGCCTCTTTATAGCCCTTTTGGGCAAAAACCTTCACTCCCGCGATAAATAACTTCTCTTTAGTAGAACCAGGTTCAAACAACTCACTCAATGTAATTTTCCTCCGTTAAATTTTGTGGTTTCCGTCGGCACCTCAGAGCTCTTATAAAGAGCTCTGAGGTCATCTTTAATACCGTCGCTTAATACAAATGTATTAAGCGACGGTATTAAAGTCAACTTTTTTAAAGTTTTTATTGAGTTTTTATTGATTAATTTTGAATCATCTCAATAAGTGTGTGCAGCAGACATTTAAACTAAAGGAATTACATAATGCTTAAAAGAACCCCAATTCTCGGCTTGTTAATCAGTGCCATTGCATCAATAGCCATAATACTTATAATAGAAGTTCCGGAAAGGCCCTTTACCACAGGACAGGGCATATTACTCTATATAACAGCATTTTTCCCATCCATGGGAATTGCCATGCTATTTGATCCTTTTTCAAAAGAAGCAAAAGAACGCTACCTGAAGCGGAACTTTTACGAGGAGCAGGACCTGGAGCGGGAGCGGGAAAACAATTAAAGCAGTACTTTTCGACATAGACGGGACCATACTAAACAGCAACAAGGCAGGAAGAACATCTCTCATCCGGGCAACGGAAGATGTATTCGGCACTGTTGGGCATATGGAAAAGGTCGATTTTCAGGGAAAAACCGACCCTCTTATTCTTTATGAATCCCTTCTCAGTATGGGTTTCGACAAGACCGCCATTCACGACAAAATAGATGATCTTAAAATCAAATATTTTGAATACCTGCGCGAGACTATTTTTAAAAACGAAGCGACACTAATGCCCGGTATTGAAGAAATTAGCGCCAGGCTTTTCAAAGACAGTTCCATTATCCTGGGTCTGCTTACGGGCAATTTTCATGAAAGCGCCAGGATAAAACTAAGCAGGTTCGATTTAAACAAATACTTTGAATTCGGCGTCTTTGGCGACGACGCGGCAAACAGGAATGACATGCCCGGGATCGGCAGGGAAAAAATAAAAGAGCTATACAATGTTGATATCGACTTTTCCCGGATGTTCATAATCGGCGATACCATCCATGATATAAACTGTGCCAACAACTCCGGCGCGGTCTCCATTGCCGTTGGCACGGGCTGGGTAGACAAAGATATCCTGCTTCCCCATAATCCCGATTACTACTTCGACGACCTGGGGGATGTGGACCGGGTTCTTTCGGTGATCCGGGAATAAAAAAGTTCGAAGTTCGAGGTTCGAGGTTTTAAGAAAAGAGGAGAATGAAGAGTTATAAAAAATTAGTTCTTTTTTTATTTTTTATCAGCCTGATAGTTGCAGCTGACGGGCGCAAGTATCGAGGTCCAACCTACCTGGAACGGCCGCTCTTTAATTACTCCGTTATAAAAAACAATCTTCCCTATGGGAACTACTGGCTTCTCAGGTCTTCGGGGAAAGTTACCCAGGTTCTTATTTCTAAAAAATGGAAGCATCTTACCCTCTATACCGACAGGGACAACACAAAAGCAAGCCCCATATTCGTTTCCGCCTATATTCGCGGTCCTGCTGCCCCGCACCGCCACATTAAAGGAAAACAGATCCGTCAGGATGATTTTAATTTACTGGTGGAAGAGATCCTGGAAAAAGGGGACAAACATGAAACAAGTACCTTCCGCTATCCCGGGCTCCATGACTTTCTTGCGGCCGCGAAAAAAAAACTGGTCCCTGTTTCAAAAGAAGGGACTGCTTATTTAATAACTCTTCCGGCCAATTCCCGTATGAGCCGGTCGAAACTTGCCATAGACTGGCGGACCCTCTCCTTTTCCACCAGGAGCTATTTTAACCGGGACTCCCATATTTACGCGGAGAATGTGCAATACCCCATTTATATAGAAGAAACCCGTGACCCCACAGTTATCAGACTAATCAAATCTTATTCCGCCCGGTTATACCGCCTTAAATAATCTCGTTCAATTTAACAATCCGGGCTCCCTTTTCTTCCATCTCTGCAATAGCCTTAGCCCCGTCATGGGGCTCTACGTTAACCGCACGGATGCCTTCCTCAACAACAAGGACCGAGAAGCCCGCGTTTAAACCGTCCAGGACCGTGTTCTTGACACAGTAGTCAGCAGCAAGGCCCGTAACAACCAGTTCCTCCACTCCAAGGCTCTTGAGCTGGTCCGTAAGACCGGTCCCTTCAAACCCGGAATAGGCTTCAACATTTCTATCGGCAGCTTTGGAAATAATCTTCGCGCTAACAGGAATATGAAGATTTGCGTGGAACTCCGCTCCCGGACTGTTTGCCACACAATGAGAAGGCCAGATCCCGCCATTCTCCGTAAAAGAAGAATGATCAAAAGGATGCCAGTCCCGGGTAAAAAAAACAGGATCGCCTTCCTTCTCAAACAAAGCAATCAACTCATTGGAAGGCTCAACCACCTGGTCTCCCCCCTTCACTGCCAGGTTCCCGCCCGGACAAAAATCATTCTGTATGTCTACGAGTAAAAGAGCTCTTTTCATAAAAACCTCCGTATTTTTTATTTTAAACTTCAAACTTCAAACTTTAGACTTTCTCAAGCCTGGAATTCGCCTTAAACTCCCTCCCGGCTTTGGCGCAGGGTTTTCCTTCGAGCAGTACCACATCAGCGGTATAATCATATGAGCCGCCCAGGAGATAGCTGCCAACGCCATAGGCGTCTACCGGGACTTTTTGTTCCTCGAACTGTGTTATCTTTTCCGGACTGAATCCGCCCGAAACGATGATCTTGATATTGTTAAACCCTTCGCGGTCCAGGGCAGTACGGGTCATTTCAACCAGCTCCGGAGTCACTCCCGTGGGTTTAAAAGTACCCATTGTTGGTACAATCGATTTGTCTACCATATTTTCGGACGTGTCGAGCCGTACGCCCCAGAGTTTGTCGCCCATTTCCCTGGCGCAATCAAGAGCGGTAGTAACGCAGTCATTATCGAAATCGACCAGGGCAACCAGGTTTACATCGGGAAAGGTATTGCCGAATATCTTTACAGCTTCTACGGTATTTCCGCCAACAGCGGCAATAAGCGCGTGGGGAACGGTTCCCGCGCCTTTGGCTCCCCACCATTCGGCCTGGGCATCGGTTGAAACACCGCTGGCACCGCCAATATAGGCCGCGTATCCGTCTCCGCCCTGAACGCCCCAGTGATCGAAGCGGGCCGGGAAATAGAGAACCACCTTGCCGTTTGCCGCCTTTACAACCCTGCGTACATTGCTGGCGATCCTGGTCCTTCGGGCAAGAATACCCAGGTAGATGGTTTCCAGGTGCGCGAACAGGCTCACATCTCCTTTAATATGCATCACTGTTTCCCAGGGAGATACGGGATCGCCGTCATACAGGGCATCAATCGAAAGCTCCTTAAAACCATCCTCCCATAATTCATCCAGCTCCTTGGATACATCAATCTTTTCATGCAAAATTTTTAAATAAGAATCCTTATTTTCCAGGAAACAGGACCGGGCATCGCGCTTCAGATCGATATAACGGTCGAAAAGCTCATATACTTTTTTATAATCTTTATACCGGCCGCTTGCCACTTTCAAAACACCAATTGCCTCATCAATACCGCACAAAAGAGAATCTTTTTTTTGGAAAACCTGCATGGTTACGGCAGGATGAAGATTATGCGTTTCAAGAGCGACTTTTTCCCGCCAAAAATATATATCACTCCGGTAGCCTCTTCGCAGCTCCTGGACCGGTAAATCAAATAAATGAGTCTGCAATCGCTCTTTCATGGTTCCTCCGTTAAAGGGGCAAAGCACCCTTTATAGTATAATAATACGTTCGTCTTGTTCCCCTGTCAAGAAATACTTGACGCGGGTTAATCCTCCCTGTCTATATATATCATCATGAAAATCAACCCTCATTTTAAAGTTATAATCGCGGCAGCGATATTCGGGTCATCAGGCGCGTTTGTCAAATACCTGGGTCTGCCCATAACCTCAATAACCTTTCTGCGCCTGGCAGTACCAACGCTGCTCATGGGCTATTATTTTCTACTGACCCGTCACCGTTTAACAACACAGAATATCCGCCTTATGCTGCTGGCGTCGCTGCTCAACGCCGTGCGGCTCTTTTTATATTTTACGGGATACACCTACGCTTCAATAGGGAACGCCGTAATTCTGCTCTACACCTGGCCAATCTTTGCCGCTATTTTTAGTGTGATCTTTCTAAAAGAAAAATTCAGGATATATAAGTTTTTACTGATCTTTACGGCATTTGCCGGAATAATACTCATTTACAGCAACAAAGTTCTTTCATTTAAAGACCGGGAATTCATTGGCATGGCCGCTATCATGCTTTCTGCCATAATTTATTCTTTAACAGTGATAATATTCAAAAAGGAATCCCTGAACTTTTCCCGCGGGGAAACAATCTTTTACCAGAACCTGGTGGGCGCCCTTCTCTATTTCCCGTTCTTTTTCATGAATCCTTTTCCGGAATTAAGCCGGCTTGCCATAGGATCGACCTATGCTTTCCTCATCGGCATTGCCGGGTTTAGCCTCTTCTTCTCGGCTCTGCGAAAGATCAAGGCTTCAACAGCGTCACTATTGACCTATTTTGAAGTAATAAGCGCCCTCTTCTTCGCGGTACTCTTTTTTGATGAAACAATAACCTGGAATATGCTAGCGGGCGGCTCCCTTATTATTATCGCGGCCATTTCCAT
>JAAENB010000967.1 GCA_024224995.1 bacterium | reverse complement strand
ACGCCACGTCTCTCCTCGTAGAACCCACGGACCCAACACAAAACCACCCCGGATGGGGTGACGTAACGTAGCCCGGGGTTTCAACCCCGGGTGGCCCATTTAATACAGGATCATTTTTCAAGGATCGTTTTCTTGAAAGGCATGCCTCACCCTACACGCCACGTCTCTCCTCGTAGAACCCACGGACCCAACACAAAACCACCCCGGATGGGGTGACGTAACGTAGCCCGGGGTTTCAACCCCGGGTGGCCCATTCAATACAGAATCATTTTTCAAGGATCGTTTTCTTGAGAAGCAAACCAACCCGTAAAGACGCTGCACGCCACGTCTCTCCTCGCAGAAACGGGGGATAAAATCTTTCGGAAATACCCCAGCCAACCGATAATAAAAACAACACAAACAATGCCCAAAACCGGGAACGAAGTACTTTGAAATACCGACACATCCAATGGACTTTGCCGTGAGTACCGGAGATATAGTCAGTTCAGGACGATATACGCGCTTTTATTAATTATACGAAATTCAAAAAAAAAACCGAACCAGGCGGTTTAAATTTAGATTGACAGGAATTTGTACTGATAGAATAATGAGCAATTGTTCAAAAAGAGTAGACGGCAAATATGAGATGATAATAATACTCTAAAAGGGAGTTTTTTTGAGGTTGAATGAATGGAAATGATTTTGGACTACAAGATCTTTGAAAAGGTCGATGAAACCAGGAATTCAATTATCTATAGAGGAGTGCGGGAGGATGACAGCAAAAAAGTCATCATAAAAGTCCTGAAGACCGAGCATCCATCACCCGGAGAAATCGCCCGGTTTAAGAAAGAATATGAGTTGATAAAAAATATCGATTTTGAAGGGGTCATAAAGACCCATGATATAGTAACCAATAAAAATCAAATAGCCCTTATCCTCGAAGATTTCGAGGGGATCACACTGCAAAAAGCGCTCCAAATTGAAACAATAACCACCATGGCTTTCCTGGGAATAGCGCTCGACCTGGCAGAAACACTGGGCAGTCTGCACAATGAGAACATCATACACAAGGATATCAAACCGCAAAATATCCTCGTAAACCTTGAGGACCGGAAAGTAAAAATTACCGACTTTGGGATCTCAACACTCATCACCCATGAGAACGAAGAAATATATAATCCCGAAGTAATAGAAGGGACACTCTCTTATATCTCGCCCGAGCAGACCGGCAGAATGAACCGCGCCGTAGATTACCGCACGGACCTCTATTCACTGGGAATAGTATTCTACGAAATGCTCACGGGAAAAGTACCCTTTGTGTCAAAAGATCCCCTGGAAATAATCCATTTTCACATTGCCATGAAACCGGAGCTGCCCGCGAAGCTAAACCGCGCCATCCCCGGAGTAATTTCATCGATAGTAATGAAGCTCCTTTCAAAGACAGCGGAAGACCGCTACCAGAGCGCCTATGGATTAATGGCGGATCTAAAAAAATGCAAGGACCACCTGGAAAGCAAGGGCTACATAGAAAGCTTTGAACTGGCCAGGGATGATATCTTTATAAAGTTCAATATGCCGCTAAAGCTCTACGGCAGGAGCAGGGAAATAGAACTGTTAATGGCAGCCTTTGAACGGGCAAAAAAGGGGAGCAAAGAGGCAATGCTGATATCAGGTAGTCCCGGGATTGGCAAGTCGGCCCTGGTAAATGAAATAAATAAATCCATTGTAGCGGCACGAGGATATTTCATCTCCGGAAAGTACGACAGCATAGAAAGCAACATACCCTATAGTTCAATAATACAGGCATTTCATAAACTCACGCGGCAGATCTTATCGGAAAGTAAAGAAAGAATTGATATATGGAAAAGGGAATTGCTGGAAGCCCTGGGCGCAAGCGGCAAGGTCATAACCGATGTAATCCCCGATATAGAACTCATAATCGGCAAGCAGCCCCATGTGCCGCAGCTAACGCCGGAAGAGGCGCAAAACAGGTTTCACCATGTATGCACAAAATTCATGCAGGTCTTCGCGAAAAAAGAACATCCCCTGGTCCTCTTCCTGGACGATATCCAATGGGCCGATGCCTCCAGTATCAGGCTGATAAAAAAGATCATTTGCGATCCCGGAACCCGGTACTTTTTATATATCGCGGCATACCGTGATAATGAACTACCGGCGCGAATTTCAGAGATATGGGGCTCGGAAGAACTGGAAGCAAAAGGAGTTTTCATAAATCATATCGCCCTGACTCCTCTTGATGTGGAAGTAGTGAATGACCTGGTAGTAGATCTGCTGCGATGCGGAAAAGAAAAAACAGAACCCCTCGCGGGGGTGGTACACAACAAAACAAACGGGAATCCTTTTTTCGTAAAACAGTTTATAAAAAAACTGTATAAAGATAAGCTGCTGCAATTTGACACGATCCGGAGCCAGGTCAGGGACGCCGCGGGAAGAGGCAAGTGGAAATGGGATATAGAAAAGATAAATGATCTGGAAGTAACGGGAAATGTAGTACTGCTCATGGCCCACAAGGTCTCCGATTTACGGGAACAGACCAGGAACATTCTAACAATATGCGCCTGCATCGGCAACCGGTTTGATCTTGAAACCGCGTCCCTCATAATGAACAAACCCGTAGAGTCGGCTCTCACCGATATAACCGAAGCGCTTGAAGAGGGGCTGGTAGAGACCTGTGATGATATATATATTTTTAGCCACGACAGAATCCGGGAAGCGGTATACTCCTTTATACCGGAAGAAGAAAAAAAGGAACTCCACCTCAAAATAGGAACTATAGTACGGGAGCAAACCCCGCCTGAAGAATTGGAAGAGAAGATATTTTATATCGTAAACCAGTTAAATTCGGGACAGGAACTACTAAGGGATAATAAAGATAAGTATGAACTGGCAGCGTTAAACCTGATGGCCGGGAAAAAAGCCAGGGAGTCGGCCGCGTATATACCATCGTTTAAGTACCTGGAAAAGGGAATAGCCCTGCTGGCGAAAGACTGCTGGCAGGAGGAATATAACCTTGCCTTTAACCTGCATGTGGAAGGAGCCCTTGCCGCCTATCTCAGCAGTGACTTTGAACAGATGGATTTCTGGGTAAACGTAGCCCTGGCTCATACCGATGAGATCCTGGATACGGTAAAACTCTATGAAGTGAAGATCCAGTCTTATAGCGCTCAAAACAGAGCCGGAGAAGCGGTGAAAATAGCCCTGCTGGTATTGAAACTACTGGGCATTCGTTTCCCGGAAGAGCCAACCAGGATGGATATCGTGCGGGGCTATGTGAAAACAAGACTGTTTCTCGCGGGAAAACGAATTGCCGACCTGGCAAACCTTCCCGCGATGGAAGATCCGTATAAACGGGCAGTGCTGCGGATAATGGCGAAAACATCAACCTCTCTTTTTATGGCAGCACCGCTTCTTTTTCCCCTGTTTGTATTTAAAAGGATCAGGCTCTCGGTGAAGTATGGAAACGCGCCTGAATCAATAGCCTCGTACGCGGCATACGGGCTCATTCTCTGCGGGCATCTGGGCCAAATAGAAAGAGGCTATAAATTCGGCAATCTCGCGTTAGCCCTGCTGGAAAAAAATAATGCCGAAGAGTATAAAGCCCAGGTTTATTTTGCGGTTTACGGCTTTATCTATCACTGGAAGAAGCCCGTCAAAGAAACACTTGATCCCTTGCTTGAAGGATACCGTGCCGGAGTTGAAACCGGGAACCTGGAATTCGCGACGTATTGCTCCTCCTTTTATTGCGTCCATGCCTTTTACTCCGGCTGTAATATAAACGAAATTGAACAGGAAATGGCAGTATATACCAGGTTGGTTCGACAGCTAAACCAGGAAACAGCCGTGCATATTCACCGGATGTGGTGGCAATCGGCTTTAAACTTCATGGGTGATGCCGATGATCCTACACTGCTCATTGGAACCGCTTATGACGAAGAAAAAATGCTGCCTCTTATTCTAAAAGAGAATGAACGCGGAATACCGCTTTATAACGCGGCCTGTAAGCTGGGATTAAATTATTATTTTAAAAACTATGCCAGGGCTATTGAAGCATCCGAAATACTGGAAAAATATTTGCATATGGGACTGGGAACTGCGGCAGACCCCTATTTTGTTCTTTACGATTCCCTCACCCGGCTTGCGGTTTTTGATGATTCTTCAAAACGGGAACAAAAAAAGATCCTGAAAAGGGTAAAGAGAAGCTTAAAAAAACTCCGGAAATGGGCTCATCACGGACCCATGAATTATCTTCATAAATATTATCTTGTAAAGGCGGAACTAAGCCGGGTACTGAAGCGCTATAACAGGGCCGCGGACTATTACGACCGCGCGGCCGATCTTGCGGGAGAGCAGGGTTTTCTCTATGAAGAAGGGCTGGCGAATGAACTGGCCGGGAGCTTCTATTATAAAAGAGGCCGCATGAAAACAGCGCGGGTCTATTTACAGGACGCGCGCTACTGTTACGAACGATGGGGCTCCCCGGTTTTGGCAGAACAGCTGGATAAAGCCTATTCCCAGTTAATTCTGCCCGGCATGAGAGAAGATCAATTACGGGATATGTCTTTTTTTACGTATTCTTCAACTTCAGCGGAACGGACTTCAAATGTTCTTGATATGTCCGCGGTAATGAAAGCGTCCCAGGCCATCTCCGGAGAGATAGATCTTGGCCGGCTTCTTTTTAGCATGATGCGCATCGTAATGGAAAACGCCGGAGCGGAAAAGGGCTATCTTATACTTGAGTCCGGAGATGATCTTGTCATAGAAGCGGAGGGCAGGATCGATACCGAAGATATACGGGTGCTGCAATCTATCCCGGTAAAAGATTATCCCGACATTGCGGCTTCCATTATATATTATGTAGAAAGAACAAAGGAAAGTGTTATTCTTAATGACGCGGCAAATGAAGGGATCTTTGCCGCAGATCCCTATATTATGGAAAAAAGAGCGCGGTCCATTCTATGCGGACCCGTAATAAACCAGGGAAAGCTCTCCGGGATCCTGTACCTGGAAAACAATCTAACAACAGGAGCCTTTTCCAATGACCGGATACGGATGTTAAAAGTCCTATCGTCACAAGCGGCAATCTCAATAGAAAATTCGCGGCTCGTAGCGAGAGAGAAGCATAGCGCGGCCATGGAAAGGGAAATAGAAATGGCCCGGAAGATTCAGTCCGGCCTGCTTCCCGAAAGGGTTCCAAAAATACCGGGCATTTCTCTTGATTTTATGTATAAACCCATGATGGGAATTGGCGGAGATTATATCGATATTAATTATAACAAAGAAAAGGGGCTCCTGGGGCTCTTTATTTGTGATGTTTCCGGTCATGGAATTCATGCCGCAATTACCGCCTCCATGGTAAAAATGTCCCTTGATTTCGTGTGGAATAAATATATCGATAATCCTTTAAAGGTGCTTGAAGAGATCCGGACTCCCCTGGTTAAAAATATCGGGGATAATTATATCACAGCCTGCGTCTGCTGTCTTGATATAAACACCGGCCGGTTTACCCTGGCACGGGCCGGTCATCCGCCCATTGTTGTTGTGCGCGAAAAAGGAGGCATAGAACTGGTTCTGGCAAAAGGCCGGGTGCTTAACAGGCTTTTTGAAACCAACTTTGAAGAGAAGACTATAACCCTGGAAAAGGGAGATAAATTTGTTCTCTATACCGATGGAATAACGGAAGCAGAAAACCGTGAGCGGACTATGCTGGGCGCCGATGATGATCAAAAATTTATCGCGTGGATTAAAACTAATATCGACCTGACCGCTTCTCCTCCTCTCTTATGCAGGAATATATTCGACAATGTAATTAAATTTACCGGCAGTACCAGTTTTAGTGATGACTTTACAGTTCTTGTGGCGGAGTATAGCGGGCCGCCTAAAACCGCAGAGCAGCATTCAGGGTGATGTTGCCCGTATTATAATCAACACCGGGATAAACAACAACTTTAGCCTCTTTCGCTTCGTCGGGATCTTCAGCGTTTTCCCCTTCTGAAATATAGGTAAAATTGGAAGACCGGTGTTTTACAACCCACATCCCCACGAAATAACCAATGGGAGCTCCCCAGATCATATCAGATATAAAGTGTTCGTTATTATAAACCAGGTTCGCCGTATAATAAAGATTAACCGCGTGGCTTATTATTCGCAGAGCAAGAGAATCGAAATATTCCGCCGTAACAGTTGTTATGGCATAGAGCGTAGCAATATGTCCCGAAGGAGTGCCGTAAGGAAAGTATTGAACTCCATACTTCGGGCCGCGAATCACCCCCTGGCCCTCACCATTGGGAGGGCCTTCTCTTCCCATGAGCAGCTTAAAGCTTATATGATATACCTGTGTTATACCAATAGCTTCCATGGTAAGTGAAATATATTCCAATATAGTATTATTTCCAAAGAGATACCCCGATCCGTAACCAATGGCAGCCATTCCGCCAATAATATAGCCCCACTGGCCGCTGGTTATATTGGGAAAGAGAATATCGTAATCATGGTTTTTGTTGTTCTTAACATATTGGTCCAGCCGAACATCAACAGAAGGATTAAAAGGGAGCATAAGCGAGCTTGTCGCGGCAGTAACGGAACCCGCAATGATCCAGTCCTCCTGTTCCCAACCGCCTACACCCACGAATGTTGAGGCTAAACTCGCAAAGGCCCGGATGAAAATGTTGCAGTTTTCATACCGGTATTCATTGGTCCTGAAGGGCGCGCCTGTATTGTCCACAAAACCCTTTGGTTCTGTTTTCTCTTCAGGAAGATCTTCCGCTCCAAAGACCGGGAATGAAACCAGCAGGATAAAAACAAGAAAAATTATTCGATTGATATTCATTTTTGTTATTCTGAATAGCTGCTCTCTTTTTAAATTTTTTAATTATTAGCAATTAAAAAAAGAATACTTCATTCATTATTCTTTGCAAGCATTTTTTTAATTATTTTTGATGAAGCAAGTGGAACAGGCGCAGCTAGCGCCGCGTCCCTTGCCTTCCCTTCAAAATTGATTAGCGGTAATTAAAAGCAGTTCTACTTGAGTCGTTCTTGAGTCTTTTTTCCAGGGCAACAACTCTGTTATTCATGGATTTAAGCGAAGCAACCTGCTGTTTCAGACGTGAGTTCTCTTCTTTTAATTCTTTAACCGCTTCCACCAGCAGCACTGAAAATTGACTGTACGATACGGACTTGTACCCTTTTTCGTCGGTCTGAACCAGTTCCGGGACGATCTTTTCCACATCCTGCGCGATAAAACCGATCTGTCTTTTTTTGCTGAAGTTCTTTTCTTTGAATTGCTTTGTTTTCCAATTATAAGTAACTCCACGAAGAGAAAGAATCTTATCCAGTGAGCCTGTTAGCGGGGTGATATCTTTTTTATAACGGATGTCCGAAGTCTGGGCAAAGGAGACTGCATTAACCGCACCCGATACGGTAAGAGTCCCTCGAATGAGTCTCATCCATTCAACTAAAGGAACACCATTCGGCCACAATGTGCTCGTAGCAGTTCCTTTGCTGTATGAGCTCCCGGTAAATCCTCCGCCAAATAAAATTGATTCTCCGGGGGTACCATTTTGATTACAGTCCGCAATAATCGAAACTTTGCCTTCACCGGCGAATACTGTATTGCCGTCTCCGAATACAGCATTCACACCAGCACCGGTGCCGGTACCTAAGTAAATAGAAGAATCTTCTTGTTCAAAATGCAGCGATTGAAGCGGGTTACTCGTTCCAATGCCAACATTCCCGGAAAAATAATTTTTATTGTTATCTGTTGTTTGTAAATTTGTTTCTAATGCATCTATTGAGTTTCCCAGCGCTGTTATACTTGTGGACTGGCTGCTGTCCAGGTTCGATATTATTATTTCCTGCTCTTCAGTCGTTATTTTTAAACTATCTACCTGCTCCTGAAGCCGGTTGATGTTGCTGTACATATCTGAAAAACTGAAACCGCTTCCGGAATCATTCGATGAGTCATTTGAGTCCCCGCTGCTTTGCAGGCCGGCCTCACACCCGGAAAAAGCCACAACCGTTACCAATACCATGCTTGCCATACAGTAA
The DNA here is from genome assembly GCA_024224995.1 of bacterium. The sequence continues at coordinate 481 of JAAENB010000967.1, read as the reverse complement.
AAAAATTTTGTTTTTAACATATAAGTCTCCTTTAAATAATTATTATATAAATAACCGGGTCCATGCCCGGTATTTTAGCCAGGTGAATTAATTAAAGCGATTTTTTTAGTTGTGTTTTACCGATTTATTAAACCGGCAATTCAAGGGCAATTAAGGGGCAGTGGGGGCGAACCCAATGTTACAACGTTTAATATATTATTTTTTTTAATTACGATTAGTGGCAAGGTTAATAATGGGCCATTTTTTTTCAAGGGCTTTTTTCTCAAGCAAGGGATCGGGATTTACCACTACGGGGAATCCCGCTTTTGACAGAAGCGGTTCATCATTGATGCTGTCGGAATAAAAGGCGCATTCTTCCAGGGATATGTTCAGCTTACCCGCGAACGCTTCCGCCATGAGCACTTTCCCTTCCCGGAAAGGGTAGGGCTCCTGGGGCCTGGTATACCGGGAACCTTTACCCGAATCTTCAATAGAGAATTTT
>JAAENB010000966.1 GCA_024224995.1 bacterium | reverse complement strand
TTATTTCCAAAAACTTTTGCGCCCCTTCCCGGAATCTCCATAGCCCTGGCCAGAAACCAGCCAGTAAAGGCGTTGCACTGCAACGTCTCTCAGAACCAGACCCTTGCCGGAGCATCTTCGGAAACAGACCCCGGTATCGACACAGTTTCTTCCGTATTTTTCCCGGCCCTGCCGGGTCCGCACTCTTAAGAAACTAAATGTTGCTTGTGAGCGGGTGGTAAAAAGTCCTTAAGCCCTTTTCGCTTACGGAGCTTTAAATTTATTTTTCTTTTTGTCATATTTTCCGGCATCGAGATCTTTATACATCAATTTAATTTTCCCGCTGCTTTTTAACTTTTTTAAACCTGAATTAAATTTGTTTAAAAAGAATTCACCATTCTTACACTTTTTGGATATGAACAGGTTTAGCGTGTTTACCCCAAACTTTTTTGGATGATTTGTAATGAGATTAGCTTTTTCGGGAGAAAGAGAATTTCTTATTTGCGAGTACCCTACAATGGGATCATTCGGAAATAAGTCTATGCGGCCTGCCAGGAGCATTCTTATACTCTGCTCATCTGATGAAACAGTCTCAACTTTTATTTGCTTCTTTTTTAAAGCAGCCATAAATTCTTTACCGTAATCGTATCCACGAGTAAATCCGATAGTAAGTCCTTTTAAATCCTTCATCGATTTCCATTGAAATTTGCTGCTTTTAAGATGAAAAAATACGAATGACGTGCCAACCACAGGTTCACTGATCAAAAAATCATTTCTTGCTTCAGGAGTGGGCCACCAGACAGCAGAGGCATCCCATTTTGCTCCCATTTTCGCAACTTCATATGAGCGCTTCCATGGGAAAAATCCCCATTTGATATCTATTTTTTCGAGTTTAAAAGCTTCGGAAACAATATGTGAAGCCAGTCCGTACTCGTCGCAATATTCCGAGAGAAAGGGTTCCCATTCACCATTTGTAATTCTTATTAGGTTTTCACTGCCCTCTACGACACTTTCCGCTGCTTGCGTTTCACCGGTTTCACTTTTTTTATCTTCTTGTTTTTTGCATGAAGCAAAGGGAGCTAATAAGAAAATAATAAAGATAATTGATAATGATTTATTCATAATACAGCCTCCTTCAATTAAATTGTTTAATATTAGTATTTCTATGAAGAAGTATAATAGAAAAATAAAAAAAAACAAGTTTTTTTTCTTATACGAATATCAATTTCATGGGAAGGCTCGCAAGTATCCGGTAAAAGAGTTATGCTTTCCACTCCGGGTCATTTTTGATATTTTCTTTGATATTAATCCCTTGTTTTAAAAGATATTTTTTTCGAAACACATAAAAGAGAATACCGGATAAGATAAAAAGAAAAAAGCAGCCGATCTTAAGGGGTTCTTTAAGGTCTGCAAACAGGATCGCACAGAAAAACACTACCATGAGGATACCCACAGAAGGACAGAACTTCAGCCAGAATCCTTTTAATTTAAAAGAGGATTCTTTGTATTTTTCAGGATAGAGTTTCGGCAGCTTGAAACTCGCAAGCTGGAGGGGAAAGAAAATAATCAGTCCGCCAATCGCGGAATAAGACGCAAGGGTCTTAAGGTCAAAGCCCGATATCACTCCCAGTACCGATAAAAACCAGATAATTGTCAGGAGCACCCAGGGCGTGGCGAATTTTTTATGTACCCTGCCGAAGAATTGGGGCAGGAGATTATCCTGCACCATAATGAGCATGGACTTGGTAGCCATAATGAATATGGCGTTAAGCGTGGTAAGAAGAGCAACAATGGCTCCGCCGAAAATAAAAAACATAACTCCCGCGTTGCTGCATATGAGTTTACTCACGGTCACCATCACCAGGGAGTCCTCAGTCCCCGTAGCCATACTATAATGTACGGGCCCAACAGTGGCAATGGCAATGCCGACATAAATCACGGCCACAACAGGAAAGGCGATAAAAAACGCCCGGGGAATAACCTTGCCGGGATTGATTATTTCGCCGCCAAGTTCCAGAATACCATTGGCACCAAAATAGGTAAAACTGAGCAGGGCAACACCCAGCACCAGTTTCCCTGTCCCCTTTTCGAATATGTTGGAAAAATTCGCGCTATCGATTGCAGGAATGCCGCTCGAAGCATAATAGATCAGCGCCGAGATGAGCACAAGAACCAGGGCCGCCTGTACCTGGGCAGCCAGCTTAAGACCCAGTATATTAACGATATATAAAAATGTCAGGATCAGCACTGGTGTGAGTACCGGGGGCAGACCGGGAAATACGGCAGCGGCGTATTTGGTGCATATCTGGGCATAGAGAGGAATCTGTCCGAAGAAGGAAGCCAGGGCGTATACCCATATCCCGGTAAAAGCAAGACCCGGAGATACCATCCTGCTTGGATAGCGGTAATTGGCCCCGGTGGCGGGTATGGCCGATCCCAGCATGGCCAGGGGCAGCATGCTGATAAATACGGGAATCACTGCTAAGGCGTAAGCAATGGGCAGGGCCGGCCCGATGATTTTCATGACAATACCGGTAAAAACAAAAACACCGCCACCGATCATGGAACCAATAGCGATGAATGATACGGCCGGAAGTCCCAGTACTCTTTTTAATCCTGAATCCTGCATTATAGAGCTCTCCTTATGTCTTTTTATATGTATTAACAAATATAATAAATACGTTTAAAAAACAAGTTTTTTTCATGTTTGGGGAAAAATACAAAAAGATTGCCTTGACCATAGGGAACACAAAAAGGCTATGTATTTGGCGCGTTCCCGGAACCGGTGGAGAAGAAGACGAAGCGGAAGAAGCGGCAATCCACCTGGAGCGCCAGGTTGGCGTTAAAATTTTAATTGAAATTTCAAATGAAAATCAATTGTTACGGAAACTTTTTTATTATGTAAAAGCGCCGGGTTTAAACGCTCTCCTAATAATATCAATTTCGTATATTGTATAAACTCAAGCGCTAATTTCTTATCAGTTTCTAATGAAATAGATTTTGATAATTCAATCAATATCAATCGATCTTATTTTTGTTATTTTCCCGTTCTTTGAGACATTCATGCCGTGAATATAAACAGCCGCTTCAACAGCATGCTTGCGGGCTAGTGGAGGATATAATTGTTTAAATTTTTTTATAGGAACGGGCGGCGTTATACGGAGATCATTGTAACCAGCTTCAGGCAATAAATTCCTATTGTTGCCGGTGGTGCCGGTTATTAAAATTTTTTGAGGTGGCTTATGTTGAGTGTTGGGAATACTCCCACAGGGATTAGTGTTGCTAAGATCCCCTCCATAAATCCATCCATCATGATTTTTCCATATTGAATTCACAGGTATCGTCAAACGGTATTTTTTTATAAAACCGAGCTCCATTCGTTCTATTGGTATACTAAATTGCAAGAGCAAACAAACATTCCTGAAACCAGTATAATCAATACAGCATATCTATATTTCATGGGTACCCCATATCGTTCATTTGATTAATACTCTTACACAAAGTAAAATTGTCAATTCACTATTTTAATTTTTTCCCTGTTTCCGGTTAGAAAGTTTTCTTGTTGACACAAAGCTCAATCCATTTTAAAAACTGAGATCGGCGGTCGGCCAAAAAGGAGAAAAACATGATTATCACAAAAAAACTATCAGAGACAGCGATAATGGAAAACGCGCACAATGTTGACGCAAGAAACCTCTATAACACAAAAGACGCAATGATAACGATTATCACCCTAAAACCCGGTCAATCGTTAAAAAAGCACATTACGCCGGTTGATGTTGCTTTTTATGTCTTAAAAGGCAGCGGTGTAGTTGAAATTGGAGAAGAAAAAGAGACCGTTCAAGAGCATACTCTCATTGAAAGTCCTAAGGATATTTTACACTGCTGGTATAATGAAAGCGATGAAGACCTTTCTTTTATGGTAATCAAAGCTCCAAAACCCGATAAAAAGACGGTATTTGTATCTTAAATAGACGTCTATTACCAGTCCTCATAAGCCCCCATGGAGTATAAAACAGTACGGGGCATTCCATCCTTATCATCGGTAACAGACACCAGTTCCATGCCCCCTTCCTTAATTGAAAGCGGCGTCATGGCTGAGAAATGCCAGTCCGTATCGCTTACGAAATAGGGTTTTTCAAAAATATTTTTATCGATACCAATATACGGCGTTCCCAGGTCATCAACAACATAGATATCATTATACAGCACATCGGGTGTACTTGAGGCGTCATTTTTGATTCCATACTTCGATGGTCCCTCTTCCGGTGAAAATATAATGTTATTAATAATTGATGAACTTGTATCATGATTATCAACACAGAAGACTCCGGCCGTGCCGTCACCGCCGTATATTGTATTGTTATACATAAGAACTTTGAAACCCCAGGTTGATATACCGGTAGTACGGGCTCCGCTGCCGCCATGTACCGTATTATTAAAGAATGTCATTTCAGGTGCAGTTCCAATGGCGGAAAAGCTTATCATGCCAATGGATTCAGCACCCTTGCCGCCATGGATCTCATTCGCAAAAATTGTTGACTCAGCACTATAGTAATTATTAATACCCTGGGATTGGCTTCCCCCCTCCCCTCCGTGAATGTAATTGTTATAAATTTGAACAGGAGGAGTGCCGTCACACTGGTTTAAAATGCCAATTGACAGGTCTCCGGAACCGCCATATATTTTTTGATTTTTATATATGTCAGATGAAGCGCCGGTTCTCACATCTATTCCAATAGTTGTGTGCAGACCGCTGCCTCCGGAGATTGTGATGTTATTATAAATGAGCGGTTCTCCAACAACGATGTCAATACCATAGGAATGGTGATCTGAAGAACCACCAAGTATTTCATTCTCATAAATCTTTGGTGAGCCAAAGATGGTAATGCCCGTTGCTAATACGACTGCTTTGGAACCATCGATTGTATTGCCGGATATGTCCGGTTCGCCTCTATTTACCCGAATTCCCGATGTTACCAGACTTTTCCCCGCGTAAATTGTATTCTCTTTTATTATCGCGTCAGAGAAACTAACATAAATACCTTTGGCCCTGGCCGTGCCCGATGATCCCGTTACGCCACCGGTAATTTTATTATTCGCGATTAGCCCCATTGTACTTGATATGGAAATACCAGTTGTCCTTTCCACACAATCACCGCCATATATTTCATTTCCCGTAATTGCAACGTCAGGATTTGGCACAGAGCCCATGCTTATGAGAGCAATACCAATGGAATAATCACCACCGGAGCCGCCATTAATAGTATTATTGCTGTTTATTTGAATTACCGCATCAGCACGAAGGGTGATCTCAATGGCGCGGTGTTCAACATCTGCAACGCCTCCTTTGATGATGTTGTTCTCTATTATCAAAGAAGAGGTTTCGTCTTTAATTCCATAGGACCTGGTTGTTGCTGTGCCGCCATTAATTAAATTATTTCTCATGGTAATAAAATGCAAGGCAAGTCCGCCAACGGGAGTTGCTTCATCAATTTCTAAGGCGTATGTATTTTCTCCTTCACCGCCATTGATCTCAATATTGTTCGTAATGAGCGCCGATGAATCGGAAATTTTAATACCAATAGTAGTGTTGGCATGTCCCCCAAAAATAGTATTGCCATCAATTACGGGTGATGAGTTCACCGTCATTGCCAGCGCGTAATTATAATCCGCCTTTCCCCCGGTAATGGTATTATTGAGAATCTGAGAAAATGAACTTCTGCCATAGATGCCGGAACCAAATCCAACAGAGGTATTATTATTTTCAATGGTGTTATTACTCACTGTAGGAGATGAATTATTCAGCCACACAACATGTTCGGTGGTTGAATATATTACAAAGCCGTCAACAACAACTGAGGCATCAACAAGCGCCCCTCCCTGAATTGCCCGGTCCGTTCCTCCATCAATGTGCGTACTATACACCGGGTTATCTCGCTCAATATTATTTCTATCATCCCAATCGAGACTGTTATAACTGCCGTAAAGAGAAACCTCAGGCGCCAGAGTCAGATTTTCACTGTATACGCCGGCAGCGGCACGAACTTCACCCGACCCACAAAGAGCCGCAAGCTGGTCAATCCCTGTTTGAATATGCTGCAATGGAAAATCACGGCTTCCGTCATTGCTGTCATCTCCGGCATTATGCACATAGGCAATGCAGGAGCTTGAGATGGAAAACAGAGCCTCTTTTTCGGAAATGCTTTTGGAACCAATGGTATTGCCGTAATCACAATTAGACAGAATAAGTGTGATAGCTGCAATGAAAAGAAAACGGATCATAAGAAAGTTCTTTTGTTTCATGATAATAACCTCCAATCCGGCTGTTGCGGTATCTATATACTATTATAGTATCAAATTTGACCATATTTTGCCAAAATTTATTTAAATTTAGAAAAAAAGTCCTGGTTCTTTTTAGACACGGACATCGGGAAATTTATATTGACATAAATACACCAGGTGCATAGCCTGAGTGTAAGAAGGGTAAAGCAATAAAAAAGGTTAAATATGAAAGTTGACAATGAAATACTAAAAGAAAACCTGCGGCTCAAGGCAATGGAGCTCATTTTTGAAAGCGGGCTTAAGGGCTGGAATATGGATTCCCTTGCCGAAGACCTGGGATTGGCTAAAAAGACTCTTTATAAAATGGTTAAGAGCAAAAAAGAGCTGGTGAAACAGGTCATTACAGATCATATCCTTGGCATAAGAACCAGGATTGGTGATATTGTGGGATCCATTGAATTTGACGCTGAAAATTATTTTACCGCATGGGAAGAAATAATCAATGAGGTTCCTGCTCTTATTGCCGGTACACAGACAAAGAGGATTGAAGAAATTTTTCTTGAGTACCCGGAAATCCGGCATTCGATTTTACAGCTTCAGGATGAACTAACCGGTATAATTGTTAATTTCATCGAAAGTGGAATTGAAAAAGGGATTTTTAAAAATGACGTGAATCCGGAATTGGTTTTTGAACTGGTGCGAGCCCAGGTCTTCTACCTGTTAAGTTCCGGTATTACAGAAAAGGAATTGTCGGAAAAGGTGCACACCGCAATCCGGTATCTTTTGCATGGAATAATGCTCTGAAGGTGTTATTAAAAAATTGTTGAAGGATATTTTCCTGGTAGATAGTATTGTATAATGGTCCGTACTCAAGGAAAAAATAATGAACTACAAGATGATACCTTATGGAATTAGTAATTATGAACTATTAAAATCGGAAAATTATTATTTTGTGGATAAAACAAGGTATATAGAAAAACTGGAGAGCCAGGGATCACAGTATCTTTTTTTTCTTCGGCCTCGAAGATTCGGCAAAACACTCTTTATCTCACTTCTGGAGCATTATTACGATATAAACATGAAAGAGCGGTTTGAAGAGCTGTTTAAAGATACGTATATAGGAAAGAATCCCACACGGCTGAAAAGCAGCTACCCCATCTTACGATTTAACCTGTCATTTGTAAAATCAAACGGGCCAATAGAGGAAATAGAAGTATCTTTTCGGCTTCATGTTCTTAATTGTATTGAGTTATTTCTTGGTAAGTATAAACATTTAAAAAATATTCAGGATATTGACTTTGAAGAACTAAAAGCAATTAAAGACGCGGGAGATATATTAAAACATTTTCTGACAAAACTCCAATTGCTGAAAGTCAGGTTCTACCTTCTTATAGACGAATATGATAACTTCGCAAACAATATATTAATAGAACATGGAAAAGACCGGAATGAGAAAATAACTCACGCGGGTGGATTTTTAAGAAGTTTTTTCGCGGTAATAAAAGGAGGAACGGAATCACGAGCCATAGACCGGCTTTTTATAACGGGCGTATCCCCCCTGGTAATGGCCGATGTGACAAGCGGTTTTAATATAGGTGATAATATATCGGGAACAAAAATGTTTAATTCAATGTTAGGTTTTACCCGTGACGATATAGAAAGATTTCTTGACTATTATGAGGGAAAAAATCTGATAAAAAAAGAAGAGAGAAAAAAATCAACACAAATCATGAATGAATATTATAACAACTATTGTTTTTCCTCAAATACAACTGAAAGAGTATATAATACGGATATGGTATTATATTATGTAAACAAATACCTCCAGGAAAAAGAAATCCCGCTCAACCTGGTTGATGATAATATACGAACCGATTACGGAAAGCTTCGTTACCTGATTGTAATGGATAACAAACTGAACGGCAATTTCAGTATTTTAAAGGAAATGCTTAATGAACAGGTTCTATCGGCAAAACTGGTCACCAGCTTCTCCATAGGAGATATAATAGACAGGAGGAAATTTACAAGTCTTCTATACTATTTGGGCCTCACTACCATAAAAAATCATCAAGGCTCAGGTTTTTTTGATTTTGAAATACCAAACAGGGCAATAGAGGGAATGTTCTGGGATTATATTAGAGAGAGCATGAATGATGTTTATGGAGAGTTAAAGATTGATACCTTTGACCTGGAACGGTTTTTAATGAATATGGCGCGCAAAGGAGAATGGGAAGATTTTTTTAATTATGTAACGGGAAAATTTTATGAAGCCTGCTCTATTCGTGATTTCACCTTTCATGAAGAAGGAATAAAGCTTTTCCTATTGGCCTATCTAAACCTGCTGCCGCTTTTCAGAGTCCACTCCGAGCCGGAAATGAACAAAGGGTACGCCGATATATGGCTGGAAAAGGATACCCTGACTTCCGAGATCACGAAGTACAGTTATATAATAGAATTGAAATATATTAAAGCCGATGAATTGAAGAAGGACAGTAATGCCGTAGATGCGGCATACGGGGAAGCGGAAAAACAGATCTTAAAATATATACAGGACAAAAAGATAGTCAGTGGAGATGCAGACTCTCTTATAAAAATAATTATTATATTGTCATCGAACAAGCTTGAGAGGATGGTGAAAATTTAAAGTTTCATCAAATAAGAAACAGCAGTTTAAAAGGCTTTTTGGGTGCAGTCGGATCTTTTTGGTTCTATAACGATATCAGGGAATTAGTCCTGTCTTTCCGGAACAGGAGCCACGATGGCGACGCCTATGTGCAATACAGGACGTATTATCACATAGGTGGAGGAAAGACAGGACTAATTCCCGAGCGTACCTAAAAAATTAAACTGCTCCTGGCTTTTTGCTGCCCCCCCCCAAAAAAACACTTGACGACTACCTGGAAAGTTTGTATAGATGGCTCATAACATGTACCGACGGTACATGTTATGAGCCATCATATAATTACAACTTCAAAGGAGTTAAAAATGGGGACTGCTCAATATGAACAACCAGTAATAGAACGGGAAACAGATCAATCTATTCAAAATAGCCGGAGCTTACGTACCGACAAATTGAGAATCCTGAACATTCAACGCAGCTGTGTTCATGACGGTCCCGGTATTCGTACAACAATCTTCTTTCAGGGGTGCCAGTTGAGATGTTTATGGTGCCAAAATCCCGAAGCGCTCTCCGTTCAACCTGCCATAGCGCCTCATAGCAATTATTCAATTTCCGACATAATGGAAGTTGTTTCAAGAGATAAAGAGTATTACTTCAAAACAGGCGGCGGCGTGACTCTAAGCGGCGGTGATCCCCTATTACAGGATCCCCATAGTCTAATACGCTTATTGAAATTATTAAAAAAAGAGAAAATACATGTTTCCGTTGAAACCGCTCTTCATGTTCCCCGGGAAAATATCAGCAAAATCGCTCCCTACATAGACCTGTTTTTAATTGATCTTAAGGTTGTTGGCCATGACAGGCTCCATAAACAATACACGAAACAAGACAGCGAATTAATCCATAGCAATATAAAAAAGCTGGTCCATTTAAATGCCGCTATTAAATTCCGCATGGTGATTGTGTCGGGATTCAACGACATGGAAAGCAGTATACAGGCAACCGCTTATTTTTTAAAGGCTATCAATCATAACTCAATTGAATTGCTCAAGTACCACAACATGTACGAAGATAAAGCCAGGCGTTTAAACCTGGAGCAAGAGTCATTAAATATTACACAGGATCAAAGTCTTGCCGCCCTTTTAAGTTCAATCGACTTATTCAAATCTTTTGGGATCAACGCTGAATGCTTTGACCTGGATTCCCGGACGAATAAAGCCGTCTTTACCAGGCGCGTTTATGACATACAAAATGATATCAGGGAAAGTGATTATCACCTCTGTCTTGAAGTATCCGGACTAAAAACCAAATTTTACAAGAAGCATGGTTTTAAAAAACCAACCCCCATTCACCGGGCGGAACGTCTTTCCTATGTATTGAAAAACAAAGAAACTGTTATCTATCCCAATGAACTGCTTGTTGGTAATTTCACTTCCAAAAGAGTGGGCGGCCAGGTATGGGAAGAACACTTTGGCGTTCTCCTTGGTTCAATTATCCACCAGGTTAATCGCCAAACTCCTGTGTCATTCAAGATCTCTCTTAAGGACAAGCTTGCTTTTTATTTTAAAATACTTCCATTCTGGCTGAGACACAGTCTTATAAGAAAGGTAAATCCATCGGTACGGGATTTTATGTTAACTATCGCGCGCGCTTCCGATATGAGTACGGGGTTTAACAATAACATGGCGGCAATAGCGCATTTTATTGTTAACTTTGAGCGCGTGCTTGAACTTGGAACCACGGGGATCATAAAAGAAATTGAAGCAACGCGAAAAGAAAACCCCCGTAACAACCAGGACTTTTACAACGGTGCGATTATTGCCCTTAAGGGATTGGAAGCGTTTGCTGAGAAATATTCCAACAGCCTGTTACTCCAGGCCAGGGAAGAAAAAGATCCCCTGCGCCGCAAAGAGCTGGAAGAAATGGCCGGCATCTGCAAACAGGTACCCAGGCATCCCGCGCGCACATATCATGAAGCACTCCAGTGCATGTTGTTTTTACAAATAGCCCTTTGTATAGAATCCTATGAAAACGCAGTATCCTTTGGACGGCTCGACCAGGTATTATATCCGTATTATAAAAGGGATAAAGAGGCGGGGTTACTTTCGTACGAGAAAGCGAAAGAACTGCTGGCCTTATTTATTCTCAAAATGGATGAAGCTGTTTTAGTAAGCGACGGCGATACCTATTTGAGGATCAGCAGACTTTTTGAGACTCAGTCTACAGACCAGAGTGTTACAGCCGGCGGTCTTGATAAAGACGGAAATGACGCCACCAATGACCTTACCTATATGCTCCTGGATATTTGTGAACTACAGCCCCTTGCCGTAAATATGACAGCACGAATTCATAACAACAGTCCCATTGAATACCTGGACAGGCTTGCGGAGGTTTATATCAACGGGGCGCCCATGCCGGCTTTGTATAATGATGAACTGTATATTAAGACCTTAAAAAAACATTACCCTGAAACCACCGAACAGGACGCGAGAAATTACTCAATAGTGGGATGTGTAGAACCCAATGCTTCGGATGATCATTTTGGCAATACCGACTGCGCGAACATGAACGTTGTCCTGCCTTTTTTACAGGCTCTTAAAGGTGAAGAACATGATCTATGGAACCATGGATTCTTTGATCAACTGGGGAAAATTATCACCAAATTTATTGAGTACCACTTCAGAAGGAAGAATAAATTTTCCAAATTTGTCCTTTCAAAATATACCAACAGGCGCAACAGGAAAAAAATAAAAAAGGCTTCATCTTCTTATGATCCTCCCGCGAACATGGATGAATTGCTTGAACGTTTCCAGGTACGGTTGAATCACCTGGCTTCCGCCATATTAACGGACCACCAAAAAATTGAAAAAATCCTTCGTGAAAATTTTACCACCCCACTTGCGTCCACCCTCTTTAAGGGTTGTATTGAAAGCGGAAAAGACGCGTACGAAGGCGGAGCATCGATTAACAGTTCCGGCATCCAGGCCGTAGGAATTACGGATGTGGCTGATTCGCTGCATGCGATTAATGAAGTTGTATACAAGAAAAAGCTCTATTCAATTGATGATATCATTAAGGCCATTGACAACAATTTTGAAGGGGGATCTTTTCAGGAAATAAGGTCGGCGTTACTGGAAGTACCCAAATATGGTAATGACGGATCTCGAGAAACACAGGATTGGGTAAACAGAGCATTGCAGGCTTATGTTAATGCTTTAAATTCAGTAGAGAACTGTCCACGAAACGGTATATATACTGCCGGTTATTATGCCTTAAATGTTAATATTATCTATGGATTGAGAACCCCTGCCCTGCCTTCGGGCAGATTACGAGGCGTTCCCCTGGCGAACAGTGTTGCTCCTCATTATGGAATGGAAATGGCCGATCTCTTATCATCACTCAATTCTATTGCCGGTGTCGATTATGTTAATTACGCGCCCAACGGTACAACCGTGACCTTCACTATTGATTCGGGATTATTTCAAGGCCCCCATGGAGTGAGGAACCTGTCCGGCATGATCAGCACATATTTCAAGAAAGGCGGCATGCAGTTTCAACCCAACGTTATTGACAGGAAAATATTACTGGAGGCGTACAAGAATCCCGAAAAACACAAATATCTCCTGGTTCGTGTTGCCGGTTACTGCGCGTACTTTAATGACCTTTCGGACGAATTAAAAATAGCTATTATTAATAGAACGTGCTATTCTTAAAAATAAATTATTACTGGTCCCGTTACCGTACGGGACCAGCGCCGTTCCCGCGAAACCAAACCACGCATTTGTTAAGCAAACACTTCTTTCAAAAGATATCATTAAAAAATTGTTGAAGGATATTTTCCCGGTAGATAATATTGTATAACGGTCCGTAATCAAGGAGAAAATAATGAATTATAAAGTGATTCCCTACGGAATTAGTAACTTTGAAAAACTTATTGGCGATAACAACTATTTTATTGATAAAACACAATATATAGAAAAACTGGAGAGCCTGGGATCACAGTACCTTTTTTTTCTCCGGCCTCGAAGATTCGGTAAAACCCTCTTCATCTCACTTCTGGAGCATTATTACGATATAAACATGAAAGACCGGTTTGAAGAGCTGTTTAAAGATACTTATATAGGAAAGAATCCCACACGGCTCCGAAACAGCTACCCAATCTTACGATTTAACCTGTCATTTGTAAAATCAAGCGGGCCAATAGAGGAAATAGAGGCATCCTTTCGGCTTCATATTCTTAGTCGTATTGAAATATTTCTTGGTCATTATAAAAATTTAAAAAATATTCCGGATATTGACCTTAATGAACTAAAAGCAATTAAAGACGCGGGAGATATATTAGAATATTTTCTTACAAAACTGCAATTGATGAATATCAGGTACTACCTTCTTATAGACGAATATGACAACTTTGCGAACAATATATTGATAGAACATGGAAAAGACCGCTATACGTCCATAACTCACGCGGGTGGATTTTTAAGAAGTTTTTTTGCAGTAATCAAAGGAGGAACGGAATCACGAGCCATAGACCGGCTTTTTATAACCGGCGTATCCCCCCTGGTAATGGCCGATGTGACAAGCGGTTTTAATATAGGAGATAATATATCGGGAGAAGATATGTTTAACTCGATGTTAGGCTTAACCCGGGAAGATACGGAAGATCTTCTTGATTATTACGCGGGAAAGAATTTAATAAAAAAAGAAGAGAGGAAAAAATCAAAACAAATTATGGATGAGCATTATAACAACTATTGTTTTTCCTCAAAAACAGGTGAAAGAGTATATAATACGGATATGGTATTATATTACGTAAATAAATATCTCCAAAAAGGAGAAATCCCACTCAACCTGGTTGATGATAATGTTCGAACGGATTACGGAAAGCTTCGATACCTGCTGATAATGGACAACAAACTGAACGGCAATTTTGGATATTTAAAAAAAATCCTTAATGACCAGGTCATATCGGCAGACCTGGTCAGCATCTTCGCTCTTGGGGAGATCATAGATGGAGAAAAATTTATAAGCTTGCTCTATTACCTTGGTCTCATTACCATAGAAAAACATCATGAACATACCTACTATGATTTTGCAATACCAAACAAAGTAATCCAATTGATGTTTTGGGAGTATCTAAGAAATGCCACCGATGATGTTTATGATGAATTAAAAATCGACGTTAATACTCTCAAACAATTTTTCAGGAATATGGCATACAACGGAGAGTGGGAAGACTTTTTTAACTATATAATCGAAAAATTTTATGAAGCAAGTTCCATTCGAGATTTTACGTTTCACGAAGAAGGGATAAAGCTTTTTCTCCTGGCATATATGAATCTTACCCCGCTCTATAGAGTTCACTCCGAACCGGAGATGAATAAAGGGTTCGCCGATATATGGCTGGAAAAGGACAGCCTGGTATCGGAGATGACAAAGTACAGTTATATAATAGAGCTGAAATATATAAAAGCCGATGAATTAAAAAAGGACAAGAATGCCGTAGATACGGCATACGGGGAAGCGGAAAAACAGCTCTTACAATATATACAGGACAAAAAAATAATCTCCCGAGACGCAGACTCTCTTATAAAAATAATTATCATACTGTCATCAAATAAGCTTGAGAAGATGGTGAGAATTTAAAAACCATTTATGCTTTTATCGCCGGAAAAAAAACTAATACTTAATAACGGAAATGAAATTCCGCCAATTGGCCTGGGTACCTATAACGCGAAGGGCCGGGAAGTTCAGCACGCTGTTGAATACGCTATACAGGCCGGATACCGGCTCATTGATACGGCAACGTTCTATGAGAATGAAAAAGAGATTGGACGCGCCATACAAAAAAACGGGATTAAGCGAAGTGAACTCTTCATTACTTCCAAAATATGGAAAACCGATCAAGGAACAGAGAAACCATTAAAGGCTATTGATACAACCTTAGACCTGCTTCAAACGGACTATCTTGATCTTTATTTAATTCATTGGCCATACGCGGAAACACGGCTGCAAACATGGACGGCATTTGAAAAAATATTAGCTTCGGGTAAGGCGAAATCAATCGGCGTTAGTAATTACACAATTCAACACCTGGAAGAGTTACAATCTGTTTCAGGTATTGTTCCTGTTGTTAACCAGGTTGAATTTCATCCTTTTCAATTTGAACGTGAATTACTTGAATATTGTAATGCCAAAAATATAATAGTTGAGGCCCATACTCCTCTTATTCGATGCAGAAAAAACAATATCCCCTTACTACAGACCCTTCAAAATAAATATCAAAAATCACCCGCCCAGGTACTGCTCAGGTGGTGTCTTCAGCATGGAACTCTCCCCTTGCCAAAATCCTCAAACAAGGAAAGAATAAAAGAAAATCTGGATGTTTTTGATTTTAATATCAAACAGGAGGATATGCGATTACTTGATACAATTAACGAAGAATACCGGGTAGTCTTATGGGATCCCAGGGATGAAGAATGGAAATAATCCGGGAAGCCGATGCGCTATTACAATTCTTTCAATTTCGACAGCAACACCCCCCACTGTTCTTCGAGGAATCTATTCTCCGCGTTTTTGCGCCATAAATCTTTATCAAAATCATCAATGAGCTCTTTGTTCCCGTCCCACTGAATGCTTTTAATACGCATATTGTCGGGAGATATTTCACAACATAAAACAGTACCGGTTTCATCGAACAAAAAACAGCCGTCTAACACCTGGAGATCTATTTTTTTCAATGTGTTTTGAATTATGGTAAAGATGGCAAGAGCATTTGATTCCGCCTGTTTTGTATTTATAAACCTGTCTGCCAGCCGAACCGGCATGGATTCATCTTTCAGGTATTCTCCTGTATCATTTCGCAAAGGATTTCTATAATCAAACCGTATATATGGTTCATGAAGTTCATATTTTATAATTGATTTCCCATACCTGTCTTTATGCTTAAAAAGTCCCTCATATATTTTTGTTGGTGTTCCAATCATTGCCGCTTTAACAATTATCTCAATGGGCGGGATTTTTTCTTCCGTAATAAAAAGAAACTCTTCTTTTTGAGCGATATAACAGGTTGGAATATTGTGTTTATGCAGCTGCTCTAAAAAAATTGAACTAATTGCCTGCCGCAGAACCTCTGTATTTTTTATCACCCCCTTTCTTTTTTCCGTGATTGAGTTTAGTGAAGGAATTAACCTTTCAATTAATAAACCCGGAACTGAGGTTTTTCGTATCTCTTTACTTTCTCCGGAATAATAGAGCGGTAATGCGGAAAAACGCGCTGCTGATTCATTACAACAGTGAATAAGTTTTTCATCGGGCAGCGCAAGAGTACTTTTTTTTGGATTTGCCGTAAAAATTGCAGCCATTCTATTACTCTGCGTAATCCAGATTATACCGGTGTTTTCTCCACCGTATGATATACTCCTCAAAGGGTTCCGGATCAAAGGCATCGGGCAATTGAGATTTTTCAAATACATCAATGAGCCGGGATCGTAATCGTTCCAGCTCATCAGGATCTTCCGTATAGCTTGGGAGAAATTCATAGGTATTGCCGGTGAACAGGGTTATACCAAACTGTAAATTCCGGCAGGCAATTCGCAAGTGTTTTAAATAGAATCCAGTATCCTTTGCGCGCTTCATGGCCTTTTCGCTTTCCCGCACGTCCCGGAGGAGAATTTTATAAAATATTTTACATGGCTGGTTCTTTATTATTGTTTGCAGCTCTTCAAGAACAGTAGAATATTGATTAACAACAATTGGAGACATTACCCCATACAACAGGGTGAGACTGCCCTTAAGAATTAACTGAACCGCTCTTCCTAATTCGTACCAATGTTCATCGTTTCCTCCGGATTTTCTCCGTGTTCCATTTTCATGGGGAATTATCAATTTTTTATTTGTTGTACCCAGAAAAACTGTTTTACTGTCTATTTGATAAACCACGCAGCAATCCTCATCGGACTCCGGATTGTTCATTCCCCATAAATGACTTCCCCAGACGGTTCTCCACAAAACCTTCTGATTAAAGATTTCTGTTGACTGTTCTGTCCAGATCCCGGGTTTGTTTTTTTTATTAAATTCAACTTCATTCGTAATGTCTTCAGCCGCGATTTCAATAATACGGCTATATTTTTGAATGAGTTCTTCGGGCCAGTTTTCCGATATATATAAAAAAAAGTCTTTTAGAATATCGTCACTGTATTGAGTAGTTTTTGCCAATTGTCTGCCATGGTTATACAGTTCTCCATATCGTTGCTGCCGGGTAATTATTTCAGGGGGTTTGCATTTATAGAGAGTTGTTTGGGAATCATTAAAAAAATAAAACATGGCCCCTTCGGTACATTTATTTAAGGCAAGCTCTTTTTGGCATGTGTCCAATACTGTTGAGTGAATTGTAGACAGCGGCGTATCATTGGTATATTCATCGATTTTTCTCGCCTTTGGGAAGTTCCAGTCCCGATTATATTCGGGATCTATAATTTTTCCGTTTGCCGGATCTATCGCGTATAACAGCCGCGCGTCCAGGTCAATATCATAATCCGTTAATATTCGTAGAGTACTGCCGAATAATTCAAATCCAAACAAGCACTCCCATTGGTATAAGCGTGAAAATTCACTGTTATATTTTTTTAGTATTTCTTCCCAAAGGGCAGCAAAATCTCCATAGGGCTGCGCGCGCAAAAAAGGAGACAACCTTGTTTTATATGAAATAAATTCTTTTCCCCGTATATCCCTATAGCGATATAACAGTATATTTGTTCCGTCAATCTTTTCATATATTTTTACTTTTTGAAATTTTATCTGATGGATATTTTTTTCTAAATTTAAGATTTTTGGAGTGCCGAATATATACTGCTTGCATGGGCTGTCATTTACAAAGGTAATTTCCATATCACCATAACGGCTTTTACTCCTGTGTATATATCCCTGGACTCTATTTTGAGGATTAAAGGGGTCCACCTGATCAAATTCTATCTTCTTTTTGTTTCTCATGGTGCCTGTTCGTTGATTAAATTACTGTATGGCTGCAGGCTTATTCTTGCAACTACTTTTTAGGCCGTTCAAAATTTGAATTTTTTTTAGAAATCTAAAAAAAGTTTGTTACTTTTTGCTCGAAAATGATGCTCTATTAATAGAGGGTTATCATCATGCAGCAAATAATACATTCATTTTTACCAATAAATGAACTCATTGATACTTTTAAACTCCTTATCCCGCAAATTTTTAAATTATCAATAGAAGAACAAGAATTTATTGAATTTTCTCTTTATGATCATTTTAATGAACTAAAAGATACCTTATGGCTATACCTGGAATAT
>JAAENB010000965.1 GCA_024224995.1 bacterium | reverse complement strand
TTTATGCTGCCCGGGAAGGGGTTTTTACCGTATGGATCTATCCGGATTCGGGAAAACTTATGCAAATCCGGCCCCAGCGATCGACCTTTATTATTGAGGCCGATAAGCTTATTATGGAAGATATCCAGCGGTGGAGCTTCGATTTTCCTAAAAAAGTCATTACGCCAACAAAATTTGATATTAAATACCGGGTAGTTCTCAGGAAAAAATTGTCCGATAAAGAAATATTAGAAGAAGTCGGGAAAAGGATGAATGATGAATAGCGAGGAATAACGAGGAATAACGAGGAATAACGAGGAATAACGAGGGGCTTAAGCCCCACGTTATGAGAAGGGAGAGGGGAATAGCAAGGGGCTTAAGCCCCTCGCTATGAGAAGAAGGGGCCTCACCTTATTGAGCTCTCCTATAAAGAAGTAGTATTGATAATAAAGCGGATAGAGTTTTCGTCTATCAGCAGTTTATTGGATATATCCGCGGCAGACCACCCCTTATTTGAAAGTTCTCTTACCGTTTTTATCATATTTTCGTTGATATTTTTACCCGGAGAAATATCCTCATTTACCTGCTTTAATATTGGATTGTTATTATCTACTGCCTTAATAAAAACAGCCAGCTCTTTCATCTTTTTATCGGTCTCATTGAACATTACCTGTAAGCGGTCGTCGGTATTGTCAATATCGTTCTTGAGGTTGTCCATTTTTTGGAACATGGCATAAATCTGGTCGATCCTTTTTTCCATAAGGGCGGAAAGGCCGTCCAGTTCATCGAATTTATCCTTAACACCCTGAATCTCCGATTCTCTCGATTTAAGAATAAGAGTGCTTTCTTCAACATCCTGAAGATGTTTACCCATCTTTTCTACCCGTTTGTCGGACCTGTCGATAATCTTTTGATAGGTATTAATCTTTCCATCCAGAGATTTGATCTGGATAGTGGTTTTGTTTACCGATTCCACGTTTTTGGAAATGAGGTCTTCATATTCCTGCAATTCATCTATTGTTGATTCAAGAGTTGAATAGGTCTCCGACAGCATTTCAAGCCGGGATTCCACTATATCGACCTTGTTGACATTATCCTGCAGGCTGCCGCTCCTGGTGAGCATAAGATCACTCAGTTCCGTAAGGCCCTTGATCTCATTTTCAATATTGGTAAGCTTCTCTTTTTTACCCTGGTAGGAGCGGATCTCTCTTTCAACATTCTTTTTTATGTCTTTGATCTGGGCTGTATCTTTAATGAATTTCTCAAGATCTCTGGCCTCTTCCTGCGAATCCGAGAGAATTCTTTTAAGGTTATCAATCGAATTCTCAACTTTCCGGACCATATGATCGCTCTTTGAGAAGATCTTGTTCTGTTCTTCATACTCAAGGATCTCTGCCTTAATATCAGCAAGACGCTGTTCCATCATGGAAAAATCTTTTTTTGATTTTTCCGATTGACCGGTAATAAAATTAGCTATCTGCTCTTCATCGGAGTCGAATTTTTCCGAAAGATTATTGAACCTGAGCTCAATTGACTGGAATTCGGAATCGAGATGTTCCAGTTTATCCTGGGCGGTCTCTTCCAGGCGGGTTTCAAGTTCCAGGTATTTTTCTTCAAAGTTTTCCATCCGCTGCCGGATGTCTTCGGCTTCTTTCCTGGTTGCCTGAACAATTTCGTCTTTTTTCGCGATTGCGTGAATGCTGAGATTATCGAGCTCTGTCCGGATCTTGTCTACCTGGTCTTCAAAAGTTTTTATAAGCTTCTCTTTTGAGTCATTGACGTTTGCTTCAACATGGCGCATTTTATCATAAACCTTGTCTACTTCCACATCAACATTTTCAAACGCATCTTCTATATTACCGTTTAATTCGGCAGTTTTGTCTTTTATATCGGCAAAAACCGTATTTTCCATGTCACCGAGAGTGCTTCTCAGGTTATCCAGCTGGTAGTTAAGATTGCCGGCGCCTTCAATTGTTTTCGCTACAGCATCAATCTTCAGGCTGATATTGTCGAGGATGATCTCTCCCCGCTCGGTGAGCTGCTTTTCCATCTGTACCATTGAATCGGTGTAGGAGTTGGAGAAATCTTCTGACAATTCCTGTGAGCGGTCCCGCAGCCGGGCTGCGAAGTTGTCCATGATCCCGGAGCTTTCATTTTTTATATTTACAATATTCTCATTGAGAAAGGTTATTCTCTGGGTTATACTGGTAAATTCCTCTTTTGCCGCTCCAATAAACTGTATCTGCTTATTTACATCCTGGGCGGCATGTGATATGATCTTTATGTCTTTTTCTACCTTTTCAAGGTTCGATTTCTCCACATCAAGCCCTTGAAGACGGTTTTCTATCTCACGAAGCGCGTTTGCCATATTGGTAGACAAAGAATTTGCTTTTTTTATGAGTATATCCATTTCTATAGTGGCATCATTAAATTTCCGCTTTTCAGCTTCTGCCATGCTTTTGAACTCATTAAATCTTCTGGAAGAAAATTTGTTTAGCTTGGTCATTGTTAATTTCGATTTGTCCAGTCTTCTGAATAATATCAACAACAGAAGACTGGAGGTAAAAGTTAATGCAAAAGTTACTATATTCGCGATCATTGGTCTAATCTCCGGTCAATTCTTTGAACTCAAGAAGTGTATAAGGGGGCTCAATACACTTCTTGAGTATTTAAAGTGTATATTAGAGTCCTGAATTAATTAACTTCGGAGGCTTCTTTCTGAAAAAACAGGCTCCAATATACATTCCAGGAATAAATTTTTCTATAATATTTCATAAACAATAGATGTATTCTGTCAATACATATTTTATGTCTCATTAAGAAAATTGATTATGTCGCATAAGGAGCTGGAATCTGTTTGCCCCCTTTCCCCCTGAGGGGGAAGAAGATGCTGGAAAAAGGTTTCTAAACCCATAAAGGTACAGAGCCTTTCCAAAAACTTTTGCGCCCCCTTCCCGGAATCTCCATAGCCCTGGCCTGAAACCAGCCAGTAAAGGCGTTGCACTGCAACGTCTCTCAGAACCAAGCCCCTCGCTGGGGTCGCACCCCTCGCTGGGGTCGCACCCCTCGCTGGGGTCGCACCCCTCGCAGGGGTCGCACACCTTGCCCGGAGCATCTTCGCAAAATAGACTCCGGTATCAACACAGTTTCTTCCATATTTTCTCCCTGCTCCGCAGGGTCAGCTGCTCATAAACAGGAACAAGGTAAAAGGGGCAGGGGGAAAGGTATTTGGTTGGGATTATTATACTGAATGGGCTATAAAATCCTTGTACTGAGAATCCTTTAGTACATTATCCGCCACATTGAGCAGGTGGAGCTTCAGGTATTTGTTGAGCTGGCTGCTGTTAAGAAGACCCATCTCTACGAATATCTCACCAATTTTGCTCCCTATTCTCTTTTGAAGAGAAAGCCCCTGCTTTAATTGTTCTTTTGTGATTGCCGATTTTTTTATAAGGAATTCTCCAAAAAACATTACACACCTCAAATGTCCGGAGGACATTATTCCAAAGTAGTATATTTATATACTATTATTACCAAATATTGATCTTTAGTTCAATAGCTAGAGTGATGATATTGATGTGGTCGTTTTGACCACAGAGGTGTCATGGTGGATGGTACAGGGTGCTGGTTCTTTTGTCCTATTCTTCCGGCCAGGTGAGACAGACGTCTGCTGTATAATCAGTCTCAACATCGCCGGAATCGATTGAAATTACTTGTACATAAAAATGAGTTCCCGGGCCCAGGTCAGAAACAGTGCCGACATTGGCAACTCCTTCAAGAATATCATTAGTGGCAATAGCCGCTCCGCTTATTGCTCCTTCAAGGTAAGGAACCCATCCTGAGTTGCCATCCATCAAACATGTGGCAAATTGGTCCTGATGTTCTATGTCTTTGAAAATAAATTTGTACTTGTTTGCTACTGGTATTGCTCCGCTCACCACATCAATAAGAAAAAAAAGATTATCTCCCTGAACTGCAAATTTTACCTTTTCAATATCGAGAGAGGTGTCTGCAAGGCCTTCATCTGCATCTTCAATATTGAGTGCAACAGGAGTCCAATCAGTGGTGCTTGCATCGACAGTGATACTTGCCTGTTCCATATGCATACAACCCTTCGTAGCCGCAAGATAATCCTCGCCCATGTCTCCAATACAGCTTGAAAAGAAAACCAGTGATATAAACGGAATCAGTATTAATATAATATTTCTCATTAGAAACTTACCCCCAATCCTAAGTGTACCGCTCCCATAAAAGCTTCGGAATCGAAAATTTGGCAATATTCAATATATGGTGTTAAAAATATCCCTCCAAGGCGTACAGGAACCCTGAGTCCTAATGAAGCGACAGGATTTCCATATATATTCGTCGTTTTGTCGACATTGTCATTACTTGTACCAATTTTCAGCAGTATCATTGAATAGCCGGCAGATACATAAGGCTCTAAAACAAAACGGTTAAAAAACATAAAATTCAATCCAATATTACCTTTTAGCGAAAACATAAAGAAATCTCTTAAATTGTTACTGCTGCTCCATCCTGTTCCGTTGTCGGAGCCTTCATTGCCTTCTATATAAAAGACCTGGGCCGTAAAAGAGCCGCCAAAATGAAGGAACGAGTTATATGAATTGAAAACCCCGCATGAGAATGTAGTCCCTCCATTGGTTCCATCACGAATATCTCCAATGGGTATAGCAAACGAATTGGACAAATCAATGTACCAGGATTCATATTCAAAACCTTTAGCCTTTTTCAAAACGATCTTTTTCTGTGTTTTCTCGGGGCCTGGTGTTTTTTCTGCCGGGATATCCATATCTTCCGTGGCGATTTTTCCAATATGGGCAATGATCTTTTCAGCAACCTTATCAACAACATTAAACATAGAGCTGTCAACCGCGGTTTTAATATCGAGCTTCGCGGTAATGGAATTCCGGGAAACATGGTACACTTCGGCAATAATAGTAATTTTTTTGGTTTCTTTATTATAAGTATAGTCCCCTAAAATGATTATATCGGACTTACTGGTCTTTGCTATAAACCTGGTATCAGCGGCATTGAGCTGGTCAAGGCTCTTTTTCCCTCTTTTTTTCAGGGCAGCCAAAATCTGTTCCTTCCCGGTTCGTTTAAACTCAAACCGTTCTTTCATTGAATCGTTTATTCCATCGGGAAGGCTTGTTTTGAGCCAGTCATAATCCTTGCTGCCGGTGCGGTTTGAGAATTCAAGAATGGCCACACTTGCGAGCTCCGGTTCCTTTTGTTCGGGAGCGGCTGCTGCGGAAGAAGCAAGAAGAGCGCTAATGCAAAAGAGTCCCAGGAAGAAAAGAGTCCTTAAGCGATAGTTTGATAAGCATAGTGAAGTGTTTTTAGTCAATGTAGGGGCCTCCTTTATTCCGGCCATGTGAAGCACTTCTTTTCTGTAGAATCAATCTCAACCCCGCTATTATCAACAGAAATGACCTGCACGTAAAAGTCCTCACCGGAACCTAATCCGGATATACCGCTGCTGTCAATTGATCCTTCGAAAAAAGAGCTGTCGTCTCTTATTTCAGTCGCTGAGAACGAACCGCCTATTGCGGCAGTCCACACGGTTATGTGCTGTATAGTACATAAGATCTCGTTATCATTAGATAAATTGGTGATAATTATCTTATATATATAACTGGTATTGAGATTTGCTGAAAATTGTATAAAGAAATAAAATTTTGGATCTCCTGTTTGATAGGCGAGTTTTAGCTCCCGTATATCAAGCGCATCAATTGAATTCGCGTCTCCTGAAGTGTCGGAAACATAGGTGGGTACGGAGACCCAGTCTGTAAGCACCAGGTCCGTAATACTCACAGCCGCAGATTGCATGCTAATACACCCGTTTGCGGCTCTCTTAAATTCCGTTCCCAGGTCGCCAATACAGGTCAAAAACGAGAAAAGCGACATCATGATTATTAATGCCGGTATTTGCAAAATTATATTTGATCTTTTTTTCAAAAAGCAACTCCTAATCCCATGCAAAAAAATCCCATAAATTCATCGGAATCAAAGATCTGGGTATACTCAACAAACGGCGATAAAAAGATTCCCCAGAGACGAATGGGGCATTTTACCCCAATGGAAAGAACAGGATTCCCGAAAATTTCAGAGGTCCGGCTGTATTCCGAATCAGCAAGACCTTTTGTTTCTCTTTCCATAATTGTGAGAGAGTATCCCCCGGCAAGATAGGGTTCAAGAACAATCCGGTTAAAAAACATAAAATTCACCCCAAAATGGGCTCGCAGCAGCATTGGGAAAAAGCTGGCAATTTGGTTATTGTCTGAATCCGATCCTTCCGAATTTTTATCTACGTGAAAATATGCCTGGAAAACAAATGATCCGCCAAAATGAAGGAAAGAATTATATGAATTATAGACTGCTGCTCCCAGCCCCGTACCGCCCCATACTCCGTCGCTGAGAGTTCCTACAGGAACCTGGTAGGAATACCATATCTCCATATACCAGGGATCATATTCAAAAGCTTTCGCCTTTTGCAGCACAATCTTCTTTGGTTTTTTCCCATTATCGGGCGTTTTTTCTGTTGGAATTTTCAGATCTTCCGTTGCTATTCTCCCAATATGAGTAATTATCTTCTCCGCAACCTTATCAACAACATTAAACAAGGTGCTGTCTACTGCTGTCTTAATATCGAGCTTTGCGGTCACGGAATTCCGTGAAACATGGTAAATAGCAGCATTAATGGCAATTTTATTAGTTTTTTTGTTATAAGTATAGTTTCCAGATATGATTATATCGGACTTACTTATCTTCGCGATAGACCTGGCGTCATCGGAACTAAGATCAAGGGTCTTTTTTCCCCTTTTTCCCAGGGCTTGCCGGATCTGATCTTTGCCGGTCCGTATAAACTCAAACCGGTCTTTCATGGAGTCATGGATCCCGTCGGGAAGGCTTGTTTTAAGCCAGTTGTAATCCTTACTACCGGTTTGGTTGGCAAATTCCAGGATAACCACACTGGCAAGTTCCGGGCCTTTTTCCTCAGGAGCAGCCATAATGGGAGAAGTAATGAGCAAAACAATAGCCAGGCAAAGGGTTTTTAAACCACTGCCCGGCCGTGGATATAAAGAATTTATAGACAACGCAGTACAACTCCTACTTGAACCTGGATATCTTTCCTACATTTTTTGAATCAATAGATACTTTGCCGTTTACGGTATTAATCTCCATTTTACTCCCTGTTTGAGAGAAAGCGCCAATGTACTCTTTTCCGTCTTTTGTCTTTATTCGAGAGAGGGTACCGTATTTTTTCTTAAGATCGGCAATGGTAGGTTTTTTCTTAACTGCCGGGTTATCTGCTTTTGCGTCTTTTTCAGGCTCGTCTTTTGACTCTTCTACCCGTTTGGCTTCTTCTTTTTGCTCGATTTTAATTATTTCCAGCTTAAGGATCTTCGGTACTACCTGTGATGAAATTTGTTCCAGGGAATCGGTTTCGGCTGGTTTTTCCGGAGTTTTTTCCTTTTCTTCCCGTATCTTTTCAACTTTCTCAATATCCGGAAGAAGCGCGATTTTGTCGAATTGTTCCAGTGCCGACTTTTCTTCGGCCGGAATTTCCACCGGCTTTTCTATTTTATATTCGGTAATTTCAATGGTAAACCCGTCTTCTACCGCAATAGTGTTCTCTATTTCTACTTTACCCGCTTTTATAGGAGCTACATCCAGTTTTCCCTTGAGCAGGCTTACCTGGGCCTTTTCCCCGCTCATTGCCACCTCAAAAGAAGTTCCCCGGACAGAAGCAACAATAGTAGGGGTTTTTACCTGGTATTTGGTTCCTTTTTTCAAGACCTTGCTAAAAGAGGTTCCTCTTGATTGAGAAATGGTGAGTTCTTCATCCGCTCCCTTCTTCGTGAAAAAGCTTTCCATTGTTACTTCCGAATCACTTTTTACCGTTATTAGAGCAGTTTGTGAGAATTGTATTACGGCGATCGATTCTTTGCCGGTGGTAACGGTATTCTGTTTTGTTACCTGGTCGCCCACAAGCGCCTCTTTTTTGTTTAATAATACATCTCCGGCTGTAAATGTTATGGTCCCATGAGGAGCGGCTTCTTTGGTTTGTTCTTTTTTACAGCTGACACTTATGCAAAGAATAAAAGAAAAAATCATTATTATTGAAAGTTTTGAAGTATTCATATGAAACCTCTCTGTTTATGAAAATTTTTTTTATGGAACCAATAGTCTGACTTAGTCTGACTGAAAGATAATAAATTAGCAATGTTAAGTCAACCGAAAAACGTTCGCATATACCGGTTTTAACGATGTAATGAATTTGTAGCCCATAATACGGAGTTAGAGAATATTTCCGGAACTATTTTTTCTTCTATTTTTAACAGGGTGGCGAATTTTGAATAACGCTGCCAGTTGCCTCTCTCGTACGCAAGGATTAGCTCATAAATAGCCCGGTACCGGTTTTTTTTACCGAGAAGCGCTTCTTTCACCGGTTTGGCTATGGGGAGGTCCTTTAGTATTGAGGCAATGGGTTTGTCCATAAAAGCATCAATCATGGAAAACATCCCCATGAGGAACAGGTCGGAGCTCTGTTCGTGCAGCCCGGCCAGGCGTGCTATTTGCTCACAGAATTGAGCCCTGATAATTGACGCAAGGAACAGTTCCTCCGGTTTGTCATCACCCATGCTGCTTAACGCGATAAGGGATATCCATTTTTTGAGTTCATCAGTTCCGAGAAAAGTGAGAGCCTGCTTAATTGAATGGATCTTTGACGGCAAGCCAAAAGCTGCTGAATTGATAAAACGAAGCAGTTTATAGGCCAGAGATACATCCTGTTTGATAACCTCTTCAAGGTAGTCAAAATTAACATCATGTTTGTTAACTTCCTGGATGATCCAGAGATAATGTATCTTATATCCCTGTACGTCTTTTCCTTCCAGTATTACCGGTTTACTAAAAAAATATCCCTGGAAGTAGGAATAGCCCATTTCAAAAGCCCTGTCGTATTCTTCCCTGGTTTCAACTTTTTCGGCAAGGAATTTTATTCTTCCCGTATCATAGCGGGAGAGTATTTCCTGTTGATCACTGACACTGTTGAGCCTGAGATCAACTTTGATAATATCCGCGAACTTAATGAGCGGCTCAAGAGTCTTTTTTAAAACAAAATCATCCAGGGCTATGATGTATCCTTTTTGTTTTAGATTTTTGCACGCTTGTAAAATTTGTTCATTTGGTTCGATGTTTTCCAGAATTTCTATGGTCATTTGTTCTTTTGGAAAGATAGACGCGATTCCGCTCACCAGCAGGTTCTCGGTAAAATTGATAAACGCTCTTTTTCCGCTGGTAATGCTGTCTATCCCAAGAAGAATAAAACTGTTCGCCAGTGTTTTTGAAGATGTATAGTCACCATCAAGGTTGTTGCAAAAATTATCGAATCCCGATCTGAAAAGAAGTTCGTATGCGAAGATGTTCGAATTCCTGTCGAAAATCGGTTGACGCGCTACAAAAACCTTGTCGACCTCTGTATCTTTGTTTTTTGTTTTATAATCTTTTTTCATTCCATTTATAGGCCGTTTAAATATAATCGTATGCCGGCCCAATACGCCGGATGCCGGTATGCTTTCTTTTTTCTAATAGAATATTTTGCCGCTTCAAAGGCCTTGAAAAGGCCTTTTCCTTTTCTTAACTCACGGTAAAACGTGCTCACGAAAATGGCGTTATTCAAGTCGTGAATATCCGCGTCGTTGATAATTACCCCTTTTACGTTTTTTAAAGAATTGTAGATTGAAAAATCATTATATCCTACTCCGGAAAAATCTACGGAAGGGAGATAAATATAGTGCGGGGTTTTTATATGATCCTTATAGAGTTTTTCTCCCAGGTATAATTCTTTGTTCATTTTATTGTAGAAAACAGGAAAATGAATATGATCTATTTCTATACCGCCGCCCGTCTCCGGTGTGGCGGAAGTTCGAAGAGGAATTCCTGACTCTTCCAGAGCGATGCTTTCTACATACTTGTATGCCTTTTTGCCGCTGTCACCCAGAATGTTAACCGTAGTGTTCCCTTTCACCAGCCCTTTTATCCCAAGGATAGCCGATGAGAGGTAAACAACCTGGTGTGATTCTTCAAGCATTTCTTTTTCTCCCATAATTTCAAAGGGAACTTCTTCCATGGAGGAATCGGTGACAAAGATTAATAGCTTTTTCTTTTTTAACTCTTTTTGAATGGGTCTGAATAATTGACTGAGTTTTTTCGATACCCCTATTGTAGAGGAGAATTTTGATATGGTATCGCGGTATTCATCAATGATGGCTTCTGCTTTTGTATAGCCGTCTTTTATAATAAGGAACCTTCTTCTATTGATTTTTGGATTTTTTACCGTATCTTGATCCAATAACCAGATGATAATATTATTTCCGTTCCTGATAGTATAAACGAGCAGGCCGTTTTTCGGTATCTTTTTCAGGAGTACCTGCACCGGGAACGATTCTATGCTTGTCCGCGTTATTAGAGACGGAAAACTGTTCAGGAGCGGGACCATGGCGGGACTTCTTTTTTTGCCTAAACTCTTGAATTTGTTAATCACTGCCGGTGAAAGCGGTTTTCCCGTACTTCCGGGGAAACCGGACCGGGTAAAAAACAATTTTTTTACTTCAGCATACACGAGCGCGTCGAGTTGACGCTTTGTTTGGAATGTATAGTTTATATAGCCGTCAAGAGATTCTTCTATAAGCTCAATTTTATTGAACCGGTTTAGGACATCGGGAGAGCTGTCGAGTATGGCAAGAGTCTCCTTGAATAACTTTTCGAATTTTTCTCCTTCTTTCCGGGTTGGATTTTTTATCTTTAATATACGGTTCAATTCTATCCTGGCCAATAATAATTTTAATACATACCGGTATTCATTTTTTAGAGTTCTCTGTGCCGAAAGTTTTACTCCCCGCTCCCGGGCCTTGCTGTAATCTCCTATGGCTGTTTCTGTCTCCATAAGAAGTAACTGGTATTTTTCATAAAGATCATCACCCGTTCTCTCTCTCAAATCGTTTGGTGCCGGGACCAGCTTTTCTGATTTTGATAGAATTTTATATGCCTTTTTATATGCCTCTTTGTCTTCGCCAGGTTTTGTCAAAATGAGACCGTTCATGTATGCTGCCCTGGATTGGACCGTAGGGATGTTCTTTAATTTTTCATTATTCAGAATTAAATTGGAAATAACCAGAGCTTCTTTGTACCGGTCATCAAGAAGGTACAGGTTTATTAGCTCTGAGAAAAGATTTATCGTGTCGAGCCATTGCGACCCCTTGTCGATGTTGGAAAAGCTGATATTTGCCAGGAAGGGGATTGCCTCATGAATTATATTTTTTTTCTTGAAGTATCCTGCTGCTATTAAAAGAGGATAGGGTGATATTGAATCATACCTGGCCTCTTTCGCGACCAGCAGAAGGGTCTGGGTTTTTAACTGGCTGCTCCTGGTCTCTTCCGAAAGGGCAATAATCGAATTAATTCTTTTAGTGGTTCCGGATATTTTTTTCCCGTCTAATTTAAATGATCCTCGCAAAATAGAAGCTTTTAACAGCTCTCTGGACGTGACCGGGTAATTCTTTGTCCATGTCTTCATGATTGCCGCTGCCTGTTTTTTGTTTCCGTAAAGTGCTGCGTACTCGGCATAGAGCAGACGGAGCCTGTTGCTGTTGAGAATCTGTTTCTTGCTTTTAATTTCTTTTTCAACAGCAACAGCTTCTTCTTCTACAATTTCTTCTGTTGTCTCTTCATCCGTATCTTCCCGGGTTTCTTTTTTTGATTCGGTGGTGTCCGCAAATAAAGCAGCAACTCCCCCTGATTCCTCTGTTGAGAGTTTTATAAGCGCTTGAAATACGGTATAATCAAAATATTCCTGCAGCCTGCCTGTTTTGTCTTTTTCCATTGCGGAAGAAGCGTTTTTTATATCTCCCATATACAGGTGAAGATATATCTTTAGAAGTGAAAACCGGTCGTGCTGCTTCGTCGCGGGACTGGTTTCCTTTAGTGTGGTTTCAACAAGAGCAAGAGCTTCGGTGTAGTTTTCTTCCAGCATCTCAAGCCTTGCCAGTTCATACCGGTAGTTAAAGAGAGCGGTATCTTTTTCGATACCTGCTTCCGGTTCTTTTGGCTGTAAGGAATTCCACCGGCCAAGGTGGGTCCTGGCATCACTGAATTTTCCGGAAAACAGGTCCTTTTTGAAAAGGGCATACTCTTGCTTCCTGGCTGCCGCAAACTGCTTGATCCTGGTTTCCTGCCCCATTCCCCGGTTGCCGATTCCCAGTATTTTTTCCGGGATCTTTGTCCCTGTTTGCGCGTAAGAGAATCCCTCTTCTTCCGATATATTAATTATTTCCCCTATTGATTCTTGTGATATATCTTCCGCGAAGAATACGGTCTGTATTCCCGCGTATAGTGAGGATTCCATAAAAAGGGTTATGTAGTCAATGTCAAGTTTCTCAAGATTTTTAATCACCAGTGACGGTTGTATCTTTGTGTTGAAAATATAGGATGGTTCTATCATCTTGTTTTCCGCGTTGTCAATTATTACGGAGTATACCCGGAAATCTACGTTTTCAGTTTTTCCTTCATCAACTGTTGCCGCAGTGTTGGTAATATATTTTTTAACCCCTTTCCCTGTATTACAGATCCTGTTCAGGGTGATAGTGCGGGTTCCGGTATAATACCCGATCCTGTCCAGTGACGGCACATACATAAATGGAGGCATGGCTGCTTCCTTCTCCAGGTTGGCCAATCCTTTTTTAGTTTGCTGTTTGATCAGTTCAAGAAGACTTTCGTTCAGTATTATTCTCCTGCTTTTGCTTCCACTATAAGTGATTTTCATGTATTCCGAAAGAATGCTGCTCCAGCTGCGTTCGCCCGGGGCGGGGAGTGTTTTGAATTCCACTTTCCCGTTTTCTATTTTCCAGGCATAAATATTTTTTCCCGCTTTAAAAAATTTATATATCACGCTGTCCGCGTTAGCCGGTATTGCCGGTTTTGTGACTGCTAAATTTGATGCGAAAAGAGGGCGATCGGTTTTAATTGAGCTAATAAATTTTTTAAGCTCTTCTTTCTTTTTGGCAAGATCCGTGTTGAGTCCTTTGAATTTTTTTGATTCAGCCCCCTCCCCGCTTCCAAGAAGAGCCGATATTTTTCCCTGCATCCTGTCTATTGTTCGTACTTTTGCGATATATGCCTGGTAGTCTTCACGGTCTTCTTCCCGGTTGAACTCCGGCGAAGAGAGGCTTATGAGCATTAGCCGCGAGGTGTTGTATTTTTTTTCAGACACCAGGAGCGCTTCCCGCCTGTTCCCGGCAGTGATTAATATTTCCGTGTAATTATCATATAGCGCGCGGACCTTGTTAATGCTCCCCGCGTAAACCAGGGGCAGTTCCTCCACCATTGCGATTCCTTTGCCGTAATACTCCTTTGCAATGAACAGGTAATTCTCTCCCTCAAGGGTTTTTCCATACCGGGCTACAAAGCTGCCAAGTTTATTGTATAGTTCCAATTGCAGGTCATAGAACCGGTTTTCTTCCGCCAGGGTTTTCGCGTCCAGGAACGAGGTGTAGGCTTTTTCCAGGGCCTGCATTCTTGCGTAACAGGCTCCCGTGTTAATTTTAAGTTTTACCGTGAGCCGTTTGTTGTTCGATTCTTCTGATATTTTAAGCGCGTCCCTGAACCGTTTGAGTGCTGCCGCGTATTGGTCGAAGAGGTCCCTGTTTTCTTTATACAGGTTAAATGCGCTATCTACATCAGCGTTTTTGGCCTTGTATTCTTTGTCGAACAGGAGCTCGGCCTTGTAAAAGGTCAGTACACCAAGGGCTATATCGATCTTGTAATATTTTTCTATGGCTTCATCTGCTATACTTTTTTCAAGGTCTTGTTTGTCTTTTTCCGTGACTTTTTCTTTTTTCGCTTCCTTTTTATCTTCCAGCTCATCTAATGCGGATTTGTATTTTGCTTTCTCATATGTTTCCCGGTATTTTGTTACTTTATCAGTTATCTTGTTAATCTCTTTTAAAGGATTTTTTAGAAGCGCCCGGTTGTTTTCAAGAATGAACGCGTAGAGGTTCGACAGGTTCATTATTGAGGTAAATATCCCATCAAGATTTTTTTCATTTTCATCAAGCCCGTATTCCCAGGCTTCATCAAAAGCTTTTTTTGCTTCCGTGAAGTTGCGTGCCCGGAAGTAATAATATCCCAGGTTATTAAGCGCGATGAGCAATGCGTCTTTATCGACCTGGCTATCCCGTTCTTCCAGAACTTTAATCTTAAGCTTCAGGTAATTTGTAGCTTTTATATAACTGCCCTTATCCCAGTAGATATCTTCCAGGAGAGAAAGACTCAACAGTTTTTTACTTCGCGTGTCAAGACTGGTAAATATTTTGTTTTCCCCAATAACGGCACTGTCTTCACCAAGGTTGAAGAATTTAAAAGATATAAATTCAAAGAGCCTAATGTCCATCTTATATTTTCTTTCATCATCCGGGTATTCCTGTAATAAGCGGTATGCCCGGTTCAGGTAGGATGTGGCTGCGTCTATGTTGCCCAGTTCTTTGTAACAGAATGCTATTTCCTGGAGATACCGTCCCCGGTCAATGGAAACCCTGTTCCTGCTGGCGAAATCAAGTATCTTTTGATACCAGTTGATTGCTTCAGTGTACTTCTCCTCCGATCTGTTAAATAGAGCAAAATATTTATACAACAGGTAGAGCTGATTTTTGTATCTTCTAAGATTTCGTCCTGTGGCCAGAGATTCGTATATATTCAGTGCTTTTCTCATCTCTTCTTTGGCATCATCGAGCTCCCCGATTTGCCAGAAACAGTATCCCATATGATAATAGAAGAAAGCCTCTTCCCGCTTGGAGCCATAGTTTTTTTTGTATTCACGGGCTTCTTTATAGTGACGAATCGCCCTGGGATAGTTTAATAGAAGAAAGTAGTTATTTGCGATATTGAGATGAATATTTCCTTCATTTTCAGGGTGTGTTCCTTCGTTGTTTGCCACCAGGGCTCTTTCAAGTATATCAATATTCCGTTCCCAGAGATAGGTGGGGAAGTATTTGCTTATCTTATAATCGAGCTTTCTTTGTCCTTCTTTTTTCTTTAGATCAACATATTGATAAATCCAGCTTTTCAGGATAAAGGGTTCCACAAAACTTTCATCAAGGAATATCGCCCATTCAATAAATTCCATTGATTGTTTGAAATTTTCAAGCAGCCCATCAATACCGATACTTCCTCCCACGAGAGACGGCACGGATTTTTTTTCCTGTATTAAGGCTTTTTGGGTATAGAAGTACGCGGCTCCGTAGATATATGATTTGTTAAAGTCAATTCGTGCTCTTATTATGGCTGAAGATTCCCAGGAGTATTCTTTCTCAAGCTTGTTTATATCTCCGCCTCCTTTTAGGTAGGAATCGATATATAAAACTTGAGACCGGGGCCCGTATTCGGCGCTGGTTTTTTTGAACATATTTTTTAGTTTATTTAGGTTTAACAGCGTGACATAATTTTTGTAGAGGGATGTTGCTTCTTTATAGTTTCCTGAAAGTTCTTCCCGTTCTCCGTATTTTTCATAATAATCAATTAACCATTTGTATTTTTTACTTAATCTCACTTTATCTTTGTACTTGGCCAAATAAACCATCGCTGCGTTGAAATAGTAATCCTTGGCCTTGCTAAAATCCTTTTCATTAAAAAAAATATCCCCAAGGAGCATGTTTGTCATATAATACAGTTTGACTCCTTTGCTGATTTTTCTATTAGCTTTTAATAAATATTCTTTCGCTTTTTTCGTGTTTTTGATTTTTGCATAGCTTCTCCCCGAAGCATATAAAAAAAGCCCTGTCAGTCTTTTGTTCTCTTTGTATTTTTCCATCATACTGTTTAGAATAGATGTTTTTTTTGCGTGGTTTTTTTCATTCCGGACAATATCCAGAAAATGTTTTTCAACCCTTCCTTTAAGAAGATAATTTGTTGATTTATAGACCAGTAAAAATGAAGGCGACAGAGTGTCTTTGAGTTTTCTTTCACTAAGAGTATAATATTTATAATGAGTTTCAATTTTGCGTTTGTATTTTTTATCCGTATCAATTATTTGTTTATATAAAACTATTGCTTTGCCTTTCTTGCCTGTAAGCCGGTATTCATCAGCCAGATCTTCCATAAGGAAAGTGGTGAAAAATTTATTTTTCTTGTCCTTCTTCTCCGACAGATCATTCAATGTCTGCTCCAGAACCGGAATACCCGAATTTCCATTCAGCTTTGCTTTGAGATATTCATATGCTGAGGTAGAATATAAACTTTTACTTTTGGAATATTTTTCCAAAAGTAAAAGAAGTTTCTGTGACTTCTCAGGATTTTTATATTTTTTGTGGGCAAGAGCCGCTTTTACAAGGCCTTTGGTCGCGTAGACCTGGGACAATTTATCATTTTTCCTGCTTGAAAAATAATAAATCATTTCAAGAGCCAGCAAATGCCGTTCCCGGTCATTATAATCTGTGAGATATTTTTCGGCCAGGTCTAATTGCATCTGGGGACGCTGCCGTTTGGGAATAATGCCGGTGTCGGGAAGAAAAGCAACATTGATATTATCGCCAACCTGGTTTGAATAGACTATTATGCCGGTCCATGGAGTTTTTTTCTTCAATACAGGTATCCATTTGCCTGCGAAGGAAGACTCAGAATGAAGAGTCAGGGGATATTCGAAATTCTTTGAAATATTCCTGTAATATAGTACGGATCTGTCATCTAAATCGACTGTGCCGTTCCCGTTTGTATCCCATTCAATTGCTGAATAAATAATCTCATTTTTAGTTTCCATGTATGAAGGATATAATTTTATTGAGGGGCTGTTGGTAATGCGTCTTTCAGCACTTGTTTCAATGTTGACCGTATATATTTCACCATTACTTTTCTCGTCCCGGTATGAAACAAAAACAATTTTTTTGCCGTCGGGAGAAAATGAAGGGAATGATCCTCCTTTTTTTGTTACCTGTTTTTTGTCCCCACCATTTCGGTTCATAATCCATATGTTTTCAACTCCTTCTTTTTTTGAAGAATAGGCAATCCGGTTGCTGTCGGGAGACCAGGAAGGAGAAGCGTCTTTTTGAATTAAAATAGTCTTTGTAACAGGATCCTGGAATAGGGTAATGTTTTTCGCTTCTTCATCAAGAGAAGGAAGCTCAGATGCCGAGCTTTTTACTTTATCAAGTATTTCTTCCGCGTCAATATCAACAACATAAATATCTCCCTCAGGATCTTCCCTGTTTGTAACAAAGGCAAGATAGCTTCCATTAGGAGAAATAACAGGGGAAGTGTCTTTGGCCGGGTGGCTTGTTATTCTCGCTGTGGCTATATTGTGCATGTCTCTCAGGTATATATCATAATTTCCCCGTTCCTTGTTTGATGAATAATAAAAAAAGGAAGCGTCCTGGTCACGGGAAACATCTCCGTGAATTTCTATTGATTTTTCGTTTGTCAGGAGAAAGGCCTTGCCGGCATTGCTCTGGCTTTTGAATTCTTTTTTAAGAATGGGCCTGTAGTCAAAATCATAGGCTATGGGACGCGACTTGCATGTTGCCAGAGGCAACAGGGCAACCAGTAGAAATAATAAAATAACCCTTCTCATTTTCTCCCCCATGCTCCCGATTTCTTCTGGACCCAGTCACTTTTTTCCGCAATGTTTCTTTGTTCTTCAGCAAAGAGCCGTCCGTACGCGTTGATATCCCCTTCAAGAGGTTCTTTTTTCTTTGTAACAAATAACACTCTTTCAAAGATCTTTTTCCGCGCCATGTTCTCATTTTTTATAACAGTCAATAGCTCGTCCTTCTCAACACCATTCTTTTCATATTTAGAGACCTTCATATATTTGACATACCCGGTATTGGTTTCGCCAAGAGCTCCTTCGGTTTTATATTCCCTGATTTTTTCTTTATGAAATTCCCGGACTTTAAGGGCTTTAAACAGCTCAGGGTCGCCGCCGGCCGTAGCGTCGCCTCCTTTTGATTTTTGAACTGTAGATTTAACAGAAGAAACTGCCCAGGCGTCTTTTTCAAGTTCCTTGTAATCTCCTACGATCTGGCGTTCAACTGCGGTCTTCTGCCCGGTGAGGTTAATCGTGGGAGGTGCCACTCGCAGGCAGCTGGGAGCTGAAGAGCAGCCGGTTAGTCCATAAAAAATTATGCTTATTATAATGATAAAAAAGATACGGTTCATATTATTCTCCCTTTGTGACCTTTCTTAAATATTCCTGTATGGGAAGCCTGTCGAATTGTACCTTGTTTTTTTCAACACTGGCTACAACACCAAGAACTCCTCTTGAAAGAGTTACTGTTGTATAAACAAGTCCTTTGTCCAGGTTGAAATTGAAGCCTTTAACGCTCATTGAATTGTCTACTATCCATTGGGTTAATCCTCCAAGCTTCGATTCTCCTTTTTCGGTGCTTAATCCTTTCATGAGCCTGTTTGCAAACTCATCCCCAATTTTATGTACGTTGATATATCCTTTGGTATTGAGTTCTTTTTTGATATTAACTCCGCGTCCGGAAAAATTAGCGTTAAGCGAAAGCTCGGCGTCCCTGGTTTTCTTTTTCGGATCGGGTTCGTCCAGTTTCCCAATATCGACATTAGTAACGTCTATTCCCAGTTTGTACTCCATATTCTCAGGCTTAAAATCAGCCAGGTTGAAGAGTACATTCTTTATATAAAGAGAACCATCCAACACGTATGCTCGAAAGTTTTCCATTCGAAAAATATTATCTTTAAACGCAATGTACCCGGCAAAATCTTTGAGATAGGAGAACTGGACCTTTCGCGCGGGATGGGGAGCCACAACAGAGGTAATAGTAAAATTATCCTTTGGCTTAAACCGGTCGGACTCAATAATCTGGCTTTTCTCCACCGCAAGCAGGGACTTGCCGGTGCTCTTCTTATCGAACCGGTATTCAAAAGGAAAATTAAGGTTCATGTTATTGAGCTCATATCTCTTTTCATCTTCTTTGCCCTTATTCCGGGTAAAATTCACAAACAACTTGTCGATAATCATAGCCCCTTTGGCTTTCCCGTTTTTCAAATTCCCTTTCATCGAGGTGTTAAGACCAATGCCGCCCTGTAAAACAGCAATGCCCGCCGGAGTTTTTATGGTTCTTTTTTCGGGATTTTTAAACGAGACAGTCAGTTTAAGATCCGA
Organism: bacterium; assembly: GCA_024224995.1. The sequence continues at coordinate 23,096 of JAAENB010000965.1, read as the reverse complement.
ATCGGAAAAAGGCGGTTTGGTATAATTGACCATGCCCGATGAGTTGACATTGAAATTCCATATTTTACTGCCCAGGTGGAATTTATACAGGTTGGCGCGTTTTCTCACAGGATCATTTAACGCGTTTACATTCATCCGAAGATCCGTGATCTGGTAATCGGGAACAGCAACACCCATAGTAACGATTGCCTTTTGCTTATTGTTCCCCAGGTTAAAGGCCACAGCCATATTCATGTCGATAGGTTTCTTTAAGGGGATTTTTTTTATCTTTTCACGGAAGACTGCCGGAACCATTCCAACAACAGGGTCTTTCAGTATTCTTAAATTATGTATCTTTATGTTTCCCCGGAGATAGGGCTTCAGCTTCACATCACCACCCATAGTCATGTGAAGAACATTCTTTCTTAGAACAGGATTATAGTACTTCATTGTGAAGTTATTAATAACAACCCTGCTGTTGTTGTTCAGTGTTGTCGCGTTAAGATCCATCCTGAAACCGTTATCGCCGGATTTGCTCCTGTTAAGAGTAAAAAAGAGGTGAGGAATATCAATGGAAGTGGCAACTTTCATAGTGCTCCCGCTCATAGCCACGGAATAGGGCAGCCTGAAAAGAGGGATCCGCCCTGAAGCTTTGGCAGCGGACGATTTAAACGAAAGATTTTTTATGTCCATTGAACCGTTGGCGTTTATGTTGCTGCCGGTTTTGGCAACAACATAAGAAAGACTAAAATACGGCATATTCGCGCCGGCTTTTACTTCAGGAGAATTAAAAATAAAATTCCTGATGTTAAATGCGCCGTTGACGTTTATTGTTCCTTTCGGAGAACCTTTAATCGTGAGGGGGTGCAGAGAAATAAACCCTCCCAGTTTAGTGTATCTGAAACCGGTGAACGTAACCATATAGGGACGAAGATCCTTTAAATTAATGGAACTTTCGGTCATCTTGATATTGATCTTTTGGTTTTTCGTTACTTCTCCTACAGTACCTGCTAAATTAATCCATTTCTTTCCTTTAAATGACATACCAAAATGTTTCAGGGTAAGATGGTCCTTATAGGGATTGTAGAACAAGTCATAGGAAATCATAAAATTTAAAGGAGTAAGGTGCTTGTTTTTAATTCTTACGGGGGTTTTGTACGTGCCGAATTTAAACATACTGTTAAATTTAGTAGCCTCTTTCCCGTCTTTTTCAAAGATCAGTTTCCAGGTGCAGACCAGGGGAGCAGAGGCTTTGGCTTCTTTTGAATGAAAGGAAATATCCATTGTTTTTTTAGGGTTAAGAACGATATTCATTTTTTTCAGCAGAGATACTGCCTCAATTGATTTGGGAATCGTCTTAAAAGGAGGAACATCCACTTCCATAGTATACGTAAGACCGTCCAGGAAAGCATCGAATTTGCTGCCGTATGCGTAAACCTTGAGATCATCAAGAATGAACTTTAAAAAGAATTCACCGTGAATAGGGAGTTTAATCTCTTTTGTAGGTTCTCCATCATCATCATCGTCGTCAGGTTCATCCTCTTCCTTGAGAGGCTTTTCTTTTTTAGACCCGGGTTTCATGAGAAGAGCGGCATTCCATTTTCCCTTTTTCTCACGAAGATATATCCTGGGTTTATAAATACCAACTTCCTCAATTCTCATTCTGCCAATAAGCATTGAAAAGAAACTATATTTTACGGCAATTTTTTTAATCTTCACGAATTCGGTTTTATTAAATTCCTCACCATTCCGGATGAGAATGTCTTCCATGACAAATCCGCCGTACGGGCTGAATTCTTTTACTTTTAGATCAATAGTACCGTATGATAACTCGTTAAATGAAGAAATAATAAGATCCTGCACCCGGTCCGGGGTGAGGATAACTTTTGCGGTAACAAGAGATAATATCGTGATTAAAATGGTAAGAACCGGGATCCGGATAAACAGAGTTTTAAGAATCTGGATAAGGATCCGGAGGGGGAACGGTCTGGCTTTTTTCCTGGCTTTTTTTTCCGTTTTTCGTTCTTTCCGGGACTTTTTTCTCCGCTCATTCTCCACATCTTCCGGAATATCTTTTATGATGACGGGATCTGTTGCCGGTTTTTCGTCAGGTTTGCCTGGTTTTTTTGAGGGAATATCGCTTTTTTCAGGACTCACGTCCGAAGAGACGGACTCTTTCTCGCTTTTTTTGATCTCTTCCAGAACCTTTTTTTTGCTTTTCTCAATGTTTTTTTTCTGTTTTTTATCTTTTTCCATAACGGTTTCCTGGTAAACAGTTGTATAGAGTGCACTTTCTATTACGCATTACTCTCGGGAGCATAGTTTATTTTGTGAAAGTGATTATTTCAAGCAAAATTTAAATAATTATAATAAAACTCACGGGACATGAAATGGAAATTGACTTGACTTTTAATAAAATATAAGATACAATCTGTGTATTCGCGTACATTACCGGAGAATAGGGACGCATGGAATTTTTTGATAGTCTGCAAATAAATTTTTTTTCAATTGCCGCCTTAATCCCAACCTGTTTTGATATCTTCCTGGCTTATCTTTTTTTAGTAACGATCAAAAAAAAGTCAAAAGCGACATTTCACCTTGGAATGGCATATATTTTTGTGGCGATCTTCAATTTTGCCTATTTTATAGCAGCCGGTTTTTATGATTCCGGAGCAGCCTACCATCGCTGGCTCACCGTGGGAGTGATACTGATAACGGAAACACATATAAATATGTTTCTCTATCATCTTCATGAAAATAAATATCCTCGTTTTGCCAGGGGCTTTTTGATCGCACAATACGTCGTAGCATTTTTAGTAACAGGATATTTTATTTATTCAACAATAGGATCGGATAAGATTTTCCATTTCCGGGGGGATTATTGGGATTTCGATCTGGATGGAGCCAGTATCATTGTTGGAAGGGTTGTACAGGTGTATGTGCTCATCGCTATTGCCATAACAATATGGAAGTTTGCGACAATAAAAAGCAAGAAACGGTGGAATGTTATATTTCTCAGTCTAACCTATCTCATTGTTTCGGCAGCGCCAAGTGTTTTGAATATAATAAGCCGTACCGGCAGTATGGACCGGGGAATGTTCCAGGTGTCATGGGACCTGTTGAATATACTGGGGTTTTTCCTGTTGTCGATCGTTTATATAAATACAACAAAAGATAAAACCAGCTTTATAACTAAAATTATCAGCATTAGTCTTGTTTCGCTGCTGCTTGTTTTACAGGGCTTGACCTATTATTCTTTTAGAGATAAAGAAGAGGCATATGACGCGATTCATCTTGCTTACGCGACTCACTACCTGGAGCATCATGGCGATTCTCACGCGAAATATATAACATCCTATTCTTTTAATGAAAAAAAAGAAGACCGGCTGAAATTGCTTCAGAGCAAATCAGGAACAAGTATCGTGGTTGATCCGCGAGAAATAGAACCGTCATATCGAAATACAATAATCAGGGAGAAGATAAAAAAACTGGGATCGGGAAACGTCAGTGGGAAACCAGGGCAAAAGACGCGGCAGGATGATATTTCTTATGAAGAGCAGCTGGCAAAACTGCTTACTATGACCCACAGTTTTTTTGAAGGATACAAACGATATATAGCCCGTGAACTGGGATTACTGCCCGACGGGAAATATAACCGGTCGAAAAAGATTCTGGAATCAATAGATTCAATTGAAAGAAGGCTTTTTCATTACCGGCGAGAGATTAAAAAGCTGCCCAATGATACATTTCGATCGGCCCTGGTGCGTCTTTTAGGGGAGCGTAAAACCAGGCTGCAGCCCTTTAGCGAAGCGATTAAAGATCATATTAAGGAAAGCGCGAAACAGGGGGTAAAACTTAAGCAGGAGGTTTTGCAGTTTCTTGTACCCATGACTTCCTCGGGAGCACGCCATTACCGGGAGTATGGCGATACTCATTATATTTCCTATCTCGATGTAGATCTTGAAAAAAATGTAATATACGAAGTAGGATTCTCCTACCTGGAATACCGCCAGGGGCTTCATCAATCGGGAAAACGGTTTACCCTGATTCTTCTTGCCATATTAGTGCTTGTGGTAGCCGGGTTTCCGCTTTTTTTCAAAGAGACGCTTATTGGCCCCCTGACAAAACTTCAAAAAAGTTTTTTGAAGGTCTGGGAATCGGGAGAAACAGACGTAGAGCTTCCTATAAAAGTAATGGATGAAATAGGGTTTTTAACTCATAATTTTAATATGATGGCGCGAACAATCAGCAGCGGGAAAAGAGAGCTCGACAAACACGCCCGGGAACTGGAAGAAAAAGTAAAAGAACGGACTGAGAAGCTGTTGAATATTCTAATGGAAGTTCAGGAATTAAAAGAACAGCAGGATGGTGATTATTTTCTAACCTCTCTCCTCCTTGAACCCCTGGGGCAGAACCAGGCGGAGTGTGAAAATCTATCAATAGAATTTTTTATAAAAGAGAAAAAGCAGTTCCAGTTTCGGAAATGGAAAAAAGAGATCGGGGGTGATATTTGCTGTTCCCAGAATGTGTATTTAAAAGGGAAGCAATACGCCGCCTTTGTCAATGGGGATGCCATGGGTAAATCGATACAGGGGGCAGGGGGAGCTCTTGTTCTGGGGGCAGCTTTTAAAGCAATTCTCGACAGGACGATGTTTTCAGTAAAAGAACAGGAGAAGCACCCGGAGCACTGGCTAAAAAGTTCATACATAGAGCTCCAGAGAATATTCGAAAGTTTTGACGGGTCAATGCTTATATCCCTTGTTATAGGATTGGTTGATGATGAAACCGGCCTGGTCTATTATTTAAATGCGGAGCATCCCTGGACAACCCTGTATAGAAACGGGAAAGCTTCTTTTATAGAAAAAGAGTTTTTGTTAAGAAAACTGGGAATTCAGATTACCAATGAGGTTGTAACAATCAAAATATTTCAACTGGAGCCCGGAGATATAGTTATAGCCGGGTCCGACGGCCGGGATGATATTGTTGTTAAAGATGAGGATGGCCTGGAACAGATTAATGAGGATGAGACCCTGTTCCTGAAAATGGTAGAGCGGGGTGAGGGAAGCCTGGTGCAAATTTATGAATCCATCATCGCGGCAGGAAATTTGACCGATGATCTTTCACTGCTCAGGCTCGCGTATAAAGAAGGGGTGCCGGAGGAAGAAGGAGAGCAGAACCTGGAGGAGATCCTGTCATTGCTGAAAATGTATAAAGACCCGGATGAGCCTGCCGGAGTTCCGGATGAGGAAAGCAACAGGCTTGAAAATCTGGAAAAAGCCTGTACAATAAACCGGTACAATCATGTACTATTAAAAGAGTTGCTGCAGCTCTTGATCAGCAAAGAAAATTATTTAAAAGCGGTGTTTTATATAGAAGAATATATAGAATTGAAGCCCGAAGATACGGAGTTTATTTTTACTGCATCAACCTGTTTCATGAAAATTGATGATTATAAAAAAGCAATTGAGCTTGCGGAAAGAGTTCATCTCCGGAACCCAAGAGAGATGCGGTACCTGGCGCATCTCGCGCGGCTGAATATGCTGGCGAATAATTATATTGAAGGGGAGGAATACCTGGAAAAGATGCTGCTCATAGATCCGGATCACCCTGAGGTTCCTGAAATCAGGGAATTACGAAGACGTTAAGGCGTTATTTTTTTTTTGATTTTTTTTCAACTTCCCGGGAGATCTTTTCGATCAGTTCCTGAACAAAGCTGTCAATATCCTCTATTTCACTTCTTGGAATGCGGAACCCAATAGCACCCGCGTGACCACCGCCGTTTTCAATAGAGAATAACTCAAGTACTTCCCGCAGATCCATTTCTTTATATGATTTACTTCGTCTGATGCGGAATTGGATAAGGTTCGATTTCTCAGGATTGTCGAAATAGGTAACAAGACTGAGTTTGGAACTTTTTTCGGCAAGTTCGTCGGCAATGGATCTGGCCATGGAAACAACCGTTTCATTGTCGCACTCGCATTCGGTAAAAAGATATTCCATGTCTTCTACCGAAAGAGTAAGATAGCCAAAATAAGTAGTCTGTTTTCCTTTCGCGATCATATAATTAAAACATTGTTCTTCTTTACCCGAAAGTCTTTCCAGTTCGGTAAAGACCTCGTTCATGTCGAAAAAATTAGTCCTTTTAATTGTTTCCCGGGCCAGGAGTTCATTGAACATTCTGCTGAACAGGTTATAAAAGCGTTCTTCTTTTCTTGACTTTAAAAAGTTCCCCATCTTGGAATCACCAATGATTCCGGAAAGGATAGCCAGGATCAGGTTCCGGGATAAGGGGTCCACGACCTGGTATTTTTTTAGAATGTCTGTTTTATTCCTGAGTTTAAGAGCGAAAAGCCCAACCAGTTCACTGGCGGAAGATGCTTCGGAAACCAGGTGATATCCTTTATCCCCGATATATTCACTGTCTCCGCCAATGTGATGATCCACTTCAATTTTGAGAACATCGGGATTCTTGAATATTGATTCCATTGTGGGGGTGAAATTAATCATTGAAGGCTTTGGAGTGTCGCAAACAATAATGGTATCGATTTCTCCGTTTATGGGAGTGGCTGGGGTGAGAATCTGTATGGCGTTGTATTTGCAAATATTTAAAAGATACTGGTAATGTTCATGAACAGTAGGCCCTAAGTAGATCTTCGCGTCTTTATAAAACTTTTTGATAATAATAGCGCAAGCGATCATGGACGCGATGCAGTCTTCATCGGGGTTTTTGTGCCCAAGGATGAGAAAATGATCCCTGGTTATTAATGCGTCTATTATGTTGTTTATAATAGTATTTTTTTCGTAAATGGTATTTATGCTTTTTTTCATAGTAAACCGGCTATTTTTATTTGTTTAAAAAATCTATTGCGTCCTCAATTGTATAGAATACTGAGTACGAGTCAAACATTTCAGGGTACTGATATGTTATTTTTTCAAAAAAACTTTCTTCTATAATAAGTATTAAATGTCTTCCGGTCCGCTGCATTTTCGTAAGAGCGTCCATGAGTACACTGAGAACAGAAGACGATAATTCATTAAGGTTCCGGATGTCGAGAATATAGTTGGAAAATTCAGGATATTTCCGGAGTTCCCTGGTGGCGTAACTTGAAATGGTTGAAGCTTCACCCGGCTCAATTTTATGGGCAAGAATGACTCCAACCATGGCATCTGAGTTTGGCAGGTGTTCATACTCAAATAAATCCTCACCCCTGGCCATTAAACCTTCTCCTGTGTAAAACATATATATTTTTTTTAATCAATAATTATAGCTTACCGGATGTAATCTGTCAATAAAAAAGTATCTGTGTATAAAAGAAGCCCCATTTATAAGCTCTTCACGGCTTTTTCTATTCGTTTAAGGCCTTCTTCAAGAACGGATCGTGGACAGGCGATGTTAATACGTTCAAACCCGCTTCCCTGTTCTTTTCCGAAAATATACCCGTGATCCAGGGCAACCCCGGCAGTATGGTTCATTAGTTTTTCAAGGGAACTGTTGTCAAGGCCCAGCTTTCTAAAATCCAGCCATACCAGGTATGTGGCTTCAGGTTCCGGAACTGTTACTGATGGAATCTTTTGACTAATAAAATCTTTCATGAATGCCAGGTTTTTTTCAAGGTACACCAGTAATTGTTCCAGCCAGTCCTCACTTTCCCGGTATGCAGCTTCCAGGGCAACAGCGCCAAAAAGATTTGGTCCCATTATTCCGTTTTTTTCCAGGGTAACCTGGTAGGCATTTTTTTTCTTAAGGTCCGGGATAACCAGGTTTGAAGTCTGAAGCCCGGCCAGGTTAAAGGTTTTGCTTGGTGCAGTGCAGGTAATGGAATTCATTAGAAATTCTTCCGAAATGGAGGCAAAACAGGTATGAAGAAATCCCTTGCGTACCAGGTCGAAATGGATCTCATCGGATATAACCAGGATATCATTTTTAATGCATATCTCACCTATCCTGGTTAGTTCTTCTTTTGTCCAGACTCTGCCGACGGGATTATGGGGGCTGCATAAAATTAGTATTTCGGCACGGCGGGTAGCAGCTTTTTTTTCAAGATCATCAAAATCGATGTGATATTTACCATCTGAGAGAACCAGGGGATTGTCAATGATTTGCCGCCCATTATTCTTAATAGCCGACATGAAGGGGTAGTAAACAGGGGGTTGAATGATAATTTTATCGCCGGGATTGGAGAATGTATTGATCAGCATGTTCAGCGCCGGAACAACTCCGGGAGCATAAGCGAGCCAGTTTTTTTGTATTGTCCAGTTGTGCCGTTTCTTTATCCATTCAATAATTGCTTCGGAATAACCGGAAGTGGCATAGGTGTACCCGTATACGCCTTTTTGAGCGGTCTCGGCAAGGGCCGCCATAACCGGTTTTGGGGCTTCAAAATCCATATCCGCGACCCACATAGGCAGGATATCTTCCTGGGCGTATAATAAGGGGGCGAGTTCCCATTTAACAGATCCTGTTCCTTCGCGGGAAATAATTTTATCGAAATCATATATCATTGTGTGTACCTTGTTTTCCGGATCGCCTATGTAATTCTATTACAGAGGATATGTCAAGAATAAACTTGACTTCCCGTGGCCCGGGTGGCACTATATTAAAAAAAGAGAGAGAAACACATGGTAAATAATATATTAAAAACTCAATGGATTGAGCTCTGTTCAAATTATACGAGTGATTCTCATACGATTTATCGGATTTATGATGAAATAGTAGAGGAACATTCGGCAAAGGGCAGGCACTACCATACCCTGGAACATATTTCGGCAATGCTTACCCTGGTTTCGGAATTCAGCGAGAGGGTTTCGAATTACAATTCACTCCGTTTTGCCATATGGTATCATGATATTGTTTATAATCCTTTTAAAAAAGATAATGAGGCGCTCAGCGCGGAAAAGGCAAAAGACCACGCAGGGCTTTTGCGATTGCCCGAAGAAATGAAACATGCTATAGTTTCTCTTATACTCTGTACAGCCGGTCATACCCTGGTAAAAGAAGAAGATGATTTCGATACCAGGCTCATGGTCGATTCCGATCTTGCCATATTAGGGGCTCATCGTGATGAATATGAAGGGTACGCGAAAAAAATAAGAAAAGAATACCAGTTAATCCCCGGATTTATTTATAAAAAGAAAAGAAAGGCTCTGCTGGAACAATTTATTGAGATCCCGGTTCTGTATAAAACCACGGAATTAAGAGCCCGTTTTGAAGAACGAGCCCGTGAAAACATCACCCATGAGTTGGAGATTCTTTCGTTATAAGAATCCGGATCTCGGTAATGTAGTTATCCGGATTTCCTCTAAATATCATCCCCGGTCCTTTATGATAAATCTCACGGGTAGGAAGTTGTACCGTCAGTTTATTCTCTTCAATGTGCGTTAAGATTTTTTCGTAACTTTTGCCGATTGTTTCGTACGCGCCCTTGTGCAGAATGGTCACCGCATATCCGCCCGGTAATACCCGGGATGAAACCTCATTGCCTTTTATGGTTTTTGAAACAGGAAACCCGCCTTCAATATCGGCATCTTTGTCTTTATATTCACCATCATAGTAGAGCGTGAAGGGCTTGCCGGTAATAAATCTCCCGGCTTCTTTTCCGGTTTTTTTAAAGGCAGTGCTAACATCCGAATAGATCCCTTTAAAACGGCAGCCGCAAAAGATAATATCATCAAGGTCTTTTTCTATTATTTCAGTGGTATATTTATCTTCATTTGTGTCATTTCTCCGTATCCCTTCAACAAGTGTATTTATTGTTGAATCAATCTTTTTGTATTTCTCAATCTTTTTCTTTATCCGTTCCTTTTGCGTCGCAAGATAGGCGCTTATTTCCACATCTTCCGAATAATTCAGGAAAATATCCTTTATGTCCGATATGGAGAATTCCATTTCCCGGAGCATGGAGATTGTTTGGGCTTTATCCACGGAAGAATTTTTATAATAGCGGTATCCGCTATCTTCATCAATATAATCGGGGAGAAGTATCCCTTCTTCATGGTAATACCTGAGCGTTTTAACGGATAACCTGCTGATTAACGAAAATTCTCCAATTGAGAACATGAACTTCTCCTTGACCGTCTACACCATAGATGAACGGCATAAGTACCGCTGTTATACTATATGATATACTCTCCCCTGTGAGGAGAGTCAAATGAAATTTTATTTGGTGAATTGACAAAGTTTTTTTTCTTAAATTAAGCCGCATCAGGCAAAAAATTTTATTGAAATCATTTTCAAAACCTGTTATAATGTTCTTTATACTTGCTGGAAAAGTGTTCATAAGAGGCAAATATGTCTGAGGGGGCTCTTTTGAGCGGGTTGAAAGCTTCATTATCGTATGAATATTTAATTAAAGAAGGTTGGGATTAGAATTATGGAACCAAAAAAAATCACGCTGAAGAATCTTGATAAAATAATTGACTCATTAAAGGACGCTTCCGAAGAGGCTATTGGCAACTATCTCTATAAAGGGTTTAGAGTCCAGGTAAGTAAGTATAAATCGAGTGGGACAGAGAGATATATGCGGTTATACCGTAAAAGAAGAGAAAATGGATTATGTGTCAGGTGCGGTAAAAAAGTAACAAAGAAGAATCCAAATACGGGGAAATTGTACCGGTTATGCGATTATCACCGGGAGATTACGGACAGAAAGCGGTAATTTCCCGGTTTTTATGATAATCCCGAAGAGACGGGTCCTCTGCCCGTCTCTAATTAAACTTCATGGAAAGGTCAAAAGCGGCAACTGAGTGGGTTAACGCCCCAATGGAGACATAATCAATATTAAGATCCCGGATGCTGCGGATCTTATTTTCGTCCATATTTCCCGAAACCTCAATCTTCGCGCGGCTTTCTACCAGCGTAATGGCCTGTTTCATCGTCTCTTTGTCCATATTGTCGAGCATGATAATATCAACAGCAAGGTCTGCCGCTTCACGGACTTCATCGAGATTTGTAGTTTCAACTTCTATTTTGAACCGGTTCCCGTTTTTCTCTCTAACAAGGCGTACTGCTTCTGTTATACTGCCGGCCGCCTTGATGTGGTTATCTTTAATCATCACCATGTCGAAAAGACCAATCCGGTGGTTTGTACCGCCGCCGGTAAAAACGGAGTATTTGTCGAGCATTCTAAATCCCGGAAGGGTTTTCCTGGTGTCCAGGATCTCTATGCCCGTGCCCTTAACAAGGGAAACCAGGCGGCTTGTTTTGGTCGCGATGCCCGACATTCTCTGGATAAAGTTTAGAGCGATTCGTTCCCCCGCAAGAATGCTCACTGTTGGGCCTGTTAAGCGGACTGTTTCGGTCCCTTTTGTTATGGAATCACCGTCATGAACAAGCATGGTAATATCCACTGCGGGATCGATATGGGTATATACTGTTTGCAGCACTTCGCTGCCGCAAAAGATCCCTTCTTCCTTTGAAATGATCCGCGCGTTCGACCGGATCGTTTCATCGAAAAAGATTGCTTCCGAAGTGATATCACCATTTTTTATATCTTCTTCTATCGCGAGAAGTACCAGCTGTTGTAGTGTTTCCTTATTTATCATTTTTTTACCTTTTCCAGAAGTTCTTTTTTCTTTTCGGCCTCACGCATCTGGTCTCTAAGAATTGCTGCTTTTTCAAATTCCATCTCTTCCGCGGCTTTCAGCATATCTTCCCCTAAGCGTTTGATCAATTGTTTTAGCTCATTGGGATTGTTTTTTCTATATTCGGAAGTATAATCAGCAGCAAGGTTCATGAACCTGTTCTCATTTAAATATTCCCGTTCAAGAATGTCAACGATATCCTTTTTAATTGTTTCCGGGGTTATATTATGCTCCTTGTTGTATTCTTTTTGTATGGTCCTTCTTCGGGCAGTCTCGTCAATGGCCAGCTGCATGGAATCGGTAATTTTATCGGCATACATAATTACTGTTCCATTTACGTTTCGAGCCGCTCGTCCGGAAGTTTGTATAAGGGACCTGTTGGACCGTAAAAAGCCTTCTTTGTCGGCGTCAAGTATGGCAACCAGGGAAACTTCGGGAAGGTCCAGTCCTTCCCTGAGAAGATTTATCCCTATAAGGCAGTCGAATTCTCCTTTTCTTAGATCCCGGAGAATTTCTACCCGTTCGATTGTATTTATTTCCGAATGAAGGTATCGAGCTTTAATTCCCACGTCCTGAAAATAATCGGCTAAATCTTCGGCCATTTTTTTGGTAAGAGAGGTTACCAGTATCCGCTCTCCCTGTTCCACTCGTTTGTTGACCTCGCCAACCAGGTCATCTACCTGGTTTTTGGCCGGGCGGACTTCAATTTCCGGGTCCAGAAGACCGGTAGGTCTAAGAACCTGTTCAACGATTTCGGAGCTGTTTTCAATCTCATACTCTCCGGGAGTAGCCGAAACAAAAACAACCTGTGGAAGCAATTCGATAAATTCGTCAAAGAATAACGGCCTGTTGTCCAGGGCAGACGGAAGCCGGAACCCGAAATCAACAAGATTCATTTTCCTGGCTCTGTCTCCGGCATACATTCCTCTAACCTGGGGAAGGCTCACATGAGATTCGTCAATGAACATGGTAAAATTATTCTTAAAATAATCAAGGAGGCAAGCCGGCCGTTCTCCTTCTTTTCTCCTGGTGATAATACGGGAATAATTTTCCACGCCATTACAGTAACCCATTTCAAGGATCATTTCCATGTCGTAGCGGGTTCTGGTTTCGAGCCGCTGGGCTTCAACCAGTTTTCCGGCTTTATTAAAATCTTCCAGGCGGGCGTCGAGCTCCTCTTCAATCAGTTTAACTGTTTCTTTTATTTCTTCCGGAGGAGAAACAAAATGTTTTGCCGGGTATACGCAGCAGCTGTCGAGCAGTCCCAGGGTTTTTCCCGAAAGGGGGTGAATGCTTGATATCTTTTCAACCTCGTCGCCAAAGAATTCTATTCGAAATGCCTCCTGGTTCAGGTAGGCGGGGAATATCTCAACCACATCTCCCCGGACCCTGAAGGTCCCCCTGACAAAAGAAACATCACTTCGGTCATAATAGATAGTAACCAGTTTCCGCAGTAATTCATCCCGTTCAATCGAGTCGCCTTCGGTTACCCGGAGATGGTAGCGTTCATAATCGGCCGGAGTTCCCAGGCCGTATATACAGGAGACCGATGAAACAACGATTACATCATCCCGTTCCAGGATAGATGATGTTGCTTTTAACCGCAGCCGGTCTATCTCATCATTAATTGAAGAGTCTTTTTCTATATAAAGATCCGATGAAGCAACATAGGCTTCGGGCTGGTAATAATCGTAATATGAAACAAAGTATTCAACCGCGTTTTCGGGAAAAAAATCTTTAAATTCCCGGTACAGCTGCGCGGCAAGGGTTTTATTATGGGTAAGGATGAGTGCCGGTTTTTTTATCTTCTCTATTGCCTTGGCCATGGTAAACGTTTTTCCCGAACCCGTAACGCCCAGCAAGGTCTGAAATTTATGGTTTTTTTGAACACCTTCAACCAGTTTATTTATGGCGATTTCCTGCTCATTTGATGGTTTAAATGGAGATATAACTTTAAATTCCGGCATGATTTTTCCTTTTTATATATTATGCAGTATAATAGTATATATAGAAGAAATTTAGGTTTATAGTACGCTCGTTAGCAGTCAACCAGAAAAAGTTATTGATATTTGGCCCAAAAAGTAAAATTCTTGACAACATTAAGTCAATAAAAAAGAAGTATTGAAAGAAGTATTGAAAGAAGTATTGCGATAACAATTACAAGGATTTTGAACCGGATGACCCCAGTAGATGAAGCAATAAAGATCATGCTCGATTCCATAAAACCTCTTAACGGGGAGATCGTACCTGTTCCGGAATCGGACGGAAGAATCATATATGAAGACATCATTTCGGAGATACAGGTTCCGCCTCTGAATAATTCGGCAATGGACGGATACGCCCTTCTCTCGGAAGAAAGCAGTGCTGCCTCAAAAGAAAACCCCATTACACTAACGGTTATTGATGAGATCCAGGCAGGGGGGGAGCACGAAGGGAAAGAATTGCTGCCGGGAACCGCTATACGGATCATGACAGGAGCTCCAATCCCCGCAGGGGCGGATTCTGTTATTCCGGTGGAAGATACAAGTGAAGAAGCGGGAGTAGTTAGTATTTATAAGTCCCTTGCGGTGCATGAAAATGTCAGGTTTGCCGGAGAAGATATTGCTGTTGGGCAGACCGTTCTGAGAAAAGGAGACAAAATTCGATCGGCAGATGTAGGGCTTCTCGTATCTCTTAATCGTAGTGAAGTTACTGTGTTTAAGAGACCGGAAATTGGTATAATTTCAACGGGAGATGAAATTGTCGATATGGGAGAAGAAATTCAACCCGGACAAATCAGGAACAGTAATGCCTATACTTTATATGCCGAAATAAAAAAATATAATGCCGTTCCCCATTATCTTGGAATAGCAAAAGATACACCGGAAGATTCAAAAGCCAAATTTATAAAAGGGCTGGAATTTGATATGGTTATAACCACCGGCGGTGTCTCTATGGGGAAATATGATTTTGTTAAAGATATTATGAGAGACCTGGGAGTTGAAATATCTATTGAGACCCTGAGAATGAAACCGGGAAAGCCGCTGGCTTTTGGAACCAGGGGCAAGACCCTCTTTTTTGGTCTGCCGGGAAACCCGGTTTCAACAATGGTTTCTTTTATTCAGTTTGTACGGCCTGCTATTTTAACTTTTATGGGGGCCGGTAAAATAAAAAAGCCCGAAGTAAAGGCCGTCCTTGAAGGAGATATTAGAAAAAAGGCCGGAAGAAAAAACTACATCCGGGCTTATTTTACTATTAAAGATAATATTTTTACTGTGTCAACAACCGGTCCACAGGGATCGGGAATATTACGTTCAATGAGTGAAGCTAATTGTCTTATTATTCTGCCCGAGGAAGTAACCAGTGCCGCGGCAGGGGAAGAGGTTACCATACAGCTTATTAATCACGAGGAAATATAATGGGCCGGGGAAAAGGGATTGTATTATATTCAGGAGGGCTCGACAGCCTTCTTGCTGCTAAAGTCTTGATGGAGCAGGAACTTGATGTTGTGGGATTTCACTGCATCCTGCCCTTTGTCGCTCCGGATTTTGATCCGGAAGAGCTCGACTCGTCGAAGTTGGCACGTGATATTGGCCTTCCCCTGATATTTTACCGTTGTGGAAAGGAGTATCTCGAAATTGTTAAGAATCCGCCCCATGGTTACGGGAAGAATATGAATCCCTGCATAGACTGCAAGATCCATTTTATTAAAAAAGCAGCAGAGTATATGAAGCAGGAAAATGCCGATTTTATCGCCACAGGAGAAGTGGTAGGGCAGCGCCCCATGTCTCAGCTAAAGAACACGCTGAATCATATTATTAATGAAACAGGCCTTGGGGGACGGCTGCTGCGGCCCCTGTCCGCGAAGATATTGAGTCCCACTATTCCGGAAGAAGAAGGGATTGTGGACAGGGAACTCCTGTACAATATTAGCGGAAGGTCAAGAAAAGAGCAGATGAAACTGGCGAAAAAACTGGGAATCACCCGCTACGCTTCTCCCGCCGGGGGCTGTCTTTTTACCGATCCTATGTCCGCGAAGCGGGTAAAAGACCTTGTAGACTATCATCGTGATGATTGTACTGTTCTTGATCTTTACCTGTTGACAGTTGGACGGAATTTTAGAATAAATGATTCTACTAAGATAATTGTTTCAAGAAAAGAATTTGAAACTAATGAACTGGAAAAATATAAAAAAGAAGCGGACTATTTTTTCTACCCTTCTTTTAAAGGACCCAATATTTTTACGAAAGGGGAGCTCACCAGCGATGAGATTCTATTGGTTGGTACAATCCTTGCAAAGTATGGAAAACCCGAAGAGAATCAACGAGAGATTACTGTGTATAAAAAAGGCTCGGAATTTCAAAAGATTGAAGCAGGAGCTCCAATTGAAACTGAAGAGCTCGAAAAAATGAAAATATAAAAGTTTAAAGAATATTTCTTGAACTATTAAAAAGAGGTGCACTATGGCTAAAAAGACAGTATCATTCCTGGTTTCGGGAAGAGGATCCAATTTTACCGAGGTAGCAAAACAAATACACAATGGTTCAATAAATGCCGCTCCGGGCATTGTTATCTCTAACGCGAAAGACGCGAAAGCTCTTGAGGTGGCGAATGATTTTGGTATGACATCTTATTTTGTTGATCCTGCCGATTATCCGACACGAGAGGAACATGAAAGAGCAATGATAGAGCTATTGAATGAGTGCGATACCGATTTGATTGTTGCTGCCGGTTTTATGAAGATATTATCACCCTATTTTGTTAATAAGTACAGGAACCGTGTTATTAATATACACCCGGCGCTTCTTCCTTCTTTTCCAGGTGTTAACAGCCAAAAACAGGCGTTCGATCATGGGGTCAAAGTTACGGGCTGTACGGCTCATTTTATTGATGAAGGAACCGATACCGGGCCTATCATTATGCAGTCAATTATTGAAATTTTGCAGGATGATACAATAAGCACTTTATCGGCTCGAATTCTGGCGGAAGAGCATAAAATTCTCCCCGAATCGGTAAAACTCTTCTGTGAAGACAAACTGACCATTGAGGGAAGAAAAGTGCTTATTACTTAGGCGAGATATTTCTCGCCTATTCCTTTTCAAATTTCTTTTTAAGTCCTTTGCCGCGAATACGAAAGTATATTTCAATTCCGCCCGGTACTTTTTTGCGGCTGACTACTTCACCTCTTTTGAGCGGTTTATCGAACTCTAATCTTATTTTTGAAATATCGGTAAACTTATTCTGGTTAATCATTCTTACGTTTACGATATCTTTTAGCACTCTATGTCTCGCTTTGTTTTTTGCTTTTTCCTCATTTTCAGCCGTAACTTTAACCACATAGGTGTTGGCATCTGACCACCCTGTTTCAATTTCGGGCTGAACTATTTTTTTAACCGGCTCCTTTTTGACTGGTTCCTCTTTTTTAACCGGCTCCTTTTTAACTGGCTCCTTTTTAACCGGTTCTTTTTTAACCGGCTCCTTTTTTACGATAACAGGTTCCGGATCGGTTTTTTTCTGAGCAGTTGTGCAGGAAACAACAAAGCAGAATAAAAGACTAAAAAGACTTGCTATGATAATTGTATTTTTCATGATATTTTCCATCCATCTAAATAATACTACAATATAATGCCGTAATCAATATTATTTTAATATCCGCATGTTATTTTTTCAACAATAAAACCCATATTTCACCGTGTTTGTTGAGGTTTTACAGTGCCTATCTCCGCACTTTTTATGTAAATCCCGAAAATCAGGGCAAAATAAGTTGACTTTTTATTTTATCTGGAATAAAAGTAAATATATCAAAAAAACCTGGAAGTGGTATTCAATATTAATAACAAGGAGTTAGTTATGATAGTGACTATAGCGGAAATACTTATTCTTTATATTATCTACCTGGCATTGATAATTTTTGGCAGTTATTATGTTAACCTGTTTATGACCCAGGACCAGTATTCAAAGGAAGAATTGAAAAATATTAAACCTTATTTATCCGGAGTCTGGAAAGGAATCACCGGCAACTATTCGATTGCTACATTTTTTTTATTACTCATTGGATCATCTTTTTTGGGAGCAGTAATCCCGGCGCTTTTTCAATATTGGATTCTAAATTCAGTGCTGCTGTTTGCGATAGTTTTTTTCACCCTTCCTTATTTGAAAAAACATTTTGAGCAGGCGCAGGTTTCTACACCGGATAACTATTCCGATACGGTTGTGAATATTTTTGTGAAGTACAGTGACGTATTGATTATCGGCTTTGGAACCGGGCTGGGAACAATTTTAATGTACAATCGGGCTTCCGTTCATTTTCTCTGGTTTCTTGTAAATGTTTTTGCTGTTACGATTTTATTGGGCATTTCAGTTAAAAATGTTCAGAAAAGTTCATAAAATAAGCTATTAATGAGGGTGAAACTCTTAAAAAAGCAATTTTAAGTTGACGTTGACCGATTTTATTATTAGTATTGAGTAGTAAAAAACAGTTACTGTTTTGAACAGCATAAAGGGCTTTACTTGGCCCTGTTGTATTAATAAACCATTTATAATAATGGTATATCAAATTTTAAATATTTATTAAGGGGAATTTTATCATGAAAAGATCTCTTGTATTTTGTTTAATTATTATTATGGGTATTGCCTTTTCAATCGCTTGCGGCGGCAAAAAGATTGGCGGCCAGGTTAAAGGTGAGTCTTTCAAAACCGAAGGCTGGGTTGATAAGAATACTTATAGACTTGCTTCTTCTGCTATGGCTACAAGAACAATAACCAACAAGGTTGCACGAAGAGAAAGCGCAAAAAGAGCTGCTATTCTTAACGCACAATACCAGATCCTTGAGAAGTTTAAGGGCTCAACAATTGAAGGTGCTGCCGGTATGTCAAGTTTTGAAATGACCGGTATGGCTGTTGCCCAGGAAGTTAAAGGAACCGTTAAGGGCGGATCAGTACGGAAAGTTACTTATGATGAAGAAGACAACTGTGAGATTATTTACGAAGTTAAGGGGAAAAACCTTAAAGGTAAAGTCTCTGCTGCTGAATGGAAGTAGAAAATAACCCAAAAAATAAAGCCGTAGACATCTACGGCTTTATTTTTGTCCTGATTCTTGTAATGGGTTTTGCCCTTTCCATGTCTTGCGGTAGTAAAACTACTCTCTTTTGCATTTAAAAAAAATGCTGGATTTTGGCATTTTTTTTTGATATAGTACTTCAAATTGAGTAAATTTGGAGGTAAAGAGATAAAGAGAAAATAAAATGTATAAAAAGAGCTCTTGAGAGTGTCTCTATAATACATTTATTTATAAGTTGCTTATTTTAAATTAAATAACTAAAAAATTTTAATTTTTAAGTATTTCTTTAGGAGGAAATAATAATGAAGAGAACACTTATCGTTGGTTTGATTATTGTACTGGGTATTGCTTTTTCAATTGCTTGCGGCGGCAAGAAAATTGGCGGCCAGGTTAAAGGCGAAACCTTTAAAACCGAAGGCTGGATTGATAACAATACGTATAGACTTGCTGCTTCCGCAATGGCTACAAGAACAATAACCAACAAGGTTGCACGAAGAGAAAGCGCTAAAAGAGCTGCTATTCTTAACGCACAATACCAGATCCTTGAGAAGTTTAAGGGCTCAACTATTGAAGGTGCTGCCGGTATGTCAAGTTTTGAAATGACCGGTATGGCTGTTGCCCAGGAAGTTAAAGGTACTGTTAAAGGCGGATCTGTTCAGAAAGTTACTTATGATGAAGAAGATAACTGTGAAATTATCTATGAAGTTAAGGCCCGTGGTCTTAAAAGAAAGGTTTCCGCTGCTGAATGGAAATAAAGTAGATGAAATAAATTTAATCTAAAATCTAATCTATAAAAAAACCGTGGGATTTCCCACGGTTTTTTTTGTGGCCTGAAAAGAGGGACAAGGCAAAAAGAGCCCATCTCAGCCCGGGGTTTTAACCCCAAAGGGCAGCAGAACAAAACCCCATAAAGATGTTGTACGCACCATCTCTAAACCAGCTCTATTTACAAATTAGTTCACCAAAGTAATGGGGAATTTCTCATAACGTGGGGCTTCAGCCCCATGAAGGCATAAAAAAGGCATCCAAATGGATGCCCGTTTTATATTATATGATAGCATTTCCCGGCAACGTCCTACTCTCCCACATAGTCCCCCATGCAGTACCATCGGCGATAAGAGGCTTGACTACTGTGTTCGGAATGGGAACAGGTATGGCCCTCTCTCTAAAACCACCAGGAATATTGTTTTCCTTAATGTTGTATACAATGTATTGATGAGCTGTTAATCTGTCAATGAAAAAAAAATTTAATTTTAATTTTTTTTCAAATTCTTTTCAAAAAGTTGAAATAAATTTAGAAAAACGCTCTGTCCGAATCAACCAAATTGTTACTCAGATGGTCGCTATAATCTCATCCCCTGTTTTAAGGTCAAACTTTTTTTTTGCGGAACCGGAAAAAAGTGATAGTTCAAGAAGATTATCGCTATTGAAAATAGCTATACCATCCAGGTCTTTACCTTCATGATAGTGATTTACAAAAGTAAAACTATATTCCCGGCATTTTATTGATATTTTACTGCTGCCGGATATATCCGGGTCTTCCATCCCGATTGAGCTGATTGCATTACCGAAATGATCAAACATGATAATTTTGCCAATGATTTGATTACCTTTTTTAACCGGGTTTAATTCCGGCAAAAGGATCAAATCTTGAACGGGATGCCCCAGTTCTCCTGGTTTTTTATCCCTGGCGAGAATAGCAGCTGCCGGAGAAAAAAGAGCAAGACCGTCGAAACTGGCATGGGCTTCCCACCAGGAGCTTTTCCGGCTTATTTCAAAAAGTTCCTGCTGCCCAAATTTGCGGACTATTTCACTAAAAAGACCATTGTCGGGTCCAATATACCATTGATCATTCGCTTTTAGAGCCACGGGCCTTCGTTCGGAACCAACCCCGGGATCAATCACCGCGACATGTATACTTCCTGCGGAGAATGTTGGGGTGCTGCGAACCAGGCTCCACGCCGCTTCCAATACCGACTGCGGTTCAATATCATGAGTAATATCAATTATTGAAGCGTCCGGACATAGAGACAATATCCGTCCTTTCATAGCGCCAACATACCCATCCCTGGTTCCAAAATCGGTAGTAAGGGTGATAATTTTTTTCATCGAATATACTCCTGGTGAAATAGTTAACGGGCGTATCATCTGCGTTATTCAACCGGAATAAGAATATCTCTCTCGGAAATAGAGTTTTCCAGTCCCCGGAATTTTGGGCCAAAGTGTTCCATTTCGAATGAGGCGGCAATCCTGTTCCCGGATTTGGGCAGCCAGGTTTGATATATATAGTCAAGGGTCATGCCCAGGTCTTTTGAGCCTCCTTTGTGAGTGAAATTCGCGTATTTTAGAGAAGGTATTTCTTTGGCCACTAATAACGGAGGAATATCATCGAGTGAATGAACTTCAACTCCTGTCATAAAAAAATATCCCTCCATATCCCAGTTTGCCGGATAAAAAGAAAGAGAGTACTGTTTTTCCGGAATAACCCTGTTTTTTATAAAAGGGATCTCTATTTTCAGTTTTTCGCGTAATTCCGGAATAACAGAGAGGTTCTCCCTCACAAGGGATACCATACCAACCAGGAAGAGTTTATCCATTTCAACAAACCGGGGTTTGAGATAATTTCCTTTATTGATATGAGTAATATATTCGCGGGTAACCTGTGATTTGAAGACAAGGTTGCGAAGACTCCTGTTTTTTCTCACTTTGTTTGGAAGGTGACCAAACATTTTTCTAAAAGCCCGGGAGAATGTTTCGGGATTGTTAAAGCGGTAATCGTAGGCAATATCGATTATTTTTTGTTCCGAATCAATTAAGTCCTTTGCTGCTTCCGATAAACGTCTTCTCATAATATAATCATAAGGGCTGTGTCCAATAGCAGCATTAAACGTACGAATAAAATGATACAGGGAATACCCGGCAGCCCGGGCAACATCTTCAACAGAGAAAGACTCTTTCAGGTTTTCTTCAATATATTTTATCGCCCTGTAAATTTCTTCAAAATTCTGCATAGTGCTGGTTACTTACCCGGTTTTTTTACAGGGACATATACGTCAAGTTCGGATTCTTCAAGATTATCCATCCCTTTAAAACGATTATCATAATATTGCATTCCAAATTTATGCGCCGATTCGTACTGGGAGGAATTCAGCCATTTACCTAAAATATTTTGTTCCCAATCAGAGAAAATTTCCTTCCCTTTTAACGTAAAAATCGCGTATTCCGTAGCCGGAAGCTGTTTAACCGAACAGGGTAATGGGATATCTTCAATTTTTTCAACAATAGTGCCAATAAAAACTTCATAGATCCCTTTTTCAGCGGTTTCACTGGTTTCGATATGAAGCTCAAGAAAAACCTTATCATCCTTAATATGCTTGATGGCACCGGGATTGGACGCGAAAAATTGCATAAAACGCTTCCAGAGAAGGCCAATCTCATTTTCTTCACTCCACCCGGAAAAGGTGTTAAAAGGGTCTCCGTAAAAGCTCATTCCCACAACAAAAATGCTGTTTTCGCTTATGATCGTAGGTATCATTGCTGACTCCAATTATTCGGCAGTTTACTGTTAAATATGTATCATACCGCAAAAATCGTCAATAACATCCGGGAAAAATGCGAATTGTTGATGATTTGAAGCAATATGGGTCAAGACGATCAATAATAATTCCCGTATATTGATATTAAGAATCAAAGAGCCTCCCCCGCCTTCGGCAGGGGAGGCATATAGTAAAATTTATTTTTTAAGGAGATCAAAATGAATCAAAAAACTGCTAATAAAAATGAAACAATTTCAATTAATCCAATTGGGGTTATCGGAGACCAGAAGAGCGGTTTTAAGCTTGAGATCGAAGCGCCGTACCGGGCAGGATTGAATAAACTTGATCAGTTCAGTCACGTTATGGTATTCTGGTGGGCGAATCAGCATGATACCGAAGAAAGCCGGAGCAAAGTAGTAACCGAACTTCCCTATGCTGAAGATGTAACAGCCGGAGTGTTCGCGTGCAGAGCGGAATACCGCCCAAACCCAATAGCCGTAACTATTTCCACAATAATCAAGGTCGATGAGAAGAATGGTGTTGTTTATATTGATTACACCGACGCCTATGAAGGAACCCCAATAATAGATCTGAAACCCTATATCCCCGTAAGCGACAGGGTAAAAGACGTCAAGGTTCCGGACTGGTTCTCCCAATGGCCCGATTGGTTCGAAGACGCGGGCGAATTCTTCAGTAAGCACTTTTGTGAGTGAGGAGTAAGGTTCAATGCCACAAAGGGGCAAACCTAAATAAACACCGCGCGCAGGGGCACGGCACGCCGTGCCCCTACACGTACCGAATCCCCTCGCAGGGGCCGCACTCCTTCCCGGAATCTCCATAACCCTGGCCGGAAACCAGCCAGTAAAGGCGTTGCACTGCAACGTCTCTCAGAACCCAACCCTTGCCCGGAGCACCTTTGCAAAACAGACCCCGGTATTAACACAGTTTCTTCCGTATTTTT
>JAAENB010000964.1 GCA_024224995.1 bacterium | reverse complement strand
TTATTTCCAAAAACTTTTGCGCCCCTTCCCGGAATCTCCATAGCCCTGGCCAGAAACCAGCCAGTAAAGGCGTTGCACTGCAACGTCTCTCAGAACCAGACCCTTGCCGGAGCATCTTCGGAAACAGACCCCGGTATCGACGCAGTTTCTTCCGTATTTTTCCCGGCCCTGACGGTGTTGTTCTTGACCGATTACCGATCACCCGGCCTACAGGGCCACCGATTACCTTCCCCCTTGCACCTGTCTCTAATAACTCAAGTTTATTTTAAGATTGACCTTTTGTTTACTTCTCAGGACGGGTTTTTTCCGGTAGAGTTTTTTTACGGACCCCGTAGAGTTGAGGCGGTTTACCAGGATATGGTAGTTTTTGGCAGGGATTTCAAGGACGATGTATTGTTCCGTAGAGCTGCCGCTGCGGAATTTTCTTTTAATGATCCTGCCGTTTAAGGAGCCGGCAATGGATTTTATTTGAGCAAGGGATTTTTTTATGCTTACGGGCATGGGTTTGCTCTCTTTTGAGAGTTTTCTGCCGCTTCTTTTCTGGGCAATATATTTCTGTTTCATGTCCACGGAATCGCTTTTTTTCATCTCGTTTTTGGCATAGTATTCATGAGGAAGCTTCTGGGAATAGGACGCTTTTGATTTTGATTTATTCGCGAGGGCGAACTTGTCCGTTTCCGGGGTGAGCATAAGGACGATTTCGTAAACTTCCGGTGCCGCAGGTTCGGCTTTGATTTCCTCAAATTCAGCGATTGCTCCTTTTCCCGCGTAATTATTTTTGGCAGCAGCGGGAGCAGCTTTCTTGCTCGCCATTCTTTTACTCGACTCTTTGTCCCGTTCCCCTTCAATTGCTTTACTGGAGTAAAGGCTGTCGTCTTGCGCGATCGTTTCATCACTGAGAGTTCTGTCTTCAATTTCATCGGGAGCGCTCTCTCCGTAAGCGGGCATAGCCTTTCCCCTGTCTTTTTTCGCGTAACCGCCGGAACTTTTATCAATAGTTTTCCTTTCAATTACGGCTCCTGTAGCAGCGCCTCTTTTCCGGCTGTCGGCGAGACGGGTTTTTGAAGCGGTAGAGAGTTTCGACTCTTTTCGCGCTTCTGTTCTTTTCATGGATTTTTCCTTCTCCGGGGCATAATAAGCAATGTCGGAATCGTAAGACGCGCTCTCGGGCTGAAAGGTCATCTGGCGTCCCATTTCAAAGGGGTTAAATATCAGTATTGTTATGGCCGCAAGCACGGCAACTCCCACTGCCTCAAGAGGGAGTTTTAGCTTTAAGGGGAAAAAAAGAGTATGACGGATTTTTTCCGCCAGGGACGGTTCGTCCAGCCGTTTATGCAGGTCAGTAAGGAAATTCGCGGGAGCGGCAACTGCCGGAAGAGAGATGATCTCTTTTTTGTATGCCTGTAAAAAAGCATACTCTTCCCGGCACTCTTCACAGGCGGAGAGGTGGTCTTGTATCATTGACTGCGTGTCCGGTTCAAGATCACCGTCAATGAAATCCGCTAAAAGGTATTTTATTTCATGGCACTTCATCTATAAGACTCCTTTTAACCTGTCCCTGAGGCTTTGCCGGGCTCGCGCCAGTTTGGATTTAACGGTTCCCGGCTTGTATCCTGTAATTTTCGCAATTTCATCATAGGATTTTCCTTCAATATCCCTGAGCACAATCAGTGTCTTCTGGTTTGGAGGCAGCGCGTTTATTGCCCCCCGGATAATTCCCTCCTTTTCCTTTTTTTCAAATATCTCCTCCGGGTTAAAGGTGCTGTCCTCAATGTCGGACAAGCGGTTAAAATCTTCGTCGTTCCTGTTGTCGAGACGCAGGGTCTTTTTTTTGACCCGGGAGCTGAGCGACGAAAGCTTGTTCTTGCAGGTGTTAACTGCTATTCTATAGAGCCAGGTTGAAAAGTTCGATTTGAACTTAAAACGGTCCAAATTATGGTATACTTTAATGAAAGTATCCTGAGCGCAATCATTCGCTTCATCATAATCACCCATCAACCGGTAGCACAGGTTAAACACCATATTAGTGTGTTTCTGAACCAGCTTATCAAAGGCATCCGAATTGTTCGACTGGAAACTCTGTATCAGCCTTTCATCTTCCAGTTGGGACTCTTGTAATTTCATTATCCTTTTACTTGTTAGACAAAATTTTGCTCAAAATGATCCCATTTTTTTGGGGGAAACATTGTTTATCTGCTTAAAAAAAGTCATAATATCTCACTCTCATGATTAGATACAATACCGAACAGATCAAATTTTGTCAATTATATAGTGATGGTAAAGAAGAGCAGAACCGGAAGATTGTAATATTTTTTTAAAATATATATAAAAAGAATGATGTCTATAAATATTTTAGTTATCTATGAAAATTTATACTATTTTTCGGCTTTTTCTTGACTTTTAAGGTATGTAAAGTTTTTTATCTTATAAGGGGATTTTTTGAGAAATCGAAGCTGTCCCCGGAGCACCACTCTCCCCGTGCTTATTGAAACGATTTCGATAAAGGAGTTTTAGAAGGGAGTTTAAAAGGAGTTTAATATGAAGCACATAAAATCATTTAACCTGGAGAAATGGATACATAACCAGGTGCAGGTATGGGAATTTGCCAAAAGTGTTCAGGAGAAAGAGGAAGAGCCGATGCCCTTTATTACCATATCAAGGGAATACGGTTGTGTTGCCGGTGGAGTTGTTACCGCTATTGCAGAGGCATTAAATAAATATGAAGAAACCGATGTCTGGTTTGGGTATGACAAGGAATTACTGCATAAAATCGTTGATGATTATGAAGTTAATGAAAAGCTGCTGGAAACCATCGACACAAAGGTTCGTGCTGAGATGAATGAGTTGATGATGAATATGCTTACCGATTATCCTCCCCAGGTTTCAGCATATAAAAAACTAATAAGAACTGTTCGGACCCTTGCCATGCAGGGACGGAAAATAATTCTTGGTAGAGCCGGGGTTGTCATAACCAGGGACATGAAATACGGGCTCCATGTCCGGCTTATTGCTTCGCAAACCTACCGGCTCCATAAGATTATGGAAGAACATAATATTAAGGACCGGCTGGAAGCAGAGAAACTGGTTAAGAAAAAGGATAAAGAACGGCATGAATTTTTAACCCAATATATTAAATTTGACGCCTCTAATCCTTCTTCCTATCATTTAACAATTAATGTTGAAAAGTTTTCGAAAGAAGAAATAGCCGAAATAGTTATTAGCGCTTTAAAGGCAAAGAAATTTATTAAATAGTATTACAGTAGTACCGATACATATAGCAAGAGTATAGAGAGGGCGAACGTATGTTCGCCTTCTTTAATTGCCGGGAGGATTTTATGAAACAAATAATCGAACTCCTTGACCTGAAATATTTTAACAATACAATCCGGGAATATCTCATTGTACTGGGAATTCTTATTACCGGTTTTATTCTTATTAAACTCTTTAAGCGGATTATTCTTTCCAGGATAAAAAAATGGTCCCTGGCAACAGACACTCCTCTGGATGACCTGTTAATCATAATTATTGAAAAATCGGTAATACCGCTTCTCTATCTCGGGCTTCTCGTAGTTGCTACCCGTTTTTTAAAAATAAGTGACCTGGGAGTACGGATCATTAATTCCACGGGAATTTTTATCTTTTCGGTCTTTGTTATACGCATTATTA
Source organism: bacterium (assembly GCA_024224995.1). Next base: position 6,443 of record JAAENB010000964.1, on the reverse strand, counting down.
CCAGGCTGCTGGACTATACCCTGGAACGCTACCGTCTTCGGGATGAGGGATTCAGGATACCCCGGGGCGTTGTTACCCTCATTAAAACAATAATCTGGGGGCTGGGGGCTCTCTTTCTCCTGGATAACCTGGGGTTTGAGGTTTCCACAATTATCGCGGGGCTTGGCATTGGCGGTATTGCTGTAGCAATGTCTTCCCAGGCCATATTAAAAGACCTTTTTAATTATTTTGTTATTCTTTTTGACCGGCCTTTTGAAAAAGGGGATTATATTGTATGTGATACCTACGGCGGAACTATTGAATATATCGGGATTAAAACAACCCGGGTTCGCAGCGCAACGGGAGAAGAGATTATTATCCCGAATACGGATTTAACCTCAGACAAAATCAAAAATTATAAAAGAATGGAAAAACGGACAGTTATTTTTTCTGTTGGAGTGGCCTGCGAAACACCTGTTGATAAACTGAAGGCTGTTCCGGGGATTGTTGAGACCATTGTAACGAGTATAGAAGATACGGAATTTAACCGGACCCATTTAAAAACATTCGGAGAATACTCTCTCGATTTTGAGGTTTGTTATGCAATTACCACAAGAGAATATCAGCGATTTATGGATGTTCAGCAGGATATAAACCTGGCTTTAATCAGTGAGTTCGATAAACAAGGCATTGGTATGCCATATCCTACTGAGGTTGTATTAAAAAAATAAATATGGATTTTGATATAAAACGATTTAAGAACTTTATTTTAATCTACCTGGGGATTTTTTCGGTCCTGGCCATTTTTGGTCTCCTGGGCGACCGGAACCCGGAAACCCTTGAGTTTGCGCTGCGCTATTTTTCAGAGAGCGAAATAAACACGGGACGTAGTTATTTTTTATACGGGATTATTCCCGTGACTATTTATAGAATCCTGCTCATAACGCTGCTTGCGTGGGTTGTATACAAAGGCCTGCACAGCTCTTTTGCCGGGCGCTTGACCGGAAAGTTCAAAGGCGACTTTGCCGCGATGATTCTTTCTTTCCTGGCAATTTTCCTGGTATTGGCGCTCATCAAACTGCCGGTGAATATCTTTCTGGGGTTTTACCGGGAAAAGCTTTTTGGTCTCATGAATACCGGTTTTGGGACATGGTTTGTCCGCTACCTGGCATCCTCGGGAATTTCCATTGCTCTTTCGGCTGTAACGCTTACTATCCTGGGGCTAATTATCAAAAAAACAAAACGATACCTGCTCTATATCCCGGTCGTCTTTTTTATCCTTGGAGCCGGGTATTCCATACTCTGGCCCCGCTTTATTACACCGCTTTTTTATGATACCGTGCCCATAACCGATGTTAAACTCAATACAAAGGTCCATGCTCTCGCGGAAAAGGCCGGGATTACTGTTGGCGACATCGGGGTGATTGATACCAGCACCTACAGCGGCGGGGCAAACGCCTACCTGGTTGGGCTCGGTGGAGAACGAAGGATCTTTCTGTATGATACCCTGCTAAAAAAGTTTACTCATGAAGAGACCCTGTCCGTTCTGGCCCATGAAATGGGCCACTATTCCGAAGAGCATATGCTCATTGGAATGCTGCTCGGTTCCCTGAGTATGATCCTGGTGCTCTTACTGCTTCGGTTCCTTTCCCGGTATATATTCGCAAGGGATCTCAAAAGTATGGTATCACCGCAGGGGCATCTGCCGCTCTTGATTTTGCTGTTATTCCTGATGTTCATTAGCAACCCGGTTGAAAACGTTATATCCCGGACTATTGAGAAACGGGCCGATCGTTATTCTCTTGAATTGACCGGAGACGCGCATACTTTTATTGAAATGAAAAAAAGAATGGGCAGGATTAACCGTTCCTACCTGCTGCCAAACCCGGTCTATTCCATGTTTTATTATACCCACCCGCCAATTTTGCAGCGAATACGGCTCGCGGAGAAGAGCAGTAAGAAGCCGGTTAATCCATAATTTGACTTGACCTTTCATTGAATCCCGGTATAGTTAGCATTAGAAAAGTATTCTTGTAACCAGGTAACAAATGATAGTATGATCAGGGAATTTTGGCAAAATATAGTTAATATTGGGGTGGAGCCCGGTATGTCGGAACGGGACATACAAAATGAGGTTGTTACCAACAAGTTTATTTTGGCGGCTATTGCTGTTGGTATTTTTTTTATGATCCCGGTCTTTATTGTAATAATGGACTATGGGTATTATTCCTATCTCTATCTTCAGCTTTGGGATATTGTCTCCATGACTGCCGTACTTTTTATTAAAAAACGTTTTGGCAGAGTGGTTGTTGTAAATATAGTCGTACTGTTATTGACCTTTTATTTTTTCTGCCTGTTTATTTTCGCGGGAGAATCTACGGGGTATCGTATTATTTATATTTGTTTCATGACACTGCCTTATCTTGTGCTGAAACGTGATGAAATGAAAACGCTTTTATTCTGCCTGTTTTGGGGAATTCTTTCCATTGCCGTATTGCAGTACTGGTTCGCCAACTTTGAACCGTTCTTTCCCGTTAATTGGTTCTTTTTAAAGGTAGTTTCGAATACCTATTTTTACCTGCTTGTGGCTGTTATTATTTTGCTTAATTATATCTCCTGGCGGCATTCAAACATGACTGAAAAAAAACTTGAGGCCGAACGGGAAAAATCAAATGAACTGCTTCGAAATACTATTCCAAAGATCAAACAGGCTGAGAAAAGATACCGTCACCTGGTTGAAAACTCCCATGATATAATTTTTTCTCTGGATGAGGACTATAAATTTATCACCGTCAATAGTGCCATGAAACGGTACCTGGGGATTGTAAAAACCGAAGAATTACTGGAGACCCCTTTTATTCATATCATACATAAAAATGATGAAGAAGGGCGGGATATATTTTCGGAAATTGTAGCAAGTTATCTCGATGACCTTGTTCAAAATAAAAGCAATATCTCTTTTAAGGCTCCCCTTAAATCATCATATAATCTCTACCCAAAAGATTTTTCAATAAAACTGGAATATACTGAAAGTGAAGGGGAGGTCGAGATCCTGGGGAAAGGATCTCTTCTTACCGACGATAAGATCATTAAATTTTTAGAAGCGGAAAAACAGACCTATACGATCAATAATTATTTAAGCAATATAGACCTGTTAAGTCAAAAACTCACGGTAAACTTAAGCAAATACCTGGAAGCTTCAGCGGTAAACCAGGTGAGGCTTTCACTCAGGGAAGTTATGATAAATGCCCTTGAACACGGAAACCTGAGCCTCTCGTTTGAGGAGAAGACCGGGGCTATGCAAAAAGGGAATTATTTTAAATTTATTCAGAAGCAGCAGGATGATTCCCGAAACCAGGGAAAGAATATTATGGTTGAATATACCTTTAATGAGAACAGGGCAGCCTACCGGGTAACAGATGAAGGACATGGATTTGATCATAACACTTTTATGGCATCGCTTGATGATATTTCCGGTAAAGAGCTTCTTCCCCACGGGCGGGGGCTGCTTATGATCAGGGAGACCTTTGACTATATCCGGTTCAATGAAAAGGGAAACCAGGTTTTGCTGATTAAATATTTTAATGAGAATAAGGAACAATTAAGTCCCGGAGCAGAAGAGCCTCTTTTTATTATTGAGGACTCATTTTCTGTATAAATCTTCAATAATATATATTTTTAATGCAATACGCTTGACTTTACTTGATTTATACATATTTTAGATATAAATGAAAGGAATAATAGCTAAAACCTGGGATAAAATTCTTCATATTGGAGTTACCGCTTCCATGTCGGAGCCCGACATTAAAGCGGAAATCCTTACAAATAAATTAGTTGTTCTTACGGCGGGAGCTGCTTTCATGCTGCTGTCGCTTATGTTTGTGGGTTATCTTTTCTATGGCTATTATGCTTATTTTTATTTTCAGGTTCCGGCTTTTTTGTTAACCTTGGTGCTTTTGTTTCTCCGGCTCAAATTCGGCAGGCTTGTTGCCTTTAACTTTATTATATTTCTTGCTTTTCTTTATTTTACCTGTTTTTTCTTATTTATGGGAGAATCGTTTTCTGTCTATGTCGCTTATACCGGTTGCATTATGGCTCCCTTCTTATATTTAAAAGATACCGAGCGGAAATCCCTTGTCTATTCTCTTACGCTTCCCCTGGTTTCTATTGTATTTATGCAATTCTGGCTGAGAAAGGCCAGACCCCTGTATCCTCTTAATAAGGATTTTCAGGATGTTTTTTCCTACCTGTTTTTATATTTTATAATTCTGGCAATTTTGTTTATTAACTACCATACCTGGAAGCATTCGATCTATACCGAAAAGAAGCTTGAGGCTGAACGGGAAAAATCGGATAAATTGCTGCTGGATATTATTCCAAAGATTATGCAGACCGAAAAGAGATACCGGCACCTGGTTGAGAATTCCAACGACATAATTTTTTCTCTGGATAAGGACCTTATGATTCTTACCATGAATAATGCCATGAAAAAAGAGCTGGAATTGCTCGACCATGAACTCATTGCTACGAATTTTGTTGAAATAGTTCACAGAGATCCGGGGCTGGACGCGGAACTTTTTATGGAGATTATTGGAAATTATATTAATGACCTTGTAGTCAATAAAAGCAGTATTTCTTTTAAAACCTCCCTGAAATCGGTCTATAACCTGTATCCCAAAGATTTTGCGTTTAAACTTGAATATACCGAATATGACGGGGTCGTTGAAATCCTGGGGAAAGGATCCCGTATTACCCAGGATAAGATTATCCAATTCCTGGAAGCGGAGAAACAGGTCTTCGCGATTAATAATAATCTGAGCACTATTGACCTGGTAAGCCAGAAACTAACAGTTAACCTGAACAGGTTTATTTCCGCCGACAGGATAAGTATGCTGCGGGTAGGACTACGGGAAATATTGATCAATGCTATGGAGCATGGGAACCTGAGCCTTTCATTTGAAGAAAAGACCCGGGCTATTAGCAAGGGGAACTACCTGGTTTTTCTTCGGGAACTCCAGGAAGACGTTCGGTTTCGTAAAAGGAAAATATTCGTTGAATATACGGTCAATGCAAACAGGGTCGCTTACCGGGTAACTGATGAGGGTAAGGGGTTTGATCATGAGCATTATTTGAAACTGAATTTTGAACAAGCGAATGAAGAGTTCCTTCCTCACGGGCGGGGGCTTCTCCTGGTTCTGGATATCTTCGATGTTATTCGATTTAATGAAAAGGGCAACCAGATTTTACTCGTCAAATATTTTAACTCCGTGAGTAAAAAGGAACCGCTTTTTATTCCGGAAGATTCATTTTAATCAAAAACATAGTGGACATGTTGTTTCGCCAGGTCGGCAAATCCGTAGTCTTGGATCGTATCTTCAAAATCTTCCCAGTTGTCTCCGTAATGGGTAAGATAGATCTTTTTCTTTATGTCGTCCGGGAACTGGTTGAGTTCTTCCAGGGACGCGTGAACTCCCCCGGTAAAGAACTGGCAATCGTGAAAAATGGTTTCCAGGTTGTATGCTTTGTTCTGTGAATCAATGAGATCATAATCATACCTGGTGTCACTGGTAAACATTACCCTGTCATCAATAATTACCCCAATACTCCAGAAGGAACTTTGCCAGTCTAAAGAAGAATCGGGTATATGTTTGGTTCGCGTCATTTTTACATCTATATCCCCAATTTTTGCTCCAAATGTCTCCCGCTGGCAGTTTGTCAGCCAGCTGGGACGAATAACGGTCCAGAAATCGGCAAAACTGAGCATGGCGCCTGCTTCTTCTTCATTATAGGCGCAGCCTCCCCGCAGGGACATATCCCAGAGAATATGCTGATAGGTCTCGTTTATTATCATTACCGGTTTTTTCCTGGTAACATAGCGGCCCATGAGTACCACTTCTTCCAGTCCGCCGATATGATCGGCATGGGAGTGGGTAATTAGAAAATTTTGTACATCGGTTATGGGCACGCCCAGGTCGTAAAGAGCCTGGGTACATTTGGTTCCGCAATCAATAAGAAGATGGTCATTTCCTTTTACTATCAACAAGTTGGTCTGGTATTGCCGTTTGGTAAAGGCGCTTCCCACTCCAAGGAAAAAGAGTTCCAGTTGCCCGTCATTTGTAAGGCTCAGTTTTCGCTTTTTTAGTGTTTCTATCTTCATCTGCTTTGTCCTTGAAAAAGAGTGTAATGCTTTTGTAGTTGCTGCTTATTATAATATAATAATTTTCATAGTACAAGGAAAATTTATTTTATTTGCAGGAAGACTCTTATAAAGAGCTCTGAGAAGTTTTTCTTTTCTGAAAAAGCTCTTATAAAGAGCTCTGAGATCAAAACCCCTTAAAAAACGGCTTTTTTTGAAAAAAATTCAATTTTATGCAAAAAAAGCCAAAAAAAATTTCATCAAAAGGCCTTCCCATTCGTCCTATTAATGAGGGGTAAAAAAAAGTTTCAATTTTAAAGTTTGAGGT
>JAAENB010000963.1 GCA_024224995.1 bacterium | reverse complement strand
GCGAACATGGAATTTCTCGCAGGGATCAGGTATGATATTCATAATATCTATGAGAACGTTTTAAACTGGAGAGTGGCAGCAGTTTATCCTTTTACTGATAAAATATACACCAAGATCCTGTACGGCACTTCTTTTAAAGCTCCGTCATCAACGCAGCTCTATACTAATTATATCCGGACCGAAGGGGTGATTGGCAATCCCGATCTTGACCCTGAAAAGGTCAGGACTCTTGAATGGGCTTTAGGGGGGCAGTTTATCCGGAATGTAAGCCTGAATATTACCGCCTTTTATAATAACATCAAAAAAGTAGAACTCGTTCTGCCGAAAGGAACTGTCCTGAATGTGCAGGCTGAAAATATCTCGGAGATAAATTCCATTGGCGGCGAGTCGGAACTGATCTTTTCGTATGATATGCTCATGAGCTATGTTAATTATTCATTCCAGTGGAGCATACTTACGAAAGAACATCCCATGAGAGGGGATATCAAAATAGAGACCGATCTCTATCCGCTTCATATGGCCAAGTTCGGTATCAATTATAAAATTCCGGAAATCTTTATTAACCTGAATTGTGAAGGACGATATATTCATTCACGGGTTGCCAGTGAACCGAATAGCCAGGTTTATGACCCGGTCAATTACCTTACTGATAAATACAGCCTGGGTGCTTATTTTTTGCTCGATGTGATGATATCAACCTACAATCTTAAATTGACCGGTGACAAAGAGACTGAGATCCGGGTAAAGGTCTACAATGTTCTGGGTACGGAGTATGTTTTCCCCGGGTTTAACGGCTTTGATATACCGGGGTTTGAACGGACTTTTGTTGTGAGCCTTATTCAGAAATTTTAATGATTTACAGTGGTAGACTTTTCCCCGGAATTTGTGTACTATATACTATAGGGAGGGGCTTTGAATGAAAAAAAGGAATATTTTTTTATTCCCGCTATTTTTTGCAATATTCGCGGCTGTTCTCATAGGCGGCGGGTGCGATATCTTTGAAAAGGATACGGCGGAACTGAGCTATACCAATCCCATAAAAATAGGGCTTCTCTCTCCCCTGGGAGATTTTTACGCCTGGGCTGAATCAATTAACCTGGCGGCTTTTTTGGCAGCTGAAGAAATCAATAACGCGGGAGGGCTTACAATAAGCGGGGTTAATCATGATATTGAACTGGTTATCCGCGATACTTCAGGCAGCACCTCAAAGGGGCTTGCGGCAATTGAAGATCTCTATAATGAAGGAGTACGGATTATCCTGGGGCCGTCATATTCCAGTGTTGGCCTGGGGGATGATACTGTTTACGGAAGCGGGCATCAAAATGATGGAGTTTTTGATTTCGCAATAGAAAACCATATGATCATACTTTCATATTCAGCAACAAGCGCTGATATTACATCACTAACAGACAGCAGTCTTGTGTGGCGCACCTGCCCCTCCGATGCCCTGCAGGGAGAAGCGGCTGCTGATTATGCCTACGCGCTGGGCAAACGCAATGCTTCGGTTACCTATATCGATGACGCCTGGGGCCGTGGGCTTGACTCTTCATTCAGCACAGCCTTTGCCGCAAAAGCCGGAGCTGCCATGCATGAACGAATATCCATTGGCGAGACCTATGATGAATACTCTGATTATACAAGCATAATAACCAGCCTTTTTCCCAACACCGATGCGGACCTGGTATTTCTTGTAACCTTTCCCAATCAAGGAGCCAGGATTATCAATGATATTATATCGGGTGGGCACCTGGCCCCTTTTGGCGGAAGCCCTCCATTATTCTTTGGTAATGACGGCATAAAATCGAACGACTTCCTGGTTAACGGCAACAGCGCAATCATCGAAGGAATGTACGGCACTGTCCCCGGCTCCGGCCCGGGCTACTCCACCTTTCTTACGAATTTCCGGACCAGGTTCGATTTTGACCCGGATTCATTCTCGGAATTCGCTTATGACGGAGTGTATGTTCTTGCTTACGCGATACAAAACGCGCAGCCAACCTCATTTACCGACACTACAGAACTCGACAAGATCGCTGCGAAACTGGCAACAGTAGCCAATGATGACTCCGGAGAAACAGTTATCAGTGTTAATGAGTTTGCTGCGGGGAAGGCGGCAATAGGAAACGACGGCAGTGGCGATATTAACTATGAAGGAGTCTCCGGTTCAATAGAGTTCGACGCGAACGGAGACCCCGCCAGCGGCATATACGATATCTGGAAAATCGTGGATAACGCGTATGTTACACAGACTACGGTTACGGTGACTCCGTAAAAAAACCGGGCTTTTTTGTTCCGGCAGCTGGAGTGCCCCAGAAGTGAGATAGAAAGAATAGAAAGTATTGCCGTAAGAATAAAGATCTTATTCATTGTCTGCTATGGCATTCCTTCCGGTCCCAAATTCGCGCCTCAAATTGACCTCAGAGCTCTTTTAAAGAGCTCTGAGGTCAATTTGTGCAATTTGTGGAAACAAAATTTTTTATTCTCATATTTTCACCGCAACACTTGACTTTTGTGCTTTTTTTTATTATTTATAAAAGATATACGTGTGCATTGGCACTATTTCACCCCGGGGAGTATTTGCATGAATAATAATGGTAAATTTATTATCCAGAGTAAAAAGTCGGAAAAAGTACAAAAAAAAGACAGGATCCTTCAAAATAAGCCCCGTTCTTCCGATCCTACTGTCGATTATATTATGCAATTACAGCGGACTATCGGAAATAACTCGGTTGAGCATCTCATTAAAAACAATATTATTCAACCCGATCTTATTGAGCGCCAGTTGAATAATATGCACCGGGAAGAGGCAGTAAGCGCGTCGGAGTCTATTTTGCGTCAAAAGGCACCCGGAGTTATGGACGATTTGAACGCAATCCGGGTTCAGCCCAAGGGATCCTCTGCAGGCTCATTTGCTGTTGACTCAAGCGTTGAAAGCGGCATCCGGAGTATGAAAGGCGGCGGCCAGGCTCTTTCCTCATCGGCGAATAAATATTACCAGTCCCGGTTTGGCCATGACTTCAGCAATGTGAAAATCCATACCGGCAGCAAAGCCGACAATCTCTCCAAAGCCATTAACGCCCGGGCCTTTACCACGGGAAATGATATCTTTTTCGCCAATGGAGAGTATTCGCCTGCCACCAGGACCGGGAAGATGCTTCTGGCTCATGAGCTGACTCATGTGGTGCAGCAGGGTGGAACTGCAATCAAGCGCGATGTTCCCAAAAATAAGAAAAAACCTGCAAAGCCGAAAGCTACGAAAAAAGCCGGTCTGGCGGGAGCACATGCAGAAAAACTTCTTAAACAAACTAATCCCGCAATATGGTTCGATGACTGGGGTGGGGATGGCCGGGATAATGATCTTGATAATAAAATTGATGAAAAAAATGAAAAAAAATCTTATGATGGGGCTCATTACGGAAGAACTTATAAGGGCAGAATCTGCAGTAATGATACATCAAAGAAAACAACAGATAAAACATGTACAAGTAAAACGATAAAGGTAATATATTGGGTGTGTATTGATGTACCAAAAGCATGTTATAAAAAAGCCGGAATTCCTTTTCCTCCGGGTAGAAGAGTTGTTAAAACCGTAAAAAAATTGAAAAAAAGATATACTCGCTCATTTAAAATAATGCTTGATAATGGTAAGAGAAAAAATGGATTTGATGGCACCTTGCTGCCGGGGGATTTTGTAGCTGAATTACATGATCGATTTACCGGGCATTCCGGAATAGTCGGCTCCGACGGACAAATTATTCATTTACCAGGTCCAAGTAGAGGAAATTTTCCTAGCGGCAAGAATGATCTTATGAAATATGACTTTAAACCGACCTATGTTTTTAGACCACAGAGATAACAAAATAATTAAAAAAGAGAAATTACCGTGAGAAATATTTTTTTTACTTTTTTTACTTTTATTATTTGTAGTCAAATAATTTTAATCAACCCGGTTTCTGCCAATGACGGCTGGGCTACCAGTCTTGAATTAAAAGGCGGTTCAATATATTCTCAAACAGAACATCCCAGCATATCATTAATTGAAGAAAAAATATCATTTGATAATACCGGAATGTGTACAGTCGATTTTTTGTTTAAGAATAATTCCAAACAAGAAGTGGATTTAACCGCGGGTTTTCCTATTATGACAAAAATGAAACTACGGTACTATCAAAAGGAAAATAAAATAATTATTGTAGACACGGGCCCTTCAGGGTCGAAGAATTTCGCGTTTGATTTATTCTCATTAATCTATAAAAATAAAAACAATATCGTTAATTTAAAAAATAAGGAATATTCAATTAGAGGCACCTTCTTACAGTTGAAAGATCCGAACCTGTTAAAATTGAAGCATTTTTTCACCGTGGATGAATTTAAAAAATATTTTTCCGATCAATTTATTAACCACGTAAGTATCAATCAAAATAACAGTGGAATTAAAATAGATAAAGTTTTACTGGAAGTGAAATTATTAAAAACGGACAAAATTGAAAAAAATGGAAGAGTTTTTTATTTGTTACCCGTTTTTCATGTTATTCATACCTTGAAATTCCAGGCTCTCAGTAGATCTAAAATTCAATTTCAGTATCG
>JAAENB010000962.1 GCA_024224995.1 bacterium | reverse complement strand
GGAGATTCCGGGAAGGAGTGCGGCCCCTGCGAGGGGATTCGGTACGTGTAGGGGCACGGGCGGATGATCCGCTGCATCGCGCCGTGCCCTCACGGTGTTTATTTGGGATTCCCCCTCTGTGGTGTTGACCCGGGACAAATCTCCGGAAACCAACCCGTAAAGACGTTGCATGCAACGTCTCTCTTCCCGGAAACCAGCCCTATTTAAAAAAGAGTTTCTTGAGAGCACCTGACCCTGCGAAGCAGGATTTTGCTTTTTTTTAACAAAATATTTAAAATTTATAATTTTTTTATGTACATTTTATTCAATCTGTAGTATAGGTGTATAAATTGGTTCAGGGGGTGGGTCAATACTGAAATCGTGGTAGTCGTAAATCCTGTAAAAACATAAATAATTTATTATAGGAGGAAGTATGTTTTTTTTACGACAATCACTAATCTTTTTATCGTTGCTTGTTATTGTTGGGTTTGGTTCCTGTTTTGGAGGTTCCAATGACGACGGATCTGCTGATTCCGGGTATGTAAACCCGGCAGAACAGACTGTTGTGCTTTCCAATGAGTCCATGTCTCTTCTTTCAGCAGTGGAATCGGTAGACGGCGCGGAGTTTATTTCTTTTAGCGGCTCAACAAATGAGCTGGCCTTGCTGGGGAACGGCGCTATTATTGTAGGTTCACCAGTTGCCGCAGCGCCGGCCGGATTTCTCAGGGAAGTTGTTTCGGTAAACAGCTCCGGCGGTTTTGTGGTGCTGGAAACAAAGAAAACCACGCTCGATGCCGCTATTGAAGACTGCTCTATTGCCATAGACAAAAAAGTAAGCGAAACTCAAGTGGCTTCGTTCCAGCCCATGATGGATGGCGTTTCTCTTTCCGGAGCCGCGTCCGGCAGAAAGGGACAGCTCGATTTACCGCCTCTTGTTATTAATTTTAATAACGCCGTAATTCATGACGCCGATGACAATGAAGAAACCACGAATGATCAGATCACGGCGAGCGGTGAAATTACCCTGGATTCCGATTTTGAATTTGACCTTGATGTTAAGTTATTCAAAGTCAAAAAATTCCTGTACAAAAATACAACGAAACAAACAGCTAAAGTACAGATCAGTTCCGGTGACGCTGTTGACGCCTCGGTTTTTAATTTCGATAAGTGCTGGGATGTAGCAACGGTTAAGTTTAATCCTATTATTATTCCCATAGGCGGATTTCCTATTATAATTACGCCAACGTTGATTATTAAAATAGGAATTAATGGAGAGATGTCGGTTGAAGCTGTTGTTGCCAATATCTCTGAAGAGATTACTCTTGAGACCGGGTTGATCTATGAGAACGATGAGTGGAGCACTATCAATGAATTTTCATTTGGTCTGGGCCTTACGGTGGATGAGCTTAAAGGAGCTGCTTCGCTCCGGGTATATGCCGGTCCACAGATTGAGCTCCTGTTTTATGATATTCTTGGTCCCTATCTTTTTCTCAAAGGATACGGAAAACTGACTGCAGATGGAGAACTCTCCGGTTCAATGGATGTGGCGTCTCAGGCCAGCGGCGGTGGAGATCCCTATACTACGGCAAGCGGGGAACTGTCCGGGAACCTGGACTGGGCGCTGTACGGCGGGGTGGAACTGGATCTTGGAATTAAAATGGTTCTGTTTTCCAAAACCATTTTTGATTACAGCACCCCCGTTTTTAACTGGGAAAAACTTATTATTGACGGGTCCGTTAACGGTCAGCTGAGTTATAATGTCGATAATCAGTCGGACCCGGTTTGCACCCAGGACTGCACCGGTACAGGCTCTACTGATGTGAGTTGTACAACGGTTTGTAATTAAAACGCGCAAAATAGATGTTTTTCGTCCCTCTGATTTTTGGGGGGACGAAATCCGGAATTTTTATACTTTACATAAGTCCGGCCCTTGATAGATTCTTAAACTTCGAACCTCAAACCTCGAACCTCAAACTTTTATTTCGGAGGAAAAAACACCATGACCAAAAACCACCCCTGGTGGAAAACCGGAATCATCTATCAAATTTATCCCCGGAGCTTTAACGACTCAAACGGCGACGGCATAGGAGATATACCCGGCATAATAGAAAAGCTCGATTATCTTCAAGACCTGGGAGTAAACGGAATCTGGCTTTCTCCAATCTATGAGTCGCCAATGTTCGATTTTGGGTATGATATAAGCAATTACCGGGTTATTGATCCTGCATTTGGAACAATGGACGATTTTAAGCGCCTGGTTTCGGAGGCCCATGCCAGGGGAATTCGAATAATAATGGACCTGGTCTTGAATCATACCTCGTCTCTTCATCCCTGGTTTTTGGAATCCCGCTCTTCCCGGGATAATCCCAAACGGGACTGGTACATCTGGGCCGATAAAAAAAATAACTGGATGGCAGCCTTTGGCGGCGGAGCCTGGGAATGGGACAAAACCACAGAGCAGTATTACCTGCATCTCTTTCTTAAAGAACAGCCCGATTTGAACTGGCGCAACCCGGAAGTAAAGCAGGCAGTGTTTGACGATATTCGTTTTTGGCTAAACCTGGGAGTAGACGGGTTCCGGCTGGATGTTATTAATTATATAATAAAAGACCGGGAGTTCCGCAATAATCCCTATGCTAATTTCGCGGGATATCCCCGGCGGCACGATATGCAATGGCATAACTACGACCGCAACCAGCCCGAGACCCATGATATTTTAAAGGAGTTCCGTACCCTGATGGATGAGTTTGGCGAGACCATGCTGGTGGGAGAGATCTATCCCAATGAAGGCAGGATGGAGCCGGGAATAACCGCCAGTTATCTCGGGGACGGAGAAGATGAGCTCCACCTGGCATTCGATTTTTCTCCGGTTTACGCGAAGTTTAAGGCAGCCGATTTTAGAAAGCTGCTCTCGCGCTGGTACGGATCCATTCCGGAAAAGGGCTGGCCCTGTCATGTGCTGTCGAATCATGACCAGGTCCGGTCCATGTCCCGCCTTGCAAAAGGATCAATTGAAAAAGCACGGATTCTTGCGGCCATGATCCTTACGCAGCGCGGAACGCCCTTTTTGTATTATGGCGATGAGATTGGCATGAGAGACGGGAAGATTGGAAAGAAGGACCTGGTTGATCCCGTAGGGAAAAAATACTGGCCGTTTCACCCGGGAAGAGACCCCCAGCGAACTCCTATGCAGTGGGATGATAGTGAATACGCGGGGTTTTCTTCTATAAATAGAGGAAATAGCAGCAAGCCCTGGCTGCCGGTTAACAGTGATTATAGAACGGTTAATGTGGAGTTACAGGAACGGGATGAAGACTCGCTTTTGAATTTTTACCGGCAGCTTATGGCCCTCCGGCGAGAGCATGAAGCCCTGCATAGCGGAGGTTTCCGTATGGCTGCTTCGGACAAAGATGTGCTTTCTTATTTTCGCAGAGGGGACTCGGGAGAGATTTTTATCGGCCTGAATTTTTCCCGAAAGGCCCGAATGTGCAGGCTGGAAGATCCGGAGAAGTGGGTGGTTTTATTTGGTACCCATAGAGCAGCAGGAGAGAGGATTGACGCGGAGTTGAGGCTTGTAGGCTTTGAGGTACTGGTGTTGGAGTCTTTAACTTCAAACTTACTTCTTGACAGAAACCACACAATTTTTTATCTATCTATATAATCGCTGTTTAAAGGAGTCAATCCCATGAACGAATATTGTGTTATTTTTTGTACTGTTTCTTCAAAAGAAGAGGGAAGGAAAATTGCCGAGAAGCTTTTACAGGAGAAGCTTGCTCCCTGTTTGAATATAGTTGACGGAATCACCTCGCTCTATACCTGGAAAGGAGAGGTTTGTGATGAGCCGGAATTTCTCTGTATAATTAAAACCCGGAAATCTCTTTTTGAAAAGGTGCGTGAAGCTATTATATCGGTTCATAGTTATGAAGTGCCTGAGGTCATTCAGCTTCCCATAGAAGCAGGACACGCTCCTTATTTACAGTGGATTAGTGACAATACAAAGGAGCGCTAAAATAAATGGACTTGAAACGACTTTTTTATCCCGAGAGTGTCGCTGTAGTTGGCGCGTCTCCCAATACCGGGGGAGGCAGAATTCCCTATTTTCAATTATTGCAGGAAAAGGGCTACCAGGGAGAGATTTACCCGGTTAACCCGCGTTATGAAGAGGTGGCGGGAGTAAAAACATACCCTTCTATTGACGATCTTCCCCATGGAGTGGACCTCCTGATTATTTCTCTTCCTGCTGAACGGGCAGTAGAGATCGTAGAATCTGCGGTGAGGAAAAAAATTAAATTTATCCATTTTTTTACGTCCGGCTTTTCAGAGATGGGAAATACTCATATTGAAGAATCAATGATAACGAAAGCCAGGGAAGGAGAAACCTGTATTGTTGGACCCAATTGCATCGGGGTGCTTTGCACCGAATCGCGGATTACTTTTTATAATGAGTTCCGGGAAGATATAGGCGGTGTTGCCTTTATGGGACAATCGGGCGGAGTCACGAGTAACTTCGTGGGCATGGCTCATTCCCGGCATGTGAAACTAAACAAGGTCGTTTCCTATGGGAACCAGATGGATATACGGGTTGAAGACTATATTAATTATTTTGTCGAAGACGATACGGTTTCTGTTATTGCGGCCTATATTGAAGACATAAAGGACGGGCAAAAATTTATTGAGACCTTAAAAAAAGCAACACCCAAAAAACCGGTTGTTATTTTAAAAGGCGGAGTTACTGACGCGGGAGCCAGGGCCGCGGCCAGCCACACCGGCGCGATGTCCACAAAGGGCCACATCTGGTCATCGGTAATGACCCAGTTCCGCTGTATTGAGGTTGACTATTTTGAACAGCTTCTTGATATTTCCATGCTCATAACAGCCGCCAAAGTCCCCCATGGACCGAGAGTTGGTTTCCTCGGAGCCGGGGGAGGAACATCGGTGCTGTTTACGGATCTTGCAGTGAAGAAGGGCTTACAGCTTCCGGAGCTGAATAAAAAGACTCAGGATAAAATAAGTGAACGGATTATGGAAGTGAATTCATTTACCACCAATCCTGTTGATCTTGGCCAGTCCGGTTTTGATTTTTCTATCATGGCCCATACCATGGAGGCAATGGATGAAGATGATAATATTGATATCATCATCCCTTATTTTTCTCTTGATTTTATAACGAGATTCCAGAATGATCAGGTTGAAAGCGGAGCCCAGGTTCTTGTTGATACCTACCGTGAATTAAAAAAACCGATTATCCCTATCCTGGCCAGGTTTACGGAAGACAGCCTTGCCATTGAAGAAACACGAATCCGCATCTATGCCCAGCTCCGTGAAGCAGGGCTGCCGGTTTTTTATACTATTCAGGATGCTGTTGCCGCGGTTAGTATGTATTTGGAGTGGAGAGGGAAGGAGAGGTGATCGGGTTGATGTGTAGGGGAGAGGCATGCCTCCAATGCCATTAAGTTAAGCGTCTCCTCAATCGTTTTTTAGCCGGATATCGCCGGAATTCCTTTACAAAGGGGAAAATTGAAAAAAAATAGCGAGATTTAAAAAAAAAATTCATATTTAGGCTCTCCCATTCGTCCTATTAATGAGGGGTTTTGTTTCTACTCCAAACTTTTACTTCAGGAGAATCGCTATGCACCTGGTTTATACTACATTCAATATTACTCTGGAAAATTTCGTATTACTGCAATCTTCCGCCAAAACGATGAAAATTGCACGCAGTCGTCTCGTTGAACTGCTTATCCAAAAGGTTATGGAAAACGATCCTTTTGATTACAAGATGTTCGGCACTGTTAAATACCAGCTCAGTCCCCTTGAGGACGAG
>JAAENB010000961.1 GCA_024224995.1 bacterium | reverse complement strand
TTTAGAGTTGCCCAAATTAGCAGATAAGATTAAAGATGATAAACTTTCAAAATGGCTCCTTTATTTTAAAAAAGAAGGAACTGAGGAGGAACTAATGAAAATATTGCTTAAAGACGACCCGGATCTTAAAAAAGCTCATGAGGAATACCTTAATTTTACCCGTGATGATGAATTACGAGAGATGTATGAAGCCAGGGAAAAATGGATAAAGGATCAGAACAGCGCTCTTGCCAATGCCGAAGCGAGAGGTGAAGCGAGAGGTGAAGCGAGAGGTGAAGCGAGAGGTGAAGCGAGAGGTGAAGCGAGAGGGAAAGTTGAAGAGAAACAAGCGTTATTAATCCGCTCTATGATGAAAAGGTTTAAACTCTCGGAAAATGAGAGGGCATTCATTAAATCTGTCCCGGATTATGATAAACTTGACAGGGCCTACAATCTTGCCATTGATAGAATCATTGACGGCAATATAGATGACGCCTCGAAAAAAGAAATATTAGACCTGTTGTTATAGTCAGGCCGGTTTAAATAATAGAACAAAATTGTAAAAATTATGGTAGGAGACGGTTCCCTGCCCTCAGGAGGCAGGGAAACTCAATATTTTAAGGATTAAACAATGATAGTATTGACAATTTTCCCCTAATTTTATATCTTATTATATTATGAGTACATTTGTAAAACCCACATCAGATATGTTTATA
>JAAENB010000960.1 GCA_024224995.1 bacterium | reverse complement strand
TATAAACATATCTGATGTGGGTTTTACAAATGTACTCATAATATAATAAGATATAAAATTAGGGGAAAATTGTCAATACTATCATTGTTTAATCCTTAAAATATTGAGTTTCCCTGCCTCCTGAGGGCAGGGAACCGTCTCTGAAACCGGCCCGCGAAGCA
The DNA here is from genome assembly GCA_024224995.1 of bacterium. The sequence continues at coordinate 7,785 of JAAENB010000960.1, read as the reverse complement.
AAAAACCCCATATTTCAGCATAATTCCGATTGACTAATAAAAATATTCCAATAAACTACACCCATGCAGACGAAAGCTGCTCTTTGTAGAATATATATACATTATTACATTATAAGGAACAAACCATGAAAAAAAGATTATTTTTCTTTCTCTTTATCCCGGTATCCTTTGTTCTTTCTTTTACACTGTTTTCCTGTAAAAAAAAGACCGACAAGGAGATACTTGATGAGAACTGGAAGCTGTCCCAGAACACTTCCATGAACCTTGAAATCAAAACCTTGAAAGAATCCCTTGTAACAGCAAAGGACGACTCGGAACGGGCGAAAATACACACAAAAATAGCCGTAGTTCACTCGGAAAAAGGGAATGTCTCTTCTTCGATCAAATCGGCACTGGAGGCGATAAAATTTCAGCCAAATCTCTACATGTCCCACTATTTACTGGGAAAATCCTACCTTGAATCGGGACGATACGGAGACGCGGAATCGGAATTATACCAGTCCATTTCCCTGAATGATAAATTCGCCCCCTCCCACTTTGAGCTGGGAAACGTCTTTTACAAAAGGATGAAGTACGGGAAAGCCATTGGCGAATATAAGCAGGCTATAAGCCTGGACAGTAAGCATCATGAAGCCCTGAACAACCTGGGCGTTTTGTATAACATTTCAGGAAACACCGGTGAAGCGGAAAAAACATTTAAAAAAATTCTTGCTATCAAACCCGGCTTTGCTCCGGCCTATAAAAACCTGGGAATCATCTACGATACCAGGCTCAACAACAAAGTTCAGGCAATTTCCTATTACCGGAAGTATCTCGAAAAACGGCCAAACTGCCCTGAACGGAACCTGGTAAAAACCTGGATAAAAATATTAGGCGGTTAATAAGGAGGACAATATGAAAAGAACAACAATTACACTATGTATATCAGCATTATTGGCTGTCTGTTTAACCTCCGGGTATTTGTATACTCAGGATAAAAAAATCAGGCTGGCAGTTTCCCCTTTTAACGACACCATAACCGCAGCAGGGGAAAGCGAGGCAGGGGGCAAAAGAGCTTCAGCCATTATAGAAAAAAAATTCGCTTCCATAGACAGGTTCCATGTCCGGGAAGCGGGAGCCATTCAAGGCTACATAAATAACCTGGAACGGGTTCAGGCAGGAATTGAGAATCCCGAAACTCTCAAAGGAAAGAGCGAATCCCTGCTGGTTAATTATCTCACTGTGGGGACCATTTCAAAATTCGGCGGCAGGTATGAGATCGATGCCAGGACCGTAAATATCGACGATTGGACCATTGTTTATTCCAGGGGGTATTCCGCGAAAAGTCTGGAAGGGGCAACAAGTGATATCTCCTGGTATATTTCCGAAAAATTTACCCGGAAGTATCTCACGGAGCGAGAAGATGATACCCTGAAAAAGCCCACTATTGCCGTGTTCAAGTTCAGAGATGAGAATAACCTTGCGCAAAAAGCCGGGTACAGCGGCGCGTTCGCCGAAATAATGAACAGCGAACTGGGATCGTTTAATCTAATTACCACAGTAGAACGGACCTACGCAAAAGCCCTGATTAACGAAAAAGCCCTTGAAATGTCAGGAGTCATTGAAAACGATAATTCCGATGATAACTACAGCATCAGGGGAATCGAGTACAAACTGGTTGGCAACTTCAGGGTTTTTAAAGGACTTATTTGCGTAAACTATGTCCTGTATAATACTTCAGGCGGCAGGATCGTTTTTATGGGAAGCAGGGAAATAGGCTCCTCCGGGGCATTACGTCCTGTGGCACGGGGCATTGCCAATACCATTGAAGACGCCTTGAACAACCGGGTAGGCACCATCAAAATTACCAGCACCCCTGCCGGAGCAGACCTGTATATTGATAAACAACCTATGGGAAAGACACCCTATTTAGGGTCTATTAACAAAGGAAAGCATGATATTAAAGTCTCGTTATACGACTATAAAACATATACCGGGTCGCTGAATATTCTTCCAAAACAGGTAAATATGGAAAATATTAAACTGGAAGCACTGAGTTTAAAACTCTTTGATGAAGCTCAGGTTCTTCAAATGAAAGGTGACTGGAAAGGAGCTATTGCGGCGTACCAAAAATTTATCGAAGAATATAATGACACAGCCGAAGCAAACCGGGCATTTTATCAGAAAGGGCATGTTCAGATGATGGAGTTAAAAGATTATGCCGGCGCTCTGGCAACATTCCGGAGCCTGGTCAAAAGATATCCCGATACCATGACCAGGGCCCAGGCCTATTACGCCATAGTTATGGTGTACAAGGAAATGGGAAACATCCCAAAAGCAAAGAAATCATTGCAGTATTTGCTGGATAAATATGGTGATACCTACGCTGCTGAAGAGGCGAGACTGCTGCAGTTGTAAGGTAATCGGCCGCCCTCGGGGCGGGGTAATCGGTGATCAGTAAAAAAGTAAAGAAAAGTAAAGAAATAAAAAAAAGAAGCCCGGCGTTAAGCCGGGCTGGATTGATTATGAAAAAATTTTAAACTCAAGTATTTCAAGCCTATTCGTAGTTATAATATAGGAATAATACGCGCGAACGTCAAGCAAACAAAAAAAAAGCACCGGGACAAATCTGTACCGGTTTTTTACGTAAAAGGTCACTTTTTTAGCCGGAACTAAAAAAATTAGTTGACACTAACATTAATATTCGCTATATTTCATACTAGATAAAAGCATGTATCAACGGCAATTATCTGCCCTGCTTTTTACTTGAGGAATATAAATGAATTTAGCTGACTTAAAAACCGATGAAAAAGGGATTATTACCAAGGTCCGCGGACGCGGCGCTTTTCGAAAACGAATTATAGAAATGGGCTTTATCAAAGGAAAAGAGGTTACTGTTATTAAAAACGCCCCTTTGAAAGACCCTATTGAATACAAAATCATGGATTACAATGTTTCCTTACGGAAAAGTGAAGCCAGAATGATTGATGTGCTTACCCCGGAAGAGGCGGACATTGCCGGTATAACAAAGGCCCATCACGGCAAAAGGTTTCGCCACGGTCAGAAAAAGGATCAAAACGAGTTTTATCGGCATAAATCCGAAACAGGGACCGAAAAACTCATGGAAACTGCTTCGGAAAAGGGAAAGATCATTAATGTTGCTCTTGTTGGCAATCCCAATTGCGGGAAAACCACTCTTTTTAATTATGCTTCCGGTTCAAGGGAACGGGTGGGAAACTACAGTGGTGTGACTATTGATGCCAAAGAAGCTGTTTACAAGCATAATGGGTACACCTTCAATATTGTGGATCTTCCCGGTACCTATTCAATCACTGCTTATACCAAAGAAGAACTCTATGTACGGAATCATATTCTTGACAATGCCCCTGATGTGGTTATCAATATTATTGACGCTTCCAACCTTGAGCGGAACCTCTATCTCACTACCCAGCTCATTGATATGGACATCAAAGTTGTCCTTGCCTTAAATATATACGATGAACTTGAGAAAAAAGGCGACTCCTTTAATTTTACCATGCTGGGAAAAATGATCGGTACCCCTTTTGTTCCCACTATTGCTTCCAAAGGGGTTGGAATTGAAGAACTCTTTAACGAAGTTATTGAAGTTTACGAAGACAGGGACAAAACCGTTCGCCATATCCATATTAACTATGGCGACGACATTGAACGGTCCATTCATATTATTCAAAAAGAGATCTATGCCGAAGATAACAGTGACTTAACTGACGCGGTCTCTTCGAGATTCCTGGCCATCAAGCTTCTGGAAAAAGACAAAGAGGTTGAAGAAAAAATATTCGAAAGCTGTTCCAACAATCTCGATATCCTTCTTGAAGCCAAAAACGAGAGAAAAAAACTTAAAAAACACCTTGAAGAAGACAGCGAAACCCTTATTACGGACGCGAAATACGGGTTCATTGCCGGTGCCCTTATGGAAACACTTAAACCGGCAAAACGGCCAAAAAGGACCATGAGCGAGCGGATTGACAATTTTGTTACCCATAATATTCTCGGGTTTCCCATTTTCCTGGCTTTTATGTGGCTCACGTTTCAACTGACCTTTTCCCTGGGCCAATATCCCATGGACTGGATCGATTCCTTTATGGGCGCTCTTGCTAATTTTGTCTCACTCCATATGACTGAGGGGCTCCTTAAAGATCTAATTATCGACGGGGCCATTTCCGGTGTGGGCGGGGTTATTGTCTTTCTGCCGAATATCTTAATTATGTTCTTTATGATATCCTTTATGGAAGATACGGGTTATATGGCAAGGGCTGCCTTTATTATGGATAAACTCATGCATAAATTAGGGCTTCACGGCAAGTCTTTTATCCCCCTGATTATGGGCTTTGGATGCAATGTTCCGGCTATTATGGCTACACGCACCCTGGAAAGCAGGAACGACAGGCTTCTTACCATGCTTATTCTTCCCTTTATGTCGTGCAGTGCCAGGCTGCCGGTTTACGTTCTCCTAATTAGCGCGTTTTTCGCCGCCCATAAGGGAACCATGCTTTTTTTGATATATATGATTGGCATTCTTCTGGCTGTAATTTCCGCTATTATAATGAAGAAAACCATTTTTAAAACAAATGATATCCCCTTTGTTATGGAGCTTCCTCCTTACCGGAAGCCTCATCTCAAGACTACCCTGGTCCATATGTGGGAAAAAGGGGCTGAATATCTTAAAAAAATAGGCGGAGTTGTGCTGGCTGCCTCTATTCTCATCTGGGCTCTGGGCAAATTTCCTCTTTCTACTGAGTATTCAAAAAATTACGACGGTGAGATTAACGCTATTGAAACCGATTATCATGAAAAGATTGCTGCCATTCCGGCCACTGAGATTAAGCTGCTGGAATCGGAAAAACTGACGGCAATTCAGGCTGTTGAACTTGAAAAAGAAAATGAGCGGCTTACGAAATCATATATTGGCAGGATCGGTCATTTTATTGAGCCCGTGCTTTCTCCCATGGGTTTTGACTGGAAAATGGGGGTGAGTATTGTTACGGGTCTTGCGGCAAAAGAGATCGTGGTGAGCACTATGGGTGTTCTTTTCCACGCGGACAAAGAGGCGACTGAGGAGAGCCAGTCCCTTATTAACAACATTCAGAACCAGACGCATACTTCGGGTCCTAAAAAAGGAGAAAAGGTCTTTAGCCCCCTTATTGCCTTTACCTTTATGATCTTTGTTCTCATCTATTTCCCCTGTATTGCTTCCATTGCCACGATCAAACGGGAATCGGGAAGCTGGAAATGGGCGATTTTTTCGGCTCTCTATACCACGTCCGCTGCCTGGTTTATTTCGTTCCTGGTTTACCAGGTTGGCAGCAGGATCTTATAGTGAGGATATCATCATGATACAAGAAATATTAGTTATTCTGATAGTTGCAGCTGCGGCGCTTGTTGCCGGGTATTGGGTCTACCGCTTCTTTACAAAAGCCGAAGCCGGGTGCGGGTGTAATCCGAGCAAGTGTTCTTCGTGTCCGTCGGCGAATGATTCCGGGGAGTGCGAGCCTCCGGATTTTTCCGAAAACCGGAACTCATGAGAAATTATTTATTGACAGAATAAATAAATGTACTAAAATTTTTTATAGCTGAATTTACTACCCAAATAGAAGGAATATATGGAAAAAAGCATTTCCCATGATCGCGAAGAAGAAACTATAGAAGCAAAAACACGTTGGTTCAAATCCCTTTCTATTTACGATAGAATGGAAATCCTTTGCTCCATCACCGATATGGCTCTTACTCTAAATCCAAAATTAGCGGATAAAAAAGATGCTAAACAGACTAACAAGCGTATTCGAATCCTTTCAGCATCATAAGGTTAAGTATGTAGTAATTGGAGGTATTGCTTCAGTTCTCTATGGTGTTCCAAGAGCCACATTTGATCTTGATATTCTTATTGAACCTACTCCGGAAAATGCAGAAAGGTTGCTTGACGCGCTATTAAATTCCGGCCTGGGAACTGCATCCCTTATTGATGTTGAAGGACTCCTTTCAAATGAAATTACAGTATTTAAAGACATTGTTCGTATCGACGTTCAAACATCTTCTCCCGGGTTAGATTTCAATGAAGCATGGGAAAGACGCAATACTATGGAATACCATAACCAGGAATTTCATGTTGTTTCTCTACAAGATTTAATTAACTCTAAACGAGCTGCCGGACGAGATATAGACCTTGAAGATGTTCGATTATTGGAACTTTTAGAGAATGAAGAGAGTTGAGTAAGTTCAACCTTTTATCAATTTTTTCATTTCATGCTTGGCAATAAAGGCGTCTATTAATTCGATGATTATCCTTTTTTCATCCTCGTCGAAATCTTCAATTTTTTCAAATTTTTCAAGAAGAACTTTGTCCCTGATTTTTGAAGCGGGTTTAATATCATCATTCTCCGAAAGAAAATAATCTATAGTTACATCATAATAATCAGCGATCTTTTTGAGAACATCAATCGTAGGTTTTTGTTTATTACTTTCATATCGGGCGATATTGGTAGCATGGACGCTTATTCTTTTAGACAGCTCCGCCTGTGACAAATCATTCATTTTCCGCATCTTTCTCAATTTTTCACCGATATTCATATCTAAACTGTCCTTATATATATTTTAATTACGGGGTGCACACCTCATAATTAAAGCAAAATTACTGTTTTGGTTAGAAAACTATTATTTTTATAAAAAAGCAACTATTTTTCTTGACATACTGGATAGCGCAGTAACTATGTTTGATAGTTGAGAAGCTATAACATTTCTCATTTTCAACACAAAACGTTATATTTTATGGAGGGTGCCTTATGACGCAAACAGAAGCTAAAAACGGAATAACAGTAGAGTTGGATGAAATCCAAAGAGAAAGCCTGGAAGCCATACTAAAAGAGATTATTCTAAACCTCCCACAGGATACAAAATCCGATGAAGAGGTATACCGCTCAGATATACAGGAGAACCGGGAAAATTTAAAACTTTATCTTTTTGGATATGAAATGAGGGCACTACGGCAATTGCTTGGAAACGTGAGGCTATAAAAAAGGAAAAGGCGAAGATATATCTTCGCCTTCTCTATATATAAAGAAACAGTTAGTGGGCTGTCGTTCCAGCCACTTCCGGCTCCGGCTTGCTATTTATATGAACCCTTACTCACTTTCTATAACCAAGATACTGTTAAGTGCTCTAAGCGTCAAGAGGGTGAGCAAAAATAATTCCAGACAATTTTGTCTTAAACATTTTCCAGGAATGTTCATGTTTCATCCTCTTCGTATAAAAGCGAGGTCCGTGACCTCGCTTTCACTTTCCCGGTGGAAGCTGAACGATTATTTGATCCGCATGATCCAGACCACAGACATATTTACCGGACGGGTTTCACTATCTATTCGAGGAGCCCCATTTACTCCATCTGAAACAATTCCACTGGTTCTACCGACGCCTGGACCGCTATTCAAATCTCTTGTTCCTGAAACATTATGTGGGAACCCCTCAATACTCTTACCTCGCTCCAACACCATATTCATCAGGTGCCCCTGAAACGCATCGTCCTGAAGATAACCTGAAGTAAAACTTCCTCTTAAGAATCTTCCCTCACCATTTAGATTTGGAGCATCGGTTCCATCGTATGGGCCACCCGTATCAGAAATAGGCTGTCCGTTACATTCAACCCATCCTGCGGGAATGGAAACACTCCCTAACGTTTTATGCCATGCTACGATAGAACCCACGGGTGCCATTAAATCATTCATATTTCCGCCCATTCCTGTATTCTGCAATTGCAGCTCGCTTATTTTATCCTCG
>JAAENB010000959.1 GCA_024224995.1 bacterium | reverse complement strand
TTTTACTTTGCTGTATCTTAATTTCAGCCATCTTTGTCTCCTTATGATCTAATTAGTCTTAGCTATAACTCTGACGCCAGGACCCATCGTTGAAGCAAGAGCGATAGTTTTTACAAAGTCACCCTTTACATCACTAGGCCTCTTCTTCACAAGATCAGACATGAAAGCATCAATATTTTCTTTTACCTGAGCAGATTCCATAGAAACTTTTCCGATTGGCATATGAACTACGCCAGTCTTATCCGCACGATATTCAACTCTACCTTTCTGAAGCTCAGCTATCGCGCCCTTCACATCCATTGTAACTGTTCTTGTTTTTGGATTAGGCATAAGACCTCTTCTTCCCAAAATCGGACCAAGTTTTCCAACTTCCCTCATCATATCAGGCGTAGCAACACATATATCAAAATCAAGCCATCCGCCCTTAATCTTCTCAACCATCTCTTCCGCACCAACATAAGCAGCTCCCGCAGCTTCTGCCTCAGCAGCCTTGTCCCCCTTGGCAAAAACAAGAATCTTTTTTTCACCGGAAAACTGGTTTGGTAAAACCACAGTATCTCGCACCGTATGGCTTTTTTTTAGATTAAGATTAACAGACATCTCGATAGTTTCATCAAATTTGGCAAATGCTACTTCTTTTACAAGATTCAAAGCATCCTCATAAGTATAAAAAGTATCTCGATCAACTTTTACAGCAGCTTCTCTATATTTTTTTCCATGCTTCATAATCAGCCCTCCACCTTAACACCCATACTTCGGGCAGTTCCAGCAATAATATTAATTGCAGCTTCAATATCATTCGCATTAAGATCAGGCATCTTCAACTCAGCAATAGGCTTAAGTTGAGCTCTTGTTACTGTAGCCACCTTAACCTTGTGAGGCTCAGCAGAACCCTTAGCAATCTTGGCCGCTTTCTTAATCAATACCGCAGCTGGAGGAGTTTTCGTTTCAAAACTAAAAGTCCTGTCACTAAAAACTGAAATTACAACCGGTATAGTCAAACCCGGTTCCATGTTTTTCGTACGGTCATTAAACTGCTGCACAAACTGTGGAGCACTAACACCATGAGGACCAAGTGCCGGTCCTACCGGTGGAGCAGGTGTTGCTTTTCCAGCAGGCACCTGCAGCTTTATCATAGCCGTTACCTTCTTTTTTGCCATTTTATTCTCCTATTTGGTAATATCGTCCCTGGCAGGGTCTCCCATAAAAAAAAGAGCTAAACTCTTTCTACTTGAGTAAAATCAACTTCTACCGGGGTATTTCTTCCAAAAATCCCGACAATCACACGAAGTTTGCCCTTATCCTGAAAAACCTCTTCAATCGAGCCCGTAAAAGACTCAAAAGGACCTTCCATAATACGGACTTCTTCCCCAACAACAAATTCCTGCCTGACATGAAAAGTCTTTTCAGTTTTTATTTCTCCGGTTTTCTGAAGGATAGCCCTCGCTTCATCCGGAGAAATCGGCTGAGGCTTCATCCCAGAAGCCTGCCCCACAAAACTAACAACCCCCTGTATCCTGCGAATAGCAGTACAGACAGTCTTCCAACCCCTGTCGGGCAAATCCATTTCTATCAAAATATACCCGGGAAGAAACTTTTTATTAACAGTCCTCTTCTTCCCATTCCTGACTTCAACAACTTCCTCAGAAGGCACCTTTACGTCAAAAACAGCACCACCAAGGGTACCGTCTTCCATAAAGAGCCTTATATACTTTTCAATCTTGTTCTCATGTCCGGAATATGTATGAAGTACATACCAGCCTTTAGCCATAAATCTTCCTTACAAAAAAAATTAACCAGCAAATAATAATAACCCGTTTGCAAAAGCATAATCAACCGCTCCAAAAAATATTGCAAAAAGCGTAGTTGATATCAATACGACCTTAACCGATGAAACAACAGAGTCCCAGCTTGGCCATACCACTTTTCTCATCTCACCATAACTTTCAGATATAAACGAAACAATCTTCCTCATGAAACACTCCCAAAGATATAAAAAAATACAGGCCAAGCAGGATTCGAACCTGCAACAT
>JAAENB010000958.1 GCA_024224995.1 bacterium | reverse complement strand
TGAAATGATCCGGCATCAATTGGGCATTGAAAGAACAGTTGTGATATGCGGCCCAAAAGAGATTTCCCTGCAAGTTCAGTCTAAATTAAAAGGATACACCTGGAACTTAATTAATGAAGGATCAGTATCCTATGAAGTTAGAGAAATAATAGATGAATCTACAATTGAAGTCTATTCAATAGAACCGCCTCTATGGGACCTGGTCCATGTAAATACAATAAAAGAAAATCAAATTTTCGCAAATAATAAATTCATGGTTAATTTTACAATCCTTGATCATGGAATTCCATCAATTGCCTATCGTTTTAAAGAATACGATACGGTAAAAATTGACTTACAAGATAGTGGTTTTAAAGGCGGGAAATGGGTTAGTGAATTAAAAGAAGCCTTTGAAAAAAATAACAAAGAGAAAAAGTTGACTGTTGAAGAAAAAGATTATAGAGCGGAAGAGTTATTTCATCTTCTGAGTAAAAAAATTGGAGACTCTTTTGGAGTGATTATGGATCATGGAGCAAATAAAGAAAACCATGAAAAAATAAAAAATCTGTTTCATGGCTGCGATACGGTCTTTATTGAATGTTTTTACAATGAAAACGATAAAGAGTACGCGAAGCTTAATCTCCATAGTTATTCAAAAGAATCAGGTAAAATAATGAAAGAAGCATCGGTTGAAAAAGCAATCCCCGTTCATTTTTCCAGAAAATACGATGAACATGAAAGAGAATTGCTTCTTATGGAATTTGAAAACAGTTTTAAAAATCTAAAATGAAAACATCTAAAAGTGGCAAGGGTTTGGTTCTGAGAGACGTTGCAGTGCAACGCCTTTACTGGCTGGTTTCCGGGCAGGGTTATGGAGATTCCGGGAAAGGGTGCGACCCCTGCGAGGTGCAGGCTCCGGGGAGACAAAAAAGTATATTTTTTTGGAGTTGGCACGAAACTTGCATAATAAATATATAGGGATGTATAAGGAGAACTGTATAGGTCTATTCAAATAATGTATGTTGTACGGAGGGGGAAGTATGGACATGATCCGGAAAAGTCTGCTGGTGAAAATCACGCTTAAATTATTTTTTATTGCCGCTGTTATTACTCTTATTACGGGTGCCGCGGTTTCGTTTCATACCAGGTTCGATCTTATGGACCGGTATGAAAAACAGGCCGGTGAACTGGGTGCCGCGGCTGCTGAAAACATTAAAAAAATATTGGAACTGGAAATTGATTCCCGTAACCATGACCTGAATGAGTTTACCGCTTTTAACCACCGGGAACTCTCTGTTTCCCAGTGCGTGGAAAAATGGGTTAAGCCCGTTGACCGCGGCCGCTTTGATGACTCTTATTATGGCAGGATGTTTTCCGGCCGGAATGCGCGGTTTGCCGCGTCCTATAGTGATGATGACGCCCTGGGAAACAAGATCCGGTCTATTACGGATTCTTTTCTTAATATCTCTTCTGTTGGGTTTGTTGTTGTTATGGATAAAAAAGGTTTTATTCCCTTTCATCATTCCCGGAACAGTCTAAAGCTCTCCGGTGATCTTAAGAAAGATATTTCCGGGTGCCGGTCGAACCGGGTCTGGGATTACCTGGGTAAAGCTATTGATCCCGATAAAATTACTTTTACTTCTTATAAAAGAGACACTGGCGAGAATTTTATCAACGCCTTTGTTCCTCTTTCTTTAAAGGGCGAGTTCTGGGGTGGTGTTGTTGTGGCGTATAACGCCCATGATATTCAGGACAGGATCCTTTCCGCTACGCTGCTTATGGTCTTTTTTATTCTTTCCGGCGCCCTGGTTATTTGCGCGGGTTTTAATATTATGATTAGAAAAAATCTCCGTCCCATTAACCATATTTCCGGGATTGTTAAAAATATCACGAGCGGTGATTTTTCTCAGGCTATTGATTTTTCTTCCACCGATGAGATTGGAACTATTTCTTCCAATCTTAATCTCATGCTGAAACAGACCAGCAAAACTATTGATTATCTCCAGACTGTTGCTTCCCAGATCTCGGTTTCCAGCGGGGAAGTGGCTTCCACCTCCGGTTCCATTGGGGATAATACCAGGGTGCAGGTTGAACACGTGAGCAGCATGAAGGCCGAGCTTTCTCTCATCCTCATGTCGCTGTTGGAAACCAATGAATATATCGACCGGCAGATCCGGGAGGTCACTGCTACTGTTGGTTCCATCGGCAGCCTCGAAGACCTTTCTAACCGGATTGCCCATAGCATGAAAACCGTTCTCTCTCTCAGCGAAAAATCCGTTGCTGTTACGGGCAGCGGCAAAGACCTGATCTTTTCCGCAACCGACATTATGAATACCATTGTGGAATCTTCCGCTAAAATATCGGGCATGATTAACGCCATTGATGATATTTCCGACCGGATACATCTCCTCTCCCTGAACGCCAATATCGAAGCTGCCAGGGCCGGTGATTACGGTAGAGGCTTTGCTGTTGTTGCCGGGGAGATTGGCAAACTTGCCGATAACACTTCGCAAATTGTCCGGCAGATCCATCATATCCTTCCTGAAATTGAATCGAATATTGCCGACGGCACTGCCATTGTTGAAAATATCAAGACCGGTTCTACCGCGATTATCAAAAACGTTATTGAAAATTCCAGGCTCATTGCCGGGGTTTCTAATCTTACTGATGAGCAGGCTAAGAATTATCGTACCATGAGAGAGACTATGGTGGAGCTGGAAAAACGTTCCAGAGGGATTATCAATGTTGTTGAGTTTCAGAAACAGAACAGTGAGTCCATTCAGGCTGCTATGGACGAAGTGCTCGACTTCGCGTCGGAAACTTCCTCCGGCGCGGAACAGCTGGCCGTTTCCGCTATGGAACTTGCTCTTGAAGCTGAGGATTTAAACAGGATGTTTGAAGGGTATAAACTTATGCACTTCGGCTCCGCTCAGTGACCGCACTTCGGCTCCGCTGCAAAAAAGATTAAGCATAATTTCCGCATTTTTTTTCTTGCATATTACTTCTTTTTGGTCTATTCTTTATGATATAAAGTTCCTTAAATTGTTCCTGTTTTTATTCGGGAGATGTATTATGTTTGATTACAAAGAACTCCGGCGCATAATTTCTAAATATTATAAACCTGGCAATTCCACAGACCGATATGCTTATGAATTACGCACGGGAAAAAGCGCTTCGGGCAAGCCCCGCGTGGACGGCAAAACCCGTACACGGTTTCATGTCGCCTTCGTGGAAGACAACAAAGACCCGGATAAACTGGGCCGCATTAAAGTGCGGTTTCCTCAATGGGGCGAAGGCTTTATCTCCCAGTGGATTCCCTTAATCCGCCCCTTTTGCGGCCCTGAAATGGGCTTCTGGGCCCTGCCCGATATCGACGATAAAGTGCTCTGCGTGTTCATTGGCGACAATACGGTTCGCCCTATGGCCATGGGTAATATTTTCAGCGGCGAAACCGGCATCCCCGTTGATGACGTAACCGATAATAATATCCGGATTATGACTTCCCCTTCGGGCTCCAAGATCATCTTCGATGATACCGAGGGTGAAGAAAAACTCGTCGTCTCCATGAAAGAAGGGAAAATGCGCATGGTTCTGGATAAAGCCAAAGGCATTCAAGTAGTTAATGAGCTCGGGGATATAAAAATTAAGTGCCGCAAGCTTTCTATCAACGCCGGGGACACTGCCTCCATTGTTACCAAAAAAGCCCTTAAAATTACCGCTCAGAAAGATATTAAAATTGAATCGGGCAAAGGCGCTAACTTCAAAGCTTCGGGCGACCTTATTGTTAAAGGCCAAAAGATTGAACTGAAAGGGAATTCCGGTGTCACTGCACAGATGAAACAGATTGCCGCTAAAGACGACCAGGTCGTTGGCGTCGATACCCATATTGAAATGGTTCCCGCTGGCCCGTCTATGGTTCCCACTCCTATTCCCAATCCCTATATGGGGAAGCTGGCCGATAAGCTCTCCTCTGACGTGGAGGTTAAAGGCAAGCCCGCCGCTGTAAAAGGCTCCAAGTCCAAAGCCACGCCCGGGCATATGCCCATGCCGCCAGGGGTTCAGTTTCAAAAGGCTCCCACTAACGAAGGTGAGGTTACTATGGGGACGGTTCCTACGGTGCTGGTGAATGGGAAAGAGGTCGCTGTGCTGGGGTCTATGGTGAAGACGTGCGGTGATCCTATGGATATGGAGACGTGTTCGATTATTGCTGCCGGGGCTGCGGTGTTTGTGCCTATTGTGATTCCCGGGCTGGAATACGCGTATGATAAGCAGATGGGGGGGACGCAGATGAATACGCGGGATCCTATTGCGAAGGCGGCGAGCCCGGAGCAGGGGAAGACTCCCAGTTTGAGTAGTCCGAAGTGGAATCCGGAAGAGGTGGAGGTTGGGGAAGAGGTTGCGCTTGAGGTTAGTCTTACTGACCAGTACGACAACGCGAATGTCAAATTTTCGGTTTGGGCGGAAGACGCGGATCGTGCAAAAGATGTGCCGATAAAAAAACTTTTCGGCAGCAATAAAGGGGGTAAGGCTGAAGCTAGTTGGAGACCTCCTGATCCGGATTGGGGAGATCCTGATAAAAAGAAAGAAAAACTTAAGAAATATGAATCTCTACTTACTATTGAAGGTGTTCAAGAACGGATAAATAAAGTTGGATTCCATTGTGGGGTTGTTGATGGGATTGTAGATATCGAACTCAGAGATGCTCTAAAATCATTTCAACAAGATCAGGGAATTGAAAAAACAGGAGAAGCCGATATTCCAACAAGACGAAAATTAAGAAACGAATTTCGAAAAAAGTTGGAAGAAGAAAAAAATGCTAAAGATGAGAATGATATAGAAGATGAGAAGAAGTATGTTTTTACTGCTAATTCTTTTAGATGTGAAGAAGTCGAAGCAAGTGCATTGTCTTTAAAACGTACACTTTCGGAATTTGAAGAATTGAAATGGATGAGTGTTGTCTCTGAAAATGAAGATGGAACTTCAGAGAATCAAAATAATCAGGATGATAATGAAAAAAAAGAGGAAGAAGAGATTGAAAAGGCAGAATATGGTTCCAGGATTAAAGCAGTAGCCAAAATAAAGAATGTTGAAGATGGTGAAGTTGTTAAAATTTTGCTTTATGAAAAGGGATGTGAACTTGAAAATGAATTCCTGGTTCCGGATTGGACAGATGTTGAGGTTAAAGATGGGCAAATTGAATTTGAATTAGATGCTTATTGTACTACCGATCTTGCTTTTTTTGATAAAGATGAAGAAGTACAGTTGGTGTTTAAATTAAAAAAAGATTTTGTTGTAAGTGATGAAAGTGATCCCTTGAATATTGTATTTTCATGGAATTACCAGCTTATTATGGATGAGGAATATGCTGAAGCCAAAGATGAATATATACTAGAAAGTGAGGATGAAAGTTACACGCAAACCAAAACATTAAGTGATGATCATATTCCTGGAGATGGACGCATAACACTTCATTTTGATGAGATATTACCTGGACATGATTACCATTTTTTATTTAAAACCGAAGGTGAAGGAAAATATCAGGTAGTTTTTCAATATCGATCATTTAAAGATTTAATAGAAATATCATAGTCAAAGAAAAAGGATAAAATAAAATGTCATGGGAAAAAGCCATTAAAATAGATATTAGGGAATGGAGACCTAGTATTGTTGAGAGTTCAAATAAACTCAACAATAAAAAAACTGATTCAAGTAAAAAATTTAATGATATTTGCCTGCCAAATTTGGGTAGAAGAGATCCAAGAAGTCGATTTGATAGGAAATATTATCAAGATGAAGATGAAAATAAAGATAGTGGCGATAACATGACACAAAAAATCAAAGACAAATTTGTGTATATATTCCGTGTAGTGCTCAAACATAAGACAACAGTTACTGGTGGAATAAGCCTGCATTCTTCCGAGTTTAGACATCTTGAGGTTGAACTTTTTAAAGAACTTTACTATAATGAAAAGGGAGAGTGTCATGAATGCGTAATTGATAAATACGATATAAATAATGTTCAAGATGCAATACCGAAAAAGGGTGGTGGAAATATTATAGTAAAAAAGAAAAAAGTTGATTTCGATATTAATGTTGCAAAACATTCAGTAGCTACTTCTCCGGAAAGTGGTGGAGTAAGGGGTTCATCAAATATAGAAAAGAAAAATGTAACGATAGAAATTCCTCAATTCCCGGAAAGAGGTAAAAAAAACATTCGGCCTTTTATAAAAGACGGTACAAGCAAAAATAAAAATAAGGATTTAGTAAATCATAGTGGTGAGATTCAATTGACGATAGATGAATTCGATCGTGTTAATCAAGATTATGAAAGAAAGTATACTTACTTTTTCTGTTTATCAAGATATCCGCTCTCTCCTGCACGTTTAAAACAATTAAATAAGCGAATTCTTAACTCTTTCAAGCGTGAAAAAGATGCAAATGGATATGCAGTAAGTGATGGGAGAATAGAGAATATACTTCCGAAAGTAACATCTTTTGATGTTACTAGAGTGCAATATATTTCTTTTGGATTACAACAGGAAGTAAGACCGATACCTGAGATAGCAGACAGAGAGGCTGAATTGGATGAATTTGCTACATCATATGGAAGATCCTGGATTCCTTATAAGGTTAAAAAGAGTGGAAATAAATTGAAAAATGTTTTAGAGGGCAAATATAATCCTAAAGATACCAAAGAAAAAAATACACGTTTTCGTGTAGTATTGACCGATTCTTTAGCTGTAGCCGATGTGTATCGAGAAGATTTTTTATTATGCTATAATGCATTTCTATTGACCATGAAAGAAATAGAAAAGGGCGGGAAGGAGGCTATGGCCGAAAAAGAATTGCGTGATTTAATTTATTGTGTTTGTAATAAAAATAAAAAACACTGGAAGTATGTTGTTGAAAAAGACCCAAGTGATACGTCTAAATTGTTAAAGGAAGAGCTTAGAAAAGGGTATATGGAAACTGTTTTTTTTAAAGAGCGAATTAATGCTTTAATAGGGTATTACATAGATATTCTCAGGACCAAAGATCTTATAGCAACAGTTAATGATTTTGTTCTAGGGGGTAAGCATTATGAAGAATGGCATGAAAGCATCATATTCTTGTTGTTAATGCATATAAAAACAACGGAAAGAGGTAATGAATATCTACAAGATGCATATAAAAAAATGAGAGATAAATATTCCTATCTACGAAAGCTTGATAAAAAGTTGTTAACTGTTAGAGGACCGGATGGAAAATTAAGAGAAGAGACCATTAAATACTATAAATATAGTCAATTGTCGGTTAAACAACTTAAAAAAGCGACAAAAGATGATGACATTTTTGGAGCTGTATTACTAAATTTTGGCAGGAAAGGGACTCATGCGTTTAATGCAATTGTTGAAATATTTTCAGTACCGATAATGCTTGTAACAATTGAAGAAGTTACAACAACAGTAAGTGATACTTCCAGTCAATTAAGGGGCATGGCGACATGCAATAGTGTTCTTTATGGCCGTTACAATGCTATGTGGGAAAATTTTACTGAGTTAGAGGAATTACAATTGGGTTCCAGATACTTCCACCGGACTGGAGAGACTACTGAACCGGTAACAATATATCAGCAAAGAGTTGATAAAAAAACCAGGGAATGGACTAAAGCTGTAGGAGAAAATAAAGCTTTTGCCGGTGTATGTGTGGGACTTGAAGTTGTTAATTTATGTTTTACTATTTTCTCAGCTAAACATGCCCGTGATGCTGCAGATATTGCATCCGGTATAGTTGATACAGCTCAAGGTCTCGTTGAAGCTTCTACTGTTCTTGCTCCGGAAATAGCAGAAAAATATGCTGCAAAAACAATCTCCAAGGGCATGGGTTTTGTTGGGACAGTTCTTGATGGAATTGTCCATGGGCTTAAAGCATTTCACAATTCACAAACCGGAGATGATAGAGCATTTGCATTGAACATGGCTGGTGTTGCTGCCTGTTTGGTTATATTTGCCGGATTGGTAATTGGCGGGACTGTTGGAGGCATATTTGTTGTTATTGGAACCATTGTATATGCTGTTGTAAATTTATTACTTGGCATTTGGGGAGAGAAAGACGATATTGCAGTATGGCTTGAACATACTATATATGGTACTGATTATAAGTATATAAAAGAAAATAACCTCAATCCAAAATGCGAACATGAAGCTGAAGATTTTGAATGGGTGATGACTCAGGGAAAGGGCAGGAATAGACGAACGGGGAGATATGTATGGCCATTGGATGCGAAAGGCCAGGTGGAAAATTTTGGCGAGTATGTCCGGTTAATAAAACTTGACATTTCAGATAAAGTTAGTAGAGAATTCAGAAAAATTCTAAAATAGGTAAAGAGGACAGTAGTATGAGTATTAATGCAAAAAATATTTTTTTGATAAATTACATAAAACACTATGCCCCTCAATTAGCATATCTTTTAGCTATACTTTTTTTAGTCCCCCTGGTTATGCTATGGATACCGGATGAAATTATTGTTTTTAAATATTTAAGAATAGTAATGGTTACCATTGTTTTGCTTGTATATTTTCCTTTTGTTTTTTTTTAAAGATAAAATAAAAAAGAGATTAGGGTTACCTGAATTATATAAAATCTATGGTACTAAGGCAAGAGTGGCAACATTTTTATTATCAGCTCCGGCTATGTTCGCATCAACATATATCTCAGCAGATTATTTAGAGATACTAATGTCCGATAAAAATTATACTGCAACACTAAGTGAGGTAAGTACAAATCCAGAAAAATATGAAAATGTTTGTTGTTTTAAGTTTGATAATGCCATGCCAGGTTCATTGTTAGAGAATCCTCTTATCGGTTTTGATACTAAAATGTATTTTGAAAAAAGACCCTCTAAGAGAAACGATGGTGGTCTTGCAGGAGTTTTTCATAGGACGGTGCCATTGCTTCAACAAGATTGGCAAGAAAACTCTCATCCAGTAACGGTATGGCTTGCTCTGGCATATGCCCATTATCGGGATGAAGAAATAATGAAAGATTATAAATTAAGAAAATACGCGATACGTGTTGAAAGAGAAGATCGTTATTTTTATAACAAAGCAATTCAGGGTGATAATTCTGATTCTTCATCAGAAAATAAGCCAAATATTACTGTATATCTTTTTAAATCATTAGATGAATTTATTTCATGGAAAAGATCCTGGACTTTATTCTGGACGGGATTAATATTATTCATCTGGTTTGTAATCTGTATTAATAATTATTTCTCCGTGCGGCCAAAGAGTTAAAAGTGGAACTATATAATTTTAATGGGTAATTTAACAACTGAATGTATTACATAAGCCTGAAATATTGCTTTCTTTATTTAATGTCGTCTATGGTTTTAATTATTCCAGGAATATGGAATCTAAAAAAATCCCGTCGGGTAAAATCCATACTTAGAAAACTGTATGCTCAAATAGCGATTGCAACAGGCTTATTACTTTTGATTACCTTCATCTGGCATGTAACAACCCCATATTTGCACATAAAAGAAGACCATATAATTGTTAATAAAAACATTTTTATCAATAATGAAACATTTTATTATGAGAATGTTATTGATTACAACAAAGACTTGTCTGGAGATATTCTGCTTAGAACAAAAGAGAAAAATCAAAATAATCCGGTAGAAATCTCACTATCTGTATTAAACACAGAAAATAAAAATAAAGTATGGAGAGAACTTCAAGGGAAAATCAACAATGCAATTAAGTCGCCCAATAACAGAAAATGAATACCGTTATGTAAAAAAAAGTAAAATAGCCGCACTAATGGTGTTAACTCCGGTTTTTATATTCACTGGAGTATTAATGCTCTCCATGCTTTACTTTAGCACTAAACTTTTATTCATTGTGGAAGAGGAGCGGTTTCTTGCAATCTTTCTTTTTCTAGTAATCTTAGGCTCGATAATATTCCTAATGATATTTGCGTTTAAGAACATCAATTTACGTATGCCGGAACGTAAATTTGTAGTCCCAATCAGGGGGAAATATGGAATTTATACTACAAGAAGAGAGATGGCTATAAAATACTACACTATAAATGAAACATTGATCACCTTACCCGATCATTGGAAGAAGAAAATTACTCCGGGAGAAATTATTTTTGGAGAGATACATGCGGAAGTATCCAGTTCAGCTAATGAATTTTCCTGTTCAACGAGATCGCACGCTCTATTATCACTTAACGGGAAGTATTTTATTGACGAAGAAGTGGAGAAAGGACTTTTATGGGAAAAGTCTAATTTTTTGAATTTTTCATTTGTGCTATTATTTTTGTTCTCCTCTGTAACAATGCTTTTGATAGAATTAAGCAAACGAAATCCATTAGGAAACTTAAGATTTCTGGTGGAACAATTTGTATTTGATAAAGATTTTTTATCTGGATATAAAACTGAAATATTACTGGTAGTATCGATAATTTTATTTATCTTTTTTTTGATTAAACTTATTCTTTACAGGTTATTAAACATATTTATTATATGGAAAATCCAAAGATCCGCTTGAGAAATCATTGGATGAAATTGACAATTGACACCCTCGATTGAGAGAGATCTTAATGACTCCGGTATAAAATATTATAAGAAAAAAGAATACAAGAAAGCGCAAGACCTTTTTCGCCGTGCCGTAAACAGAACAAAAACCCTTCTATGAAACGCGTGAGGGATATGGAGGGTTTAGTCCCGATTCTCATGGGGACCGGAGCGCTGGGGATAAAAGCCCCAAAGAGGGGTTGGATTTTTATAGAGGAAGGATTCTTCTTTGGAGAGGTGCGCGGAGGGACACGCCCAACTATCGCACCGCTGCCCCTTCGAAGAGATCCTCTTAACCTCATACTTAAACAAAACTGCGTCCATGACCCCAACAACCAGCTTCTGCTCATCCGGCACTTCGGCTCCGCTCAGTGACCTACCGGCTCTGCGGAGGGCAGGGGAAAGAAGAACACATGTTATCAGAGTGGGATATAATCGTGGTGTTTAAACATTATGATAGAGCTCTGATAAAAGCATATGATTATTATTTGACAAATAAGGCAAATATTGACAAATTTCTTTCTGATAAGAAGGCTCAAGCAAAATTAGATAAATTATTAGGAGAAAAATGACTATGATTTTTACAAAAAAGATTAGTAATATTACAACATTATGGGCATTATTACTAATCTGCCCATTTTTGCACAATGCTTGTAAAAACGACCTCCCTCAATCTGAAGTCAGTGAAGAATTTTATATAGAATTTGAAAACAAGCTCCAAAGTAAAACCTACGCGGGAAAAGCAAAAGATCTATATGAATTATCGCAAAATAATAAGCATATAATCCCGGTACTGAATATGCTGTTACGACAGAATCATGAAACTCGAATTGAATACCTGGGCTATTATTTACCGGGTAAAAAATTTATCTTTAATAATGAAGTAAAGATAACCGGCAGTATGGACGAGAAAAGCATGAATTATAAGGTAAATAATAATGTCAAAATAGCAATAGAAAAAGAGGAACAATCAAAGTGGTCCATAAAAAACAGTGTTCTTACTATAAAAAACGGTCTTCCTGGGAAAGGAATCAAAACACAAAGAGAATACAGAGATGCAAGATATATAGTTATAGACAACGAAATTTGTGCGATATTACCTGAATGGAAGAATCTGCTTGTTGCGCCCGGAGATCCTGAGAAATATTTCATCTATAAAGAAAAGGAGATCAAAAAGCTCTTTAAAGACATGGAAAATTCGAATAGAGATATTGCCAGGAATGCAATAAATGCAGTACGAGATAAATATATTATGGATGAAACGGTATTAAGATTATTATTTAACGAATTTACAAATAGATATAATGGGAATAAAAATTATATATCAGATGTATTATCAATTAAATCAAAAGATATTACCAGGTTTATGATTCAGGAATTTCAAAATGATAAAAACGAAATTAGACTCAGAACCGAGGCAATATTTATCCTTACAAAAATTAAGGATTATGAAGCGCTTAATCCATTGATAAAAGCTTTATCGGACAAGAATGATGATATCCGAGAAGCAGTTGCCCAGATATTAGATTCTTTTAAAAAAGATCCAAAAATAATAAAACCGTTAATGAAAGCGGCATATGATAGAAACGATACAGTCGCATATAACGCAGTCCGCTCATTAGGCCAGACCGGGCACCCGGACGTGTTTGACTTCCTGGTAAAGCTTCTGAACCGAAATTTTTATTTAAATGAAATGAGTCGTATTAACTCTATCATTTATGCGTTTGAGTACCTGGAAGATCCCCGGGCTGTTAAGGTCCTAACGGAATTGGAAGAAAGACTGCATAAAACGGTATTTAAAAATGTTGAATATCAAAAAAAAGTAGTTAGAATTATAATACCCAGAATTGAAGAAGCAAAGAGAAAACTGAAAAAGAAGAAAAGAAAATTGCCAAAACCCTATCTTGACGCTGTTAACAGAGGAAGATAGAAAAATGAGTGGAGAGAAAAGAGAAAAAAATAAAAAAATTCTTGCAGTTTTAGCATTAGCCTCATTTATATTTTTATTATTAAATATACGTGATGTATATAATAAAATTATAGATCTAACAGAAGAAACTCCGGAAACTAAAAGAGCGTTTGATTACGGCAAGTTTGATATAAATTACTTCTTGAAGAAACAACAAGAGGAATCACTCCCGCAGAAAATAACAAACTTATTGGCCCTGTTGGAAAATAATATCCCAATGAGTGACTTACAGAACATCCTTCTTAAACTTGATGCCAATACAAGAGTAAAATTCCTGGAGATTTTTTTACCGGGGAAGAAATATGTTGATTATAAAAAAAATATCAAGGGAACCTTTGATCTTAAATCGCTAACATATGAAATTCTTAATCGCGCTGGTGATAAAATTCAAATTCAGGATTCAACATGGTATCTTGAAGAAAAGGAAAATGTGCGGCTAATCATTCAAAAAGGCCCCTTAAAAGGTTCATATAAAGATATAACTTATATTGTTGTTAACAATCTTTTATGTTGGGCTGCTTCCAATGACGGAAATTACACCTTTTTGGTTACAGATGATAATCCGGAGAAATTATGTGAAGACGCAAATAAAGAAATTGAGGAGATACTTAGGGAAATTAATAAATATAAGTCGTTATCATATATGCAAAGAGAAAGAGTTCTAAAATACCACAATAACAAAAGATTGTTAACAGTATTGATATCGGATAAATTATTCGGTAATGATGAGGATGATGTAGAGTTATTGGCTCTTATTGGAAAACCGGTTGCTGATCAAATATTGAATAATATTACAAAGAAAAAGAAGTCAGATAAAATAAGACAGGATTCTATGTATGTATTGAACAAGCTTCAATATACCAAAGCTCGCAAAAGTATTATATCAATTTTCTTGGACAAAAAAACGTCTTTTGACTTAAGAGACTATTCTCTTAAAACACTGATGTATTTAGATGGGAAAAAGAATATTGCAATTTTGAAAAAAGCAGCTTACGACAGGGATAGGAGAATTCGTTTTACTGCAATGAGTTCATTAGGAAAAATTGGAAATGAGCCGTCAAAAAAAATATTAAGACAGTTGGTCCTTTATGATAAGGATTTTCTTGTAAGGAAAGAAGCTATTAGTGAATTACGTTTAATTGGGAATGAAAAAGATATTCCTGTTTTAAAAAAAGCAGCAAAATATGATAAAGCAGAAACTGTTCGAGACAAAGCTTATGATGCAGTTAATGAAATTAATAGGAGACTGAACCCGGAAAAAGAAGATGATGATTCTGATGTTGATCCTACTATTAAGGATTTAATGAATCGTGATTTATGAGTCGGGAGGGTGTGAGGGGGCATTTTTTTTGTGTAAATATCGAACATCACCCCTTCGAAGAGATCCTCTTAACCTCATACTTAAACAAAACCGCGTCCATGACCCCAACAACAAGCTTCTTCTGCTCATTGGGCAGGTTATCCACCCTTTCAACAAACTCCAGCAGAGTCTTATCTTTGATCTTGGCTGAAGCGGACTCACTCACCTCATCGAACAGAAAATAATCTGCGGAGACTTCAAAAATAACAGCTAATTTTTTGATAATTTCGGCAGAGGGAATTTGCAAATCCCGTTCATACCTGCTGATATTTGTAAGATAAGCTCCGAGACGTTCGGCCAGATCACCCTGTGAAAAGTTCCTGCTTTTTCTTATTTCCCTGATTTTGCTGCCAATAGACATGTAAACCACTCTGATAAAAATTTAATAAACCGGGCCATATAATGGCATCTTTTTATAAAAAAGCAATAAATTTTTGTTGACTTTTAATCTTTTAAGACTAGTTTTGGTAAACAAAAGACGGCGTGAGAGTCTTAAAGGACAAACTACTAGTCTTTTTAAATAAAAAAGCCTCATCTCCTGCAAGAGATGAGGCTTTTCCTGACAATCCTTACGGAGAGCCATTCTTAAAACGAACACTTTGAGAAGAAACTCTCCTTAAGAATTATATCGCACTGACATGCCCGGAGCGGGGGAGCAGTTTAAGCTGAGTCTTTATGGGTATGAGATGCGGGCGCTGAGGAGGCTGTTTCAGAAGGTCCGGCACTTCGGCTCCGCTCAGTGACCTGCCGCACCTGCCGCACCTGCCGCACCTGCCGCACCTGCCGCACCTGCCGCACCTGCCGCACCTGCCGCACCTGCCGCACCTGCCGCACCTGCCGCACCTGCCGCACCTGCCGCACCTGCCGCACCTGCCGCACCTGCCG
>JAAENB010000957.1 GCA_024224995.1 bacterium | reverse complement strand
ATCCCGACAATTGGCATAGTTACCGCTCTGGGCAAAGAATATTTGGCTGTGAAAGCCATGTTCGACAGCGGAAAAGAAAGATTTATTGAAGGCATAGGAAAATGTCTGCTTGGCAGAATTAATTCCAAAGAGGTAGGAGCTCATAATATGATATTGGCTGAGGCGGGCATGGGAAACAATATGGCTGCTCTTTGTGCTGAAAAGCTCAGACAGAAATTTCCGACAGTGGACACATTTGTCATGGTAGGCATAGCAGGTGCCGTTCCTTATCCGGAAAAGCCTGAGCATCATGTGCGTCTGGGTGATATAGTTGTATGTGACGAAAAAGGTGTCATACAATACGATTTTATCTCAAAAGCGAAGGAAATCCAATACAGAAACCCTCCGCGTGCGCCAAAAGCCGGCTTTTTAAAGGCCGCAAAAGTCCTTTGCCGTGAGGAGAAAGAGAATAAATTTCCATGGAATGATTATATTGATGAAGGGATAAGAATACGGGGAGAAGAATGGAAACGACCAGCATCAAAATATGACAAGCTGTTTGATCATCGAAGCGGTGGAGTTATTCGCCATCCCGTTGACATAAACCGCAGAAATAATGAGCCTCGCATATTTTTAGGCGCTATTGCAAGCGGAAACACTTTGCT
>JAAENB010000956.1 GCA_024224995.1 bacterium | reverse complement strand
TTTCGTTCTCTTTTCGCTGTTTTCTGGGTACAGCGGTATATTAAATATTTTAGTGAGGTAATGATAATGAAGAAATTTGTATCTATTTTGTTTTTGGTTCTTTTTTGCGGTGTGGCCTTTTCAGGGTGTGAGCAGGGGTTGGGCAGTGATGACGGCAGCTCTTCCGATGGGGACAGTATGGGGTTCAGCTTTTCCGATATGTATAAAAAACTTTCTACTATGGAAGAGCGGATAAAGACGCTGCAGGATACGGTGAATACACAGACCGGTTCTATTGGGGATTATCAGGATACTGTTGCACAGATGCAGAATACTATTGATACGCAGGCTGTGCAGATAACTGCATTGGAAACATCGAAAGCTGATGCTTCAGGGGTTTATACGAAGGCTGAGATGGATGGGGTATTGGCTCCTGAAGCGAAGACAGGGATTACTGCCTATTCCCTGACTCCTGTACTTTCCGGCAGATACTATTTATTAGCAGAAATAAGAGACGAGAAAGACGAATACAATCCTTCGACCGGTACATTTACTGCTAAGGAGGCTGGTTATTACACTGCAACTGTTTCAGGTGGTACAAGTACAGATAAATTTAAAGGGATTGGATTTAGGAAAAATGATGAAACGATAGCGCATTCATCCCTGGATTATGCAGGTACAGGGACTTTTAGTTGTACCGTTGTAGAGTACCTGGAAGTGGGAGATACTCTGAGAGTCTACAACCCGGCTCTTTATTCGACCTGTAAGCATGTTCGTTTGGGAATTAGAAAAATCTAATGCAAATATTTCGAACCCGGCTCAGAGCTCTTTAAAAGATGAAGACCGGATTGGAGCTCTTCTACTTGAAGGCTCTAAACAGGGTTACGACCTTAGAGCTCTTTATAAGAGCTCTGAGGTCGTAATTTTGAAAAATTTGGATTTAAATGTCTCTAACTCCAAAATAAATTTTCTCACAGACTCTAATTCTTCTAACAGTTTCGACTTTCAAAGAATCGCCCACTTCCAGATACTGAATTGTTGAACAACTATGACCACCATCCATAAAATCTTCATGAGATGATGTATAC
>JAAENB010000955.1 GCA_024224995.1 bacterium | reverse complement strand
TTGCGCGGGATTTAGGCCGGGTCGATTGCTCTCTCAAGAAACTCTTTCAAACAGACCCCCTGCACGAAGCGTCTTCACAGAACCAGCCAGTAAAGGCGTTGCACTGCAACGTCTCTCAGGACCAGAACCTTTGCCGGAGCATCTTCGTAAAATTGACCCCGGTGTCGACACAGTTTCTTTCGTATTTTTCCCCGCCGGGGCGGGGTCAGGTGCTCTTAAGAAACTCCTTTAAACAGGGGGTCTGTTTTGAGACGTTGCAGTGCAACGTCTTTACGGGCTTGTTTCCGAAGATTTTATCCCGGGTTAACACCACAGAGGTGTGACCCCCAAATAAACACCGCGCAGGGGCACGGGCGGATGATCCGCTGCATCACGCCGTGCCCCTACACGTACCGAACCCTCCGGGCAATAATACCCGGGCTGAACCCCTTTCACCTTTTTCCTTGCACCTTTTTTTTTCTCCTGTTTTTTCACTCAAACCAATTAAGCCGCTCCACTCTCTTTCGGAGATTCGAGCTTTTAACCCGGTACATGATCCGGCAATTATTCTTCTCATCAAAAGATTCTCGAATAATTTCCCCGCTTTTACTTACGGCATCAAAATCTCTTTCAATAGCCGCGCGCATTTTTTCAAGGGGATCTTTCCCTGAAAAGGAGGCGCCCTCATAGTGAAAGCCCAGTATTTTTTCTTTGAACATTTTTTGCGCGTTAACAAGAGCATTCTCTTTCGCGCTTTTCTTCATATCGGCGGTGCCGGTTACCCCGGGCGAAGGAGACCCCTCTGCTGAGATTATGTAAGTCTCATTATCGGCCCAGCCCTGACGTAAGGGTGTGGTTGTACAATGAACGATTATCAGCATTACTGATAATAGCCATGCAAGGAGGAACCTTTTTTTAATTGCTGTTTTCATTGTTATACTCTAAATCGGGATTCATAAAAAATCAATAGATTTTAAAAAAAGACTTGCCGACATACTAACCGTTTAGTATATTACATACAGAAACATACTAAACGGTTAGTATAATTTATGGAGGTTAATTGTGATTATCAATCAACAGGAAGAACAAGAAACAACAGCAGCAGAACCGGGGCTTGCTGTTTCGGGCAGCATTATGCGTGAAAAGGATCTCAGTGAATGGCCTGCGCCTACGAGGAAGTCCATGCCGCCCCTGCTCTTTTATCTTGGCAGCATGAAAGCGATTTTTACTGCTCTTCGAAAAGGTACCAATTTTTTTAAAGGTTCATGGATATTTTTAAGATCTATTCTGTGGGACAGCGTGTTTAACAAACCCGTTTGGCATCCCGAATATTTTAATTTAAAAAGCAGCGCGGAAGAAGAATTTTTTAAAATGATATTCAAAGAATTTTCCCTGGTCATTACCATGTTTAATTCTCTAAAAAAATCCGTTGGCACGGAAAAGGCCGATGAAGTTATGGGACTGGCCGCGATCCCTATCACCCTGCCCTATCTAAAACAGGAATTTCACCCTATCGAAAATCTGACCGATATTTTGGATGTGATCCGGCAGTTGTCGAATTACCTGGCCGATTATGTGGGTGAAGAGAAAGGCTTTGAAGGAAAATGGTTTATTTCCGATGACCGCACTGAGGCCAGGCTCCATGTTAGCAAATGCGCTTATATCCAGGTGCTTAAAGCCTACGGGCTTAAATCATATGCCGCTTTTACCTGCCTGGCCGACCATGTTGAATTCGACTCCGATTTTCCCAATATGGTTTTTTGCAGAAAACAGACTATCGGTGTTGGTGACTCCTATTGTGATCACGTTTTTCGAATTCGGACTCCTGAAGACTGCGCTGTAGATGAAGAGAACTATGAGGATTGTTATAAAATAAAAGGCGGCCGCGAGGCTGTTGCGAGGTATACTCATGTTAAATAAAATTTTAACGTATTTCTACGATAGCTGGGTCCGGACTACCGGTAAAGAATGGACCGGGAAACAGGTTCTTGTTTCTTATATTTTTTCTGTTTTGTTTGCCGGTGCCATTGTTTTATATTCGTTTATCGCGAATCTTCACTGGTCATGGATCCAAATCCTTGCGGCTGCGCTGATCTCATGGGATTTAGGCGGCGGTGTTCTGGGATATAATCATAAAGCAATTAAGATTCGGCAGGCCGGTGAAAAGAGCACGCTGCATTTTTTTCATCATAACTTGCAGCATATTCATCCGTTAATGCTCATCTTTTTTAATAACGGTCCCATGCTGCTGGGGCTTTCTATCTATTGGTTTGTTAGCTTTTTCCTCTATGTTGAGTTTCTCGAAATAAATCCCGAAACCGGAAAAAGAAAACTTTCAAAGTCCGGTGAAAAGATAGTTATCGCCTTTGAGATTGTGCTTGCTGCTGTACTGGTTACACTTTCGTTTGTAATGAATAATGTTTCTCCGGATCATCGGACTTTTGGATTAATCGTTTATGGAGCGCTCCCTGTTTTAACGCTCATCTTGATCAATATACCGGTTTCATTTCAGAGAACATTTTCCATGCTCCTGGTTGTTTCCATGATAGCGATAAGTATGTATATGCCTGTCCCTCCGGGTTTCAGCTGGCTTATTCCTGTTTATTTTTTGAAGCTGTTAACCGGGTTTACCGCGAAGGAAGAGGTGCTCAGTCCCGTTTGTTAAGAGCAGCTGGCCGGGGTCTTCGGCTCCGCTCAGACACCGGATGGGCGGAAAAAATAGGTCAGAAACTGTGGTGATACCGGGTTGGGTTTGTGGAGATACTTCGGAGGAGTGGTTTCCGGGGAAGGAGAGACGTTGCGTGCAACGCCTTTACGGGTTGGGTGCCGGGGATTCTTGCCGGGGTTGGTTTCTGCGAGACGTTTTTGTGTAGCGGGAGAGGCATGCCTCCAAT
>JAAENB010000954.1 GCA_024224995.1 bacterium | reverse complement strand
GCGGAGGCATCGCTCCGGCCATAGGTTACATTCCGAATGACGTTTTTCGGTATATCAAGACACGATCGACCCTGTGTAGCGGGAAAAATATAGATCAGAGACTAAATAGTACTGCGGGCTGCATCTGGCGTAGAAGCAAAAAGAGTTTCTTAATTGACATCAACCCAAAAATAAATATAATCAATTAAACCGAAAGTGCGGAAGGAGGGAACAATGACAACAACACAGCGGCATGTGAGCCTGACGATTTTTGCGGCGGCGAATTTTTTACTGGCCGCGAATCTCAGTTATTATTGGATCATGAGTTTTCGGTATGCGTTTCACTCAATGGGATTACATTTTTTGTCTTTTGCCATATCACCGGGACTCATTGCCCTATTGGTGATGAGCGGGATCCGGTTTCTCAAGATGCATTACAGACCGGCATTTGTAATGGGAATTATTTATGCACTGCTGGATTTGACGCTATATTTTTTTTATATAGCTATACGGGGATTTATGATGGAATATATATTGTACAATCCTGTTGCGTTTCTGGTCCGACTATACCCCATAGTGTTGCTGGTATACCTGTTTACCTATTATAAGAAGAATTTTTTGGGGAACAAGACCGTGATTGGGAAGCCGGGCGCGGAGCTGGCCGAATTAGAAGCGGAAGAGGAGAAAGTAGAGGCCGATAAACGTTTTGAAGGATACCTTGGACCGGAAGGGAAAGGGATGGAAAAAGGAGCCATTGGCGGAATTATATTGATGGTAATTGCACTAACCTGGTTCTTTGCCGCCCTGGTACTGGACCGTATTACTATTTATCCCCCCATATTGTTTGTTGTAGGGCTTGTTATACTGATAATGGGGCTGGTAAAAGGGCGGAATAAGCCCCGGCAGTAGCCGGGAGCTTATTTCGATTTGATCTGCTTTCGAATAGAGTTCAGCTCAGTATCTTTATAGAGGATCTCTTTTTCGTTCAGGGAAATAATCTCCCAGGTATTCATCTCTTTGGGGGGCTTGCCAAAAGAAAAAGTGATCTTATTTTTAAGGACCGAATAACGCAGGCTGCTCTTTTGACTGGAATACGTACCATCGTCAGAGAAAACATTCCTGTTTAATTCATCGTTCATGATTTCTTTTTTACAGTTCCCCGTCTCATCACAGTTGTCGCCAACCAGTTCCCAGGAGCCAATGAGCGGTTTTTGATAATCAACAGCGCTCTTTGAACAGGAAAAGAGAACAGGTACAAGAAAAAGAGCAATAATAAAAAAACGCGTCATAACGGGATTACCTCTTATTGTAATTTTTATTTGGAACACTACGATTTTGATACAGAACCGTATTAGTGCGGTCACCTTTGCCGTCGGCACAACTCGATTCAAGACCAATACTCTTATTGTCCGGATTTTCCCTGTTGCATGATATGGAACCGGCAATAGACCAGGAAAAAAGAAGTACAAATAAAAGAAATGGTATATTTTTTGTGATAATTTTAATATTATTCATATAGTCCTCGTGTTAAATCATAACATAAAATAGAATATGCATAACAGCATAGGGATATCAAGCAAAAAAAATATTATTCAGTCATTTTGAACGATTTAATATTTGACAGCAAGAGGCATATTTATAAAACATTATTATAATTGTTATAAATGAGAAATTAATTTATAAAATAATCTATTAAGGAGCTTCCAATGGATAAAGCTATTATGGATTTCATGTTGGAATACCATGTCCTGGTTAAGAATATAATATATATTGCTTCAATCATTGCCGGGTTTGTATGTGTTTCGGGATGTATACGGTTTGCTATTGCTGTTTACCGGAGAAAGAAGGGGACATATCCCCCAGCTGCAAGCCAGATGGAAAATCATTAAGATTTAAAAGCCGGGGTGGTTTTATATAGAGGCAGGAGTTTCTATATAAAACCGTTCCGAGAACCTCAGAGAACCGCATTTTTTTATTCGGAAAAAGACGAATCTAATTTGGAATTTTTAGTGGTAACAAAAAATAAAGCTAAAATATATCTGTTTGCATTGTTTATGCTATTGCTTATGGAACAGGGATGTGAAAAAGGAAATACGGCAGGTGACCTGAACGCGCGGGAGTCTGTTTACGGAAATATATCACCATTGGTCTATTTAACCGGACGGTTTTCGCCCCGAAAGCAAAAGGTTTTTGTATCCTTAAAGGATATGGGCATACCGGTAGACAATAAAGCTCATTATCTCCGGAAAAAAGCAGCATTAGCTTTGAGAGACATGTATATAGAATTTCAGCTGGATAATCCGCGGGTAAAATTCCGGGTACGGAGTTCAACGAGGAATTTTGATGATCAGAAGCGGATCTGGAACAATAAATGGAATGGGAATACGAAAGTTGGCGGGAAGCGCTTAAACCGGGCAATAAAGGACCCGGTAAAGAGAGCACGGGAAATATTACGGTTTTCTTCAATGCCGGGAACATCACGGCATCATTGGGGAACCGATTTTGATATAAACACCCTCACAAATGAGTATTTTAAGTCAGGAGAGGGAAAAATAGTCTATACCTGGCTTAAAAAGAATGCTCATCGATTTGGTTTTTGCCAGCCCTATACAGCAGGGCGAAAGACCGGTTATAATGAAGAACGGTGGCATTGGTCCTATCTGCCGCTGGCATCTCTGTTTTTGAAAGATTGGAACCAGCTTTTTAATCACCGGCAGGGATTAAGTTTTTACACGCAAAGAGATCTGTTTGGCGGATCGGAATTTGTAGGGAACCTGGCGCCCGAATATGTGAACGGCATTAATGAGGCTTGCCTTAAGCGATAGCTTTATCCAGTTCTTTTTTAATTGATTCAAGAATGTTCCCCGGTAAATTTTCCGGGGTTTTGTAGTTTTTGCAGGTATCTTTCAGGATGTTGATATCGTTAATGAAGAGGCTGTAATAGAACCAGTCGCGCATAAGTTTTGCCGCGAAGAGAATTTCAATGTCCGAAAGGATCTCCCGGGCCAGGCATGAGAAGCTCCGGCATGTTTTGGAGAAGAAGCATTTTTGTTCCGGAAGAAAAACATCCTTGTTAGAGTAGGCCAGGCAGCCAATAGCCGGTTCCCGGTTGTTGAGATACCCGACAAAATGGCACTGAATCCCGTCATCAAATCGTTTGGGGCTTGAACTCTGTTTAAGGCGGTCATCAAGTGAGGTATGCCGGGATGTGGAAGTACTGTTTTCCCGGGGGATATTGTCGGGATTGTTGAAAATTCCCGTGCGATGGCGAAAGATACGGGCAATTGAGTTATGAGAATCATTATAATTGTGACTGCCGCAGCAGAGAGCACAGGAAGCATTGTGCCCGGGCTGGCAGATATTTATTTTTTTTATTGTTTCCATAGATCAATTGGTTTATAATTAGACAATTTTTGCAAAATGGTCGGAAAACGTCAAATGTTTTATTTTTGCCAAATGGCAGGAGGGCGGTAGGGGCACGGCGTGCCGTGCCCGTGTTATGAAAATCAAGATCCTAAAAACAGCAATCCCCACGGGAGAGGTAGTTTACCGGGCAGGAGGGGAAGGCGGCCGGGTGCTGGTGTTTATACATGGGGCAGGGGGAGACTCAAAGCTTTTTCATTACCAGTTAAAGTATTTTTCCCGGCAGTACCGGGTAATTGGAGTCGATTTACCCGGTCACGGCAGATCGAATGCGGGGCAAATCCCGGAATGGAACGACTATGGTTTGGCAGTAAGAGCGGTTTTTGAGCAGGAGAACCTGCGGCAGGGAGGCCGGGAATCGGTGGTATTGGCAGGTCATTCAATGGGAGGAGCCGTGAGCCTGGATATATATGCCGGGATCAGGGACATGGTAAAGGGAATAATCCTCATATCAACAGGACCGGTGCTGCCGGTATCGGCAAAATTGACGGATATGCTGGAGAATGAATTTGACTCATTTGTAGATTTTTCCCTGAAAATGGTCTTTGGCAGGAACGGGGTATTATTCGCGGAAATGCTGAAACAGTCTCCGCCCCCGTTATATAAGGAAATAATCAGGAATGACCTTGAAATATGCAGAGGGGTGGATTATACGGCACAGCTGGAAACAGTAACACAGCCCGTACTGATCGTGGCAAACAAGCGGGATAAAGTGGTGAGAGTGGAGAATACGGCTGTCATGGAAGGAATCCTGAAGGACGCGCGGCTGGTAGTCTATGATAAAGACGGGCACGTCCCATTCCTGGATAATCACCGGGAATTTAACAGCACTGTGGACGATTTTTTTAAAGAGATCGGGTTTTAGCAGGGACTAATTTCCGAGCGCACCCTATAAAGATTAAACTACTCCCGTTTTAGTATTGAAATACTTGACAAAAGGCTGGACTTATGTTAGCTTATGGCAAGTTTGAATATAAAAAATAGAAAATAATTATCACAATCAAAATTAAAATTCCTCAGGAGGAAAATATGAGTATAAAAATTGCGATTAATGGTTTTGGACGAATTGGAAGAAATGTATTAAAGGCGATCCTTAAGGATCCTGCGCAGTATAGTGACGTGGAAGTTGTCAGTATCAATGATTTGACCGACGCGAAGACCCTGGCACACCTGTTTAAGTATGATTCGGTTTTTGGAGTATTCGACGGAGAGGTTTCCTCAACAGAGGGGGCAATTATTGTAAATGGAAAAACAATAAAGGTCCATTCTCAGAAGGATCCAAAGGAGCTGCCCTGGAAAGAAGAGGGAGTAGAAGTTGTTGTTGAAGCAACCGGGTTTTTTAGAAGCAAAGACAAAGCAATGTGGCACGTAGAAGCGGGAGCGCAGAAAGTGGTTATTTCCGCCCCTGCAAAAGATGAAGATATAACCATAGTAATGGGAGTTAACGAAGACAAGTACAACAAGGATGAGCATCATATTTTGTCGAATGCCTCCTGTACAACAAACTGTCTTGCGCCCGTAGCCAAGGTCATAAATGACAAGTTTGGCATATCAAAAGGATGCATGACAACGATTCATTCCTATACAAATGATCAGCGAATTCTTGATCTGCCTCATTCCGACTTGCGAAGAGCACGGGCAGCGGCAATGTCAATGATCCCAACAACAACAGGAGCGGCAAAAGCAGTGGCCCTGGTAATTCCCGAGTTAAAAGGGAAACTGGACGGCGGGGCAATGCGAGTACCAACACCCGATGTATCGATCGTTGATTTTGTATGTAATGTCGAGAAAGATGTAACAGAGGAAGAAATAAACGCGGCGCTGAAAGAGGCGGCAGAAGGGCCGATGAAGGGAGTTCTGCAGTTTTGTGAGGAGCCCCTGGTATCGATAGATTTTACCGGGAATTCTCATTCCTCTATTGTTGATGCCGGATGCACCACAGTCGTTGGCGGAAACCTGGTCAAGGTATTAAGCTGGTACGACAATGAGTGGGCGTATTCCGTACGGGTTGTGGATCTTATAAAGTATATTATGAAATAGATTGTATATAGTACCGGCCGGGAGTACGTCCGGCCGGTAAACCCGCCTATTTGTCTGATGTATTTTTTTTTGTCAAATAAATAAAATAATATTGATATTAAATATATATAAATAATATTTGACAGTATAATTCTATATTGTTTTTCAAAAATTATGCGGCAGGGAATCTCTGCCGCACAATTTTTGGGGAATTATAAATTTTTAATTAAAAATTGAGGTATTATATGAGCAGAAGAGAGGTTTTTGCCGGAAATTGGAAGATGTACAAGACCTATAATGGAGCGGTTGAGCTGGTTAAGGGGCTTCTGGATGGTATAGATGTGGTGAATAACCGGGAGTATGTCGTATTTCCACCGTCTCCTTATGTGAGGAGTATGGCAGAGTTGTGTGAAAATTCCTCGATTTCCGTAGGTGTTCAGAATATGCATTATGAGGAAGAGGGAGCGTTTACCGGTGAGGTCTCTCCGAAAATGGTAAAGGATACGGGAAGTGCTTATATTCTTATTGGTCACTCCGAAAGAAGGCATGTATTTGGAGAGACAGATGAAGAGGTAAATAAGAAGGTAAAAGCAGCGTTTGAAAATGGTATCGCGCCAATGATCTGTGTGGGAGAGCTGCTTGAGGAGCGGGAGAGCGGAGCAACTGATGAGGTGGTTTCGAGGCAGATTAAGGGAGCGTTAAAAGATATACCAAAAGAAAAACTGGATACTGTAGTAATCGCGTATGAGCCGGTATGGGCCATTGGAACAGGAAAGGTGGCAACACCTGAGATTGCCGAAGAGGTACACGCGAATATCCGAAAGCTTCTGGCAGAAATGTATGATCAGGAAGCGGCAGATATGCTCCCGATATTGTATGGTGGTTCGGTTAAGCCCGACAATATAGCCGGTTTGTACAAACTGGAAAATATTGACGGCGTACTGGTTGGAGGAGCCAGTTTAAAAGTTGATTCTTTCCTTGATATAATTAATGTAAAATAGATAAGAAGTGGCGGTGAAATGCACCGGCCATATTGAAAATACGAAGGGGATTATTATGGGTGTTTTAGTAACAGTTTCAACAGTGTTATTTGTGATATTATGTGTATTATTGGTAATTGTAATATTGCTGCAATCGGACAAGAGTGCCGGAATGGGGATCCTGGGCGGATCAAGTTCATCGGCATTCGGGTCATCAACTGCTGATGTTATAACCAAGGTAACGGCAGTTATGATCGGATTATTTATGGTTGGTTCTCTTGGCCTGGCAGTAGCGGAATCTACCAAAACCGTCTCTTTGAAAAAACAGACCGGGGCGGAAGGTGCGGCAGAGGACGGAACTCTGGATAAAGGAAAAGATGAAAAGAAGGGAGCTGCCGAAGAAAAAACCGGGGAAGTTGAAGAAGGACTGAAAACGGGAGAAGCGGCAACTGAAGAAGCAGCAACGGAAAAAACAGAGGGAGCGGCAGAGGAAAAGCCTGCTGCTGAAGAATAAGTTATGTCGAAAGAACTGTATATTGATCCTGGTGAATGTACCGGGTGTGAGTACTGTATAGACGCGCTGCCGGGAGTATTCAGGATCAATTCAGAGGGAATAAGCGAGGTGCATAATAGTACCGGAGCAGGTGAGGATGAAATTCAGGAAGTAATTGAAGGTTGTCCTGCCGAGTGTATTTATTGGAAAAAATAATATGAAAAGCGGTATGGAGGGATAGGTAAAATACCTGTCTTTTGTAGTGCGAAAAAATTTCAGGAGAGGAAGAAAATGGTAAAAGACTATATTTTTACTTCAGAGTCTGTATCAGAAGGACATCCGGACAAAGTTTCGGACCAGATTTCCGACGCAATACTTGATGCGCATATTGGCGGAGATAAGAAGTCAAGAGTGGCACTTGAGACACTTGTTACGACAGACCGGATAGTATTATCAGGAGAAATAACATCGGGGCAAGATGTTGATTATGAGAAAGTCGCAAGAGAAGTGGTGGCGGATATAGGGTATAATGATCCGGAAATAGGATTTGATGCTAAAACCTGTAAGGTTGATGTCCATGTTCACGCCCAGTCAGCTGATATATCCCAGGGAGTAACTGCAGGAGAAGGTCTGCATACCGATCAGGGAGCAGGAGACCAGGGAATGATGTTTGGCTATGCTGTAGCTGAAACAGATGAGCTTATGCCGATGCCTGTTTTACTGGCTCATAAGCTGGTAAAAAAACTGGCTGATGTACGGAAAAGCGGAGAGCTGACTTTTTTAAGACCTGATTCAAAGTCACAGGTTACAATAGAATATGTCGATAACAAACCCAAAAGGGTAGACGCCATAGTTATCTCAACTCAGCATACACCGGATGTGGATCTGAAAGAGATTTACGAAGGAGTTGTGGAAACAACAATAAAGAAGATAATTCCGGCTCAGTTTATTGATGACAACACAAAAATATATGTAAATCCAACAGGTCGATTTGTAATCGGCGGACCTCATGGAGATACAGGACTTACGGGAAGAAAGATTATTGTTGATACCTATGGCGGCATGGGACGGCATGGCGGCGGAGCTTTTTCAGGAAAAGATCCTTCCAAAGTAGACCGGTCAGCAGCATACATGGGAAGATATATTGCAAAAAATATCGTTGCAGCAGGACTTGCGCACCGTTGTGAAGTGCAGCTTGCCTATGCTATTGGGGTTGCGGACCCGGTATCGGTTATGATTGATACCTTTGGAACAGGAACAATTTCGGAAGACGAGATTGCAAAGCGGGTAAATGATGTTTTTAATATGAAACCGGTAGGAATCATTGAAACACTTGACCTGTTAAATCCTATATTCCGAAAGACATCTAATTACGGACATTTCGGCAGAGAAGACGCCGGGTTTGTATGGGAAATGAAGAATAAAGCCGGAGAGCTTAAGTAGCTCGTTTTTCACCGGTAAAAATTAATAGCCTCTTGACAGGGGCTGCGTAAAATCATAGTATAGTAAGCCATATAGAGAATTCTATATGGCTTACTACATTCTATATCCCGGATTTTGATTTTCTTGATTTTTCGGGAATAATTTGTAACAAATTAAATTTAAGAGGCTCTCAGGCATGATATGGCTGATTCGAAATACGTATTCCATACATGCTGCGCGATATATTTTGGTTAGTGGTTCATGTGTATGCTATTATTGAGAAAGAAAACAGGAATATATTTTATTTGTTTTTGCCTTGTTATTGTTTTGGGGCAGCTCTATTCCACAAGCGGTTTTTCCCAGGAAGAGGTGAATCCCGATTCCGGAACAATGCCGGTAACGGGAAATCCTTTAACCGGTGATCCTGTAGAAGGGGGGCCGGAATCAGTTGTTCTTCCCACGGCAAAGGAGAAGGAGAAGCAGGGGGAGAAAGATAAGGAGAAGCAGCAGGCGAAGAATGTCAATATTGACGCAAGGATGTTGTATGGGGAGTACAATAATATTTTAACCATGCTGAGTATAATCCAGAACCTGGAAAGTTTTACGTACCAGCTTAACTCGGAGCTGAAGAGGTCGAATGACTTTGGGTATGAAAATTCGAGTTTTTATGAGAGTGAGATTGGATTTACCGCAAAGGCCGATCTGTCCGAAACCTGGAAATTTATTCCAACGTTTCAGGTTAACAATGAATCGCATGGTATGTTCAACAATTCCGTATATAGCCGTGAGGAAAAGGACAAGATAATTGTCGAATTAAAGAATGAGTATAAACCGGATCATCCCGGAATCCAGCGGCGGTGGAATTTTGATCTGGGAGGAGCTCAGTATGTACACAGGCTTGTCTCAGCTCAGAATGTCGATAACTCCGTAGAAAGTGATTTTTACAAGATAGATGTAGAGGCGGGATTTGAAGACGTGGGCTCTGCGTCAAATAAATGGGGTATACAGTGTAATTATACGGAATATTTTTATTCAACTCAAAATACCGATGAAAGCGCATCCAATGACCGGCATGTGAGCAGTAGATTGATGTTGAACTTTCGGTTAACGGAATATTTGAAAATAGGGGTGAAGGCAGGAGCCGATTGGGATAAGGACCGGAATAATTTTAAAGGATTTCTTCCTGCGGGGAAAATAAATATTACAAGCAGTTTGGCGAAATCATTGTCATTTGAACTGTTTTGCGGCTACAGCCTGGTATCATTTAAGCCCGAAGATTTTTATTTTGAGCAAAAATTTATAATGCCAACCTATACGCTTCCGCCGGGTACGGTGCTGCATAGCGGACTTAAGGGAAAGTACTCCAGTTCATTTAAAAAAGGGGATAAAGACTCGGTTTATTTAAAAAGGATCCGGTTCAAGGGAAGCGGCTCGGTGAAAAAAAATAATAATTTTTATAATTTTTATCCCATAGCAAGCGGCACTGTGTTAAGCGCACAAACAATTGAAACGTACCTGGTTAACGCGAAGGCTGATGTGGCTGTGGATGTGCGGATATATGAAAGTAAGCTTAAACTGGGGGTTAACTACCAGTTTCTTTATTTCTGGGCAGATAAAAATATAACGTATCGGCCGGAACATACAGTTGGCGGGCAAATAAAATATAGTGGAGACGGCTGGGAGCTGGAATGGGAGAACACCCTGTTAAGCGAGGTGTATATTAATCCTGAAGCGAGTACTGAGCTGGAAAAAGTTGTAATTGGGTCTGTAGCGCTGCAGCTGCAGACATTTGAGACGTTTTATGTTTATTTAAAGTTTAACAATTTGTATAATACCAGGTATAACTATCGAGACGGGTATCCGGAACCGGGCAGAACATTTCTGGGCGGACTGAGGATAATAATATAGGAGCGAGTAGTATATGGCCGATTCCATTTTTGTATCATTGTTTAATTCTATTCCACTCTGGGTAATGATTGTGCCCATTGTGATATGTTCAATAATCCTGGTGGCGGTATTTATAGAGCGGATGATTTTTTACCGCAGGATCAATATTGATTACCGGTTTTTGATTATAAAAGTAAAGGAATATATCCGGGATAATAAGAAGGACGAAGCAAAGAAGTTGTGCGCGAATTATTCGGGACCTATGGTTGATATGGTATATAAGACCGTAGATGTGTGGGATTCTCTTGATGATGTGGAGTCGGGAGTGCGGAATTTTTCGGAAAAGTCGATCCGGTCTATTGAACGATTTGGCGGGCTCATATCGACAATTGCCACGGTTTCGCCAATGCTGGGGCTTCTTGGGACAGTTACCGGAATGATGAAATCCTTTAGTAGTCTTGCGCAGTATGACGCGTCAGCCCAGGAATTGCTTGCCAGGGGGATTACCCAGGCGCTTATAACAACAGCTCTTGGACTTCTGGTGGCCATACCGGCACTGATGTTTTATAATTACATGGTATCAAAAATAGAGCATTATATAAGAGAAGTAGAGCACATAGCAAACAGCTTTATTGATATATCATCTAACTAATAAAATCGAATAAATTATTTTCCGGAGGAAATAATGGCCCTGAAGTTTAAAACCAGGCTAAAACATAAGGCATTGATCGATTTGACGGCATTAATTGATCTTGTTTTTTTGCTTGTTGCCTTTTTTATGGTAACGTCAAGCCTGGGGTCGGAGTCGAAAATACCGGTAAATCTTCCCCGGGCTGAATATTCCGGGTCTTCACAGGGCGGAAATGTCATTGTGTCGGTGACAAATGAAAATGAGATTTATATAAATGATAAAAAATACGATAAAAAATCGATCATGACAAAGTTTCAAGAGATGAAAGGAAAACTAAAAAAAGACGCAAGTGTGATAATACGCGGAGACAAGGTATCGCACTATGAAACGATTGTTGATATAATTGATAAACTGAACCAGGCGGGAATCTCAAAAGTAGTGCTCTCGGCAGTAAAATAGCCCTGCAAACTCCATTCTGGAGTTTTAACCATACTTGTATCCTCTTTAGTGTAATATTGATATTACCGGCAAACTTCAAACCTCGAACTTTTTTTAAAAGATACCTGTAACATAAATCATGGCAGCATGTCGTATATTCTGAAGAGGATTTTATGGGAGCAGTTTAATCTTTTAGGATTTATAACGATGTCAGGAAAGCAGGGACTAATTTCCGAGCGCACCCTAAAAGATTAAACTGCTCCCGGGTTTAATACAATACACTTTTTGAGAAGATACTTGACACCAAAGGGGATAAAAGTTAAACGACTTGAAGCTATTATTTTCTAAATACGCTACACACGGAGATTGCTCAAAATACCGGGCAGATCGGCCATAAACAATGAAAAAATGATAAACGGGAATATATGAAAAAGATATCGCAAAAAGTATCCGGTAAGTTGTTATTAATCACAGCTGTTATTTTCTCATCATTATTGATTTTTTCCGGGATTTTTTCCGGAGTATTTTCTCAGCCATCCAAATACGAAGGAAGGACCGTAAAAAAGATCAGTTTCCAGGGATTAAGCAATATCGATGAGAATGATCTTCGATATATAATGAAAACAGATGAAGAAACTCCTTTAAAGGCGGTTGTTGTTCGAGAGGATATCAAAAAGATATTCAAAAAGGGCAGGTTTGAGAGTGTCAGTGTTGAGATTGAAGAGTTCCAGGGCGGGGTTCAGCTCAGGTTCATTTGTAAAGAGCGTCTGCTTATACGGGCCATTGAGATTAAGGGAATGGATGAGATGATCGAGAGTGAGCTGACGGAACTATTGCTCTTTAAAGAGGGCAGTGTGCTGCGGAAGGATCATCTTGAAAAGAGTGTTAAACGGATAAAAGACAAATATGACGACGATGGATTTTTTAACGCGGTTATTACCTATAAAATTATACGGCTCACCGATGAGGAAAGCAGCGTAAAGGTTCTGGTTATAATTGATGAGGGAGAGGAAATTAAGGTCCAGAATATTTCTCTCCTGGGATCAAAGAAGGTTTATGTAGAAGAGATCCTGAGTATAATGGAGACCCAGGAAGACGGTTTTATTGATGACGGTTCTTTTAAAAAGGATATCTATGAACAGGATAAGGCTAAAATCGTAGCGTATTACAAGCAGCTTGGTTACCTTGATGCCCAGATACTGGAAGACAGAATTGACTATGAATGGGTAGATCCCACAACCAGGGATGAAAGAGGAATTTTTATTACGATCAAGGTGAGTGAAGG
This sequence comes from bacterium, assembly GCA_024224995.1. Next base: position 14,180 of record JAAENB010000954.1, on the reverse strand, counting down.
AGACATCTATTATTTTGATAAATACTCCATGGAGATTATAGGCAAAAAAGACGGAACGAGTGTATACAAACCCGAAGATTTTTTGAATAATTTTGAATTAAATGATCATGGAGATATTTTTAATAATACCAGGTTCCAGCTCGACCGGCAGATGATCAGCATGAGATACGGGGCAAAGGGTTATATCTTTGCCAGGGTAGTACCAAAGAGGACGGTAACTGAAAAAGAGGTTGAAGTAGACGGCGTAAAGGAAAAGCGGAAATATGTTTCCATTCATTTTACCATTCATGAAGGACTAAAGGCTTTTATTGAATCAATTATTATTAAGGGAAATAAAAAAACCAAAGATAAAGTAATACGAAGAGAGGTTCTGGTCAAAGAAGGGGAATTGTTCGACAACAGCAAGGTTCAGCTCTCCCGGGAGCGGGTTTATAATTTACAGTTCTTTAAAGAGGTTAATATCGATGTACGGCCCGGCAGCAGGGAAGGGTATATGAACCTCATTTTTGACGTGGAAGAGCAGCCGACGGGTACAATTTCGCTTGGAGGCGGGTATGGAACCTCAACAGGATTTTCCATTTTTGCCGACATTGGAGAGAATAACCTGTTTGGTAATGGCCAGCGGGTTGGACTAAAATTTGAATATGGCCCCTTGCGGCGATCGGTGACACTTTCTTTTGCCGAACGATGGTTGTTTGATTACCCTGTTGGGTTTGACGCGTCAATTTTTTACCAGTTATATAAGCAGCAGGCAACGTCCATATTTAGCAGCTCCAGCAGACTGGCAGAAGTGGAGAAACAGTCGTTTGGATATTCCATGGGTTTAAGTTATCGTTTCTGGTATTATTATAATGTAGGAACCCGGTGGTCGCATGCCTTTAAGAGTTATTTGAATCCGACCGGAAACAGTAGTGATGAAGTTTTCCGGCTGGTAGCCCTGCCGGTTCAGGAAAAACGAACAGTATATATGTACGCGTACCGGGATTCAAAGGATAATTATTTAAATCCCACAAGTGGGTCCAAAATAGGTGTCAATGTAGGCTTTACCGGTGGTATCATTGGTGGTGATGATCACTTTGTAAAGATGATGCCGGAAATGAATTTTTATTTCTCACCGTTTCATTTGCCTTTCTTAAAGAGTCATCCCTGTGTTTTTGAATTCAGGGCCAGTGGTGATTTTATTATGAAGCCGCTGGGCAGTGTCAGTCAGAGTTATGAGGACAATCCCTGGCTTGAATTCGAAGACCGTATGCTCATTGGCGGTGTAGAGCGGGGCCTTCGCGGATGGAGTTTGTACGACACTGATCTTCCCGAATCCTGGCAGTTGGGGCTGCATCACCGGATACTGTATGGAGTAGAGCTCAGGATCCCCATACATCCCCAGATGTTATGGCTGGCATGGTTTTTTGATGCCGGTTCACTCTGGGCTGATTCATCCTGGAAGCGGCAGTTTGAGAATGAAATAAGCGATACCAGCAGTCATCAGGATTATAACGATAATGTGAATAGCGGAGACCTGCGTACTCTTGACCAGTTTTTTAAGAGAAGCCCAATGTCCTATTTTCGTTATTCATACGGATTTGGTTTCAGGATCCAGATTCCCATGATGCCGCTCAGGTTCTGGTTTGGCAGGAAACTGGTTTATGACCATGGTTTTAAGCATATTAGCGGGTATAACTTTCAATTTGGTATCGGTGATATGAGATTTTGATGGATAGAATATTGTATAGACGTATTCTGCCGTACCTGGCAGCGGCACTTGTTGCTGCTTCCTGTTCCTCCGTTGGCGGAACAAAAGCGGGGGGCAAAAGCCGTCTTATAATACGATATATCAATCTGAATGCTGTTTATATCTCTGTGGCAGGCAGGGACCGTGAAGCTCAGGAGATTGAGACATCGAAAGCAGCTGTTTTGAAATCTATTATCGCCCTTGAAGAGCAGCTTGCGGGCAAATCCGAAGACCGTGAAAAAATAACCGGTGACCTGGCAGAGAAAAGAAAAAAACTTTTGGGCATAAAAAAGGACGAAGAATACCGGAAATCGAAGCTGTATAACAAGATCAATAGCGCTGTAAAGGCAGTGGCAAAGAAACTTGATGCCGATTATATACTGAATATTGGGGATGAAGTGGTATACGCGAAGAAGAAGTATGATGTAACGGAAGAGGTTATGAGAGAGATCCTCAGTATGGAAAAGCGAAGCGCGCCGGTTTCGCGGTAAGAGTAAGGCCCTGGGGGCCGGGTAATCAGTGATCGGTGGAGAGGGGTTGTGGTGTATTATAAGGGTGTCGCGTTATTTTTGTTATGTATGCTCTGTGGAATGACTGCCGCCTGTTCCCGGGGGAAAGACCCGGTTCAAGATATAAGAATGGTGCTTGGGGTGTCAAAAGCCAGGTACCTGGTATATGTGAGTAAAAAGGATTTTTCCTTATCGGTCTACGACCGGAAGCTTAAAAAAACAGCAGAATATACAATAGGGTATGGGGCGAATCCCGACAGAAAAGCAAAGATCCACGCGGGCGACGCCAGAACTCCTGAAGGGGTATATTATATTAATGAGATCTTAAGCATGGATGCTCATAAAGATTCGGCAGTTTATAAGAAATTGCGCAATATGAACCGGGTATATTTCAGTTCCCGGGAAGGGCATCATAAATATGGAAAACCCGGCGTCGATTTGGGGGATAATGTGTATGGACCCCGTTATTTTGGTCTCAATTATCCAAATGATAGTGACAAAGAGAGATACGCAAAAGAGAAAAAAGGGAAAACCCCGGGGATCGGCTCCGGAATAGCAATACACGGAAATGCCGATGAGCAATCCATTGGAACGCTTTGTTCAAACGGGTGTGTTCGAATGTACAATAATGACATAATCGGTCTGGAACGATATATTGAAATAGGAACACCGGTAATTCTCTCTCCATAACAGTATTACACCCCTGTCTGCCGGGCGGTCGTGTCTTGATATACCTTATATATGACGCATAATTTCTATTTCGGTATACTAATACACTAACTCCAGGGCAGGCAGTAAATAATTATAAATTTAGTTGACATTGTTTTGGCAATTCTGGAATATTGAATTTCATTTTTTAACCAGTGAAATAGACAGTGAGGAGCAGAAATATATTATGAATGGAATAGCATATGCCCAGGAGGCAGCAGGTGGAGCAGCAGGTGGAGCAGCAGGTGGCGGCCTTTTAGGCAATCTTGGTGGTTTTGGCGGAATGATCCCCATAGTTTTGATGATAGGAATCTTTTATTTTCTAATGATTCGGCCACAACAGAAGAAAGAGAAAGAAAGAAAACTGATGATCGACAATCTGAAAAACGGTGACAGAGTTCTCACAACAGCCGGAATATACGGAGTTGTTACGAATATAAAGGAAAATGATATAGTTGTAGTGAAAATTGGAGACGGCCCAAAGGTTGAATTCGCGAAAAACGCGATTCAGACCAAGATAGGCGGCTAATAAATTCAAGCGCGAGTTTTTAATATAATATACAGTTTGGCAGATTTACAATAAAAACGAGACAAATATGAGAAAGGATTGTAACATAAGGTTCTGCATGATTTTAATGCTGGTTCTGACTTTTGGACAGGGACTGTATGCCCAGACCGGCGGATCGGCAGAGAAAGATACTGCTCCGGCAGTAGTCGAAAAAAAGGCTGAAACAGCAGACAAGCCTGCGGCGGAGGCAAAAAAGGCCGAAGCCGTAGTTGAAAAGGCAGCGAAAACGGCTGTGAATCCTGAAAATAAGGATGCTGAGGTTAAAACTCAGGTCGGCAGCCGTGCGGGAGCAAATGATCTTTTGTATATTAAAGACAGCGCGTATAAATATCAGCGGATTCCCGGTATTGAGCTTGATGAAAAACAGAGTACTTCGGAAGAAGAGGACGTTGTTGCGGTTGCAGCCACTGTTGAAAAAACATCTGAGACCGTCAAAAAGGACGGAACAGTAGAAAAGGGATTATTTGGCCTCGGTAAAAAGGCAACGGATTATTTTGTATGGGGTTCCCTTATTGTATTAATATTATTGTTGGTTATAATATATAAAGTAAGATCCGGCGGTTCCAGAAGAAGAGTTTTTAAATAGGAATTACCGGGAACTGAACCCGAAAAATTTCCAGAGGGATGTGTTCCCTGAAATAACAAATTAAGAGGATTTAATAGAGGATTTACATGACAAGAGGAATGATATATAAGCTTATATTTATTTTACTGCTCATCGGTTTTGCTGTTGTCCTGATACTTCCCACCGTTGGTGAGAAGACCATGAATATCGAATATGCAACGGGTATAACAGATGACCAGAAACGTGAGATCAAACAAACGTTCTCTTCCGGTAAGTATGATTATACAATAGAGGAGAAGGACGGTTCTTTGCTGGTAACGGGAGTGGGAAACAGTATTACTGATGCTGTTTCGAACGGTGCCAAAAATATGAAAGGTGTAAAAGATGTAAAAGTGAGCAAACACTGGGCTGAGAAAGCGGTCCTGGCCAAAAAGATAAACCTGGGGCTCGACCTCCAGGGTGGAATGCACCTTGTTTTACAGGCCGATTTTAAGTCTATTGAAGAATTGAAAAGACAAAAAGCGAAAATACAAAAGCTGGCCGACGCTAAGAAGAAAAAATTAGAGAAGAAAACAGATAAAACAGAAGAAAAAGCCGTTGATAGTGAAGAACCGGTTGAAGAAAAAGATATGACACTCTCCGACAACGAGAAGAGAGAGATAACCCAGCAGGCTCTTGAGCTTATTCGTAACCGGATTGACTCATTTGGTGTTGCTGAGCCGTCCATACGGCCGAGAGGAAATGAGGCTATTGAGATACAGCTGCCCGGTGTTAGAAATCCCGAGGGAGTAAAAAAAGCGCTGCGGGATACTGGAAGGCTGGAATACCGCCTGGTAGATGATGACTTTACCGGAAAAGCCCAAGCGTGGTTTCAAAAGAATTATAAAGATAAAAAAATTCCGGAAGGTAAAGCTGAGCAGAATGCACTGTTACTGCAGATAGCAGAGGAGATAGGGCTCACTGCTGATAAAGGAAAAATACTTTTTCGCTACGAGCGGAATAATGAAAGAAAGAAGATATTTCCTGTTGCTCCCATAGTCCTGGAAAACGATATAGCAGTAGATGGAACGGATATTGATTCGGCAACAGCCAATCGTGACGATCAGGTAGGACAGATCGTTGTTAGTTTCAGAACTACTCCATCAGGGGCTGTTCGGTTTGCGAAAGTAACTGCTAAAGAGAATAAAGGAAGAAGACTGGCTATTGTTCTGGATAACAAGGTACGAAGCGCTCCCAATATCAACGACCAGATTACTACGGGAAGCGGTCAAATCACCGGTGGTTTTAGTCATGATGAAGCCCTTACGCTGGCACGGATTATTAAAGAAGGTGCGTTACCGGTCGATCTGAAGATTATTGAAGAAAGAACAGTAGGACCATCCCTGGGACAGGATTCAATTGATTCCGGTCTTGACGCTATAATGATTGGTTTATTAGGCGTTATCTTTTTTATGTTTTTATATTACCGGGTTTCTGGATTTATTTCTGCCATTGGCCTGGTTTTAAATATGGTTTTTATGATGGCAATCCTTTCCTGGCTTGGATTTACCTTAACGCTGCCCGGAATCGCGGGGTTTATTTTAACGGTAGGTATGGCTGTTGATGCCAATGTTATTATCTATGAGAGGATAAAAGAAGAAATTGAAACGGGAAAATCGGTACGTATGTCCATTGTCTATGGTTTTGACAAAGCTTTCTGGACAATTTTTGATGCAAACCTTACAACATTGATTGCCGCTTTTATTCTTTCCCAGTATGGAACCGGTCCGGTAAAAGGATTTGCCGTAACGCTTTTCATTGGGATACTATGCAGTATGTTTGTAGCATTATATGTAACGAGATTTATGTATGAAATAATATCACTAAATAAGAATATGAAGAAGTTAAGTATATTCCCGGTATGGAAAAGAACCCGTACCCAAACCCAGTAATTTGGATATAATACTTTTTAGAAGGAGTCTTGAGATTGAAGCGTACGATTGATTTTTTGAAATACAGGTATATTGCAATTGGATTTTCCATTGCGCTGGCAATAATATGTATCACCGGAACCATAATAAAAGGCGGATTTAATTATGGTATAGACTTTGTGGGCGGAATTAAAATAATAGCAAAATTTAAAGATTCGTCTGTTAAAGAAGCTCAATTACGAACACTATTAAAAGAATTTAGTCCTACGGTTCAGCAGATAGGCTCGGAAGATAAAAATGAGTTTATTATTTCAACAAAGCTGACGGAAAAAGAGAGAATTGCCGAACTGGAAGGAACAAGCAGCGTGCCCGAAAAAAAGGAAGCTGCCGGGACCGGGAACGATCCGGAGAAGGAAAGCGCGGAGAATAAACCCGGGACAGAAGTTCAGGCAGAAAAAAGCGAAGCTCCTGCCGAAACAGCAGCGGTTCCGGCAATTGCTGTTGCGAAAACCGAAGAAAAGAAAGAAAAGCTAACCAAAGCAGAGAAGGTTAAAGCTTTATTAACCTTGAAATATAATAAAGAAGTAACGAAAGATGATGGTACGAAAGGTGTTATGGAAGGCGTTATATTCCTGAGTGATGAAAATGTCGGTCCTGCAATTGGTGATTTTTTGCGGAAGTCGGCAGTTAAATTGTTTTTAATCGCCGTTATTCTTATGACATTTTATCTTACATTCCGGTTTGAATTTAAGTATTCCGTGGGAGCAATGGCTGCCCTGGTACACGATATATTTTTATCGATTCTTTTTTGCGGGCTCGTTGGTGTGGAATTAAATATACCGGTAATTGCCGCGCTCCTCACAATATTTGGTTATTCGGTTAATGACTCCATTGTTGTTTTCGACCGGGTTCGTGAAAATGTGCAGGTGAAATCAAAACTGACATTTATTGATGTAATTAACAAGTCCATATCTCTGTCCATTAGCCGGACATTGCTTACTTCATTAACAACACTTTTTACGGTATCGTCTCTCTATTTTATTGGAGGGGAAGTGTTGAATGAGTTTGCCCTGGTCCTTCTTTTTGGTATATTTGTTGGAACCTATTCTTCAGTTTATGTAGCTTCCCCGGTTTTATTGACCTGGGAGAAATTCAGAGCTAAGTAGAACCCACTGGGGAGGATAACAGGACTAGTCAGGTTCATGGAACCTTTTAAAAAAGGATGCTTTTATATGGCAGTACTGGTATTATTGCTAATACCAGTACAATTGTTCTCTTTAGAAGAAGAGAGCAAAGAACAGGGTAAAAAGGAGACTATTGCGGAATATAGCGCTCCTGCTATTCTGGGGTTTACCCGGCATCTTATATCTAAAAAAGAGTATTACCGGGCCTCCCTTGAATTACAGCGCTTAAACTCATTTTATCCCGGTTTTATTTCACCAATTCAGTTTCGGGTTACGGAATCCTATCTTCAATTTCAGGGTGCACAGTATAAGCATATTCTGAAGCATTCTTCATATATGGGCCCGGAGTTATTATTTAAAACTGATGCCGCATTGGTTCTACAGGATTATTCACAAGCAGACCGCCTCCTTTCTTCATGGAATTATGGAAATGATCCTCTCTTTGATCTGTATTTTATTAAAAGACGGTTTTTTAGAAGTCTGGCAGCAAACCCGGGAATTGAACCTGCTGAAGATTTTTCCAAAATATTCCAGGGAGAAGAGTTTCGTAAATATCGTGAACTGATCGCGTACTCTCATGAGCAATACGATATGTTAAAAAAACCGGTTGCCGCGTTTTTCCTTGGGCTCCTTCCCGGTATGGGCTATGTATATGCGGGGAATAAAAATACCGGGATTGTTGCGTTAATTGCCATTTCCATTACCGGGGCCTTAAGCTATTTTGCCTTTAGTACGAACAATGAACCAATTGGAATTTTTGTAGGGGCCATTGGGACCTTTTTTTATACCGGCAGTATTGTTGGCGGCTATATGGAAACACAGCGGTATAATCGCAGAATAATGGAGAGAAGAAGCCGTTACCTGGCAGAGCAAATGAATTTCGACGAGGACAGAGAATCTATTTTTAGGAGCAGGGGGATTGGAACTGGTGAGCTCAATCGCTAATGAAAATATACGGTTTATGGAAACTGCATTGCGGCTGGGGTATGAAAATATCGGTACGACCTCTCCCAATCCTTCTGTTGGAGCCGTCATTGTTAAAAATAAAAAGATCATTGCCACCGGGGCCACCTGTCCTGTTGGATCAGATCATGCAGAGGTTGCAGCTATCAAGAATGCCCGGGAAAGCCTGGAAGGAGCCCATATCTATGTCTCCCTGGAACCATGCAGTCATTATGGGAAAACTCCTCCATGCACAAAAGCGATAATTGAAGCGGGAATTGCCAGGGTTTTTATTCCTATTCTTGATCCCAATCCTCTTGTTGCCGGCAAAGGGGTTGCCGCCCTTCGAGAGGCCGGGATTGACATTGTTGTTATGCACGAGCTGTCGGGATATGCTGCCGACCTGGTCCGGCCATTTAAAAAATCAATTTTGAGACATAAACCCTTTATAATTAATAAAAGTGCTCTTACCCTGGATGGTAAGATCGCTACTGCTAAGGGAGATTCCCGGTGGATATCATCAACATATTCCAGGTTTATTGTTCATAAATTGCGCGCAAAGGTTGATGCTGTTATTGTGGGGAAAAATACCCTGCATATGGATAATCCCACTCTTTCTGTTCGGTTTGACGATTTTGACAATACTATACAGAGTTATTTTCATGACACGGATTGTACTATGGGTCTTCAGCGTCTTCATATGGAAGGAAGAGATAATTTTTTTATTAAGAACCTGCTTACGGCTCCGGTTACGGATTACGTTCCTCCTTTGAGAGTCGTTGTTGGCCTTCCCGACGTTCTTGATCCCGCTCTAAATATTTTTTTTGATGATTCTTACGTGATATTTTCAACCAGAGAACGTTTTAACCGGGTAATTTCCGGCAACAGCGATTCAAAAGCAATTGCAAATAAAATGAATATTGAACTCATTGATGGAGAAACCAGGGAAGAGCAGGTCGAGTCTATTCTTTCCAGGCTTAAAGACCGTGGTGTTATGCTTGCCCTGCTTGAAGGCGGGGGAGGGATATCCGGTTCGTTTTTTAATGCCAATGAAATTGATCAATTTTTATATTTTATTGCTCCAAAGGTGGCAGGGCATGGACGTTCTCCTGTTCTGGGCATGGAAAAGGAGACTATGTCTGAAGCCCTTGATATGAGAGATGTTTCTTCTGTTTTTATTAAGGGAGATATTTTATATAACGGCTATAAAGATCCCTATAATTTTGAAATGATGTAGAGAAAAGCCTGCCCTCCGGGGCTGGGAAAAATAGATCAGAAACTGCGGTTGAACCGGGGTCAATTTTGCGAAGATGCTCCGGCCAGGGTTTCGTTCTGAGAGACGTTGCAGTGCAACGCCTTTACTGGCTGGTTTCAGGCCAGGGTTATGGAGATTCCGGGAAGGTGTGACTCCTGCGAGGGGATTCGGTACCCGTACGGGGTGTTTATTTGGGGTTTAACCCCTCTGTGGTGTTGACCCGGGACAAATCTCCGGGAAACCAACCCGTAAAGACGTTGCACGCAACGTCTCTCTTCCCGGAAACAAGCCCTGTTTAAAAAGAGTTTCTTGAGAGAAGAACAAGCCCTTACACCCAACGTCTCTAAAACCGTCCTGAGGCCATGCTCGTACCCCTTGATATATTCGACCACTTCGCTGAGAACTCCTGGGATCTTCTTGTAGAGCACAAAATAAAATTATCTTTTATTTGCAGAATCCCTGTTAAACTTGAAATTTCCGGTTTTAAGCTTTATTGCGTTAAATCGCCTTGATTTTACCTGCTTTAAGCAAGAGTTTTCTTTTTTCGAATTTTTTGACTCACAACCATTTTTTTCATAAAACCTCAAACTAATCTTAACCGATTACCTTACTCTTTAATTAACCCGCTCCAGCGGAGTATATTTCTCTAAAAAAGTCTTCCTGGTACCGCCAAAGGTAATCGTAAGCTTGGTATTGTCGCCGCTTCCTTCGATCTTAAGAACAAGGCCCAGGCCGAACTTGGGATGGATAACTTTTTCCCGTACCTGGAACTTTGAACCGCTTTCATCCGTTCCTTCGGAAGAGCCGAACAGATCCTGGTTTTCCCCGGAATCGGGTGTTGGATCGGAATGTGAACGGGAATTCGAGTAAGTTCCGGATGAAGATCTGCTTGCACCGGTCGCACCGGTCGCACCAGAGGAACCGCTTCTAAAAGAGCTGCTGGAGGAGCTGCTTGAAGAACTGCCCTGGCCATAGCTGCTGCTGCCGCTGCTGCGGTATGAAGAAGATCCGCTGGAACCGTAAGAGCTGCCGCGGTTGCCGGCAAACCCGCCGCTATAACCGGTCTCTTCGGAATAAAAAGATTTAATTTCAATAAGATCCCGGGGAATTTCGTTTATAAACCGTGAAGGCTGACGGTAATCGGTGCCGGAGTAAGAGCGGCGCAGTTCGGCATTGGTGATATAGAGTTGTTCCATGGCCCTGGTAATACCCACATAGCACAAGCGCCGTTCTTCTTCGATCCCTTCTTCCGAGTCAAGAGAGAACTTGTGCGGGAACGTGTCCTCTTCCATGCCCGTAAGATACACAACAGGGAACTCAAGACCCTTGGCATTGTGGACCGTCATAAGAGTAACAACATTGTCTTTGTCTTCAATATCGACGTTTTCGTCGGGGTTTTCTTCGGAAGTAAGAAGTGAGATATCCTGGAGAAACTGGTCCAGGGTCGCGTCGGGATCATGGATCTCGTAATCAATGACACTATTTATTAATTCTTCGATGTTCTCAAGTCTGGAATTTCCTTCAATAGTATTTTCCTCTTCAAGAGTCTCTTTGTAACCCGATCCTTTAAGAACATGGTTTACCAGCTTTGATAATTTTATCGTCCGGGGAACAGACCGGGCCATATCCATACACCCGGAAATAATATCCCTGAACTCGGCCATTCCTTTGGGAACTCTTCCCGTAAGGAGATTGTCATTGATGACAGTCCATTCGGAGATGTTTTCTTTCAGCGCGATCTCCCTGATCCTGCTGACCGTAGCCTTCCCAATACCCCGGGCGGGAGTATTGATTATCCTGATGAGAGAGACCAGGTCAGCCGGGTTAATAATAAACCTGAGATAGGCAAGAACATCTTTAATCTCTTTCCGGTCGTAGAACTTGCGGCCTCCCACAACCCGGTACCGGATATTCTCTTTCCTGAGCCTGTCTTCAAAAACCCTGGATTGGGCGTTTGTTCTATAGAAGACAGCAAAATCCTTATTCTTAAGCCCTTCCCTGTTTTTATGACTGATAATGGAATTAACAACATACTCAGCCTCACCATATTCATTGTTGGTCTGGCACCAAACGGCAGGCTCACCTTCGCCCCGTGCCGCGATAATTTTTTTCTCTTTCCTGTTGATATTGTTAAGAATAACAGCGGAAGCGGCTTTTAAAATTGGTTCCGTAGAGCGGTAATTATGCTCAAGGGTAATGGACCCGGCATCTTCATAATCTTTTTCAAAATCAAGGATATTTCGAATATCCGCGCCCCGCCAGGAATAAATAGACTGGTCATCATCACCCACAACACAGAGGTTCCTGCTGGCCGCGGCCAGGTATTTGGCAATAAGATATTGAGCATAATTAGTGTCCTGGTACTCATCTACCATAAAATAGCGCCATTTTCGCTGAAGCTCCTGGAGAGATTTGGGACTATTTCTGAAAAGTTCAACGGTTTTAATGAGAAGATCGTTAAAGTCAAGGGCATTGGCCTTGGCCAGTTTTTTATGATACTGAGAATAGACTTCGGAAAAATTGAAAGAAAAATAATCGGGCATATGCTTTTCCATTTCATCCCCTTCCATAAGGGCAGCCTTGTCCTTTATCTCGGATATTTTTGAAGCAACCATGGAAGGTTTGATCTTTTTGGGATCGAGCCGCATTTCAAGAAGGACGTCTTTAATAACAGACTGCTGATCGGACATGTCATAGATGGAAAATGTTTGAGGGATGCCAATAGCGTCACCGTATCTTCTGAGAATAAAAACCGCGGCAGAGTGAAATGTTCTCATAAAAACACTGTTCCCTGAAGGACCAATAATGTCAATAACCCGGTTTTTCATCTCTTCGGCAGCCTTATTCGTAAAGGTAACGGCAAATATATTATACGGGGGAATTTTAAGGTCATTAATAAGATGCGCGATCCTATGGGTAATAACCCTGGTTTTGCCCGATCCCGCGCCGGCAAGGATAAGAAGAGGGCCGTCTGTGTGTAAAACAGCTTCTTTTTGGTTTTCGTTCAATTTTTCAAGTAAGTCCACAATATTTTCTCCGGAAATAGGGGGTGAAGTTGGGACATTTTGTATACTATTTGTCTTCTGTCAAAATTATATTTAAGAAAGAGGGATTTTTTTCATTTCACAACCGCTTTTGTAATAATGGAAATCGCTTTAAAGATATCCAGTTCAGTGGTGAACCTGCCGGTGCTTAATCGCAGTGTTCCCAGGGAACAGTCCGCAGGAACCTCCATGGCTTCCAACACATGAGAAAGTTTGACTCTATTAGAGTGGCAGGCCGCTCCCGCGGAAACAGCGAGTTCCGGGCCAATATCCGAAAGGATATCTCCGGCATCATGTTCATAAAACGAGATGCTCAGGGTATTGGGCAGCCGTTCTTCCGGGTGGCCGTTAAGCTTAAAATGTTTGATGTGTTTTTGAATGCCTTCATGTAGAAGCCCGGTCATATGTTTCATATGGATCATATGATCGTTCAGCCCCAGTTCAATAATTTCACAGGCTTTTCCCATAGCCGCGATAAAGGGAATATTTTCAGTTCCGGCCCGTAGTCCGGCCTCCTGTCCCGCTCCGTGAATAAGCTTTTCCGGAATAAGGGAATTCCTGATATAAAGAGCGCCTATACCTTTGGGCGCGTAGAATTTTTGTCCTGCCAGGGATAAGAGATCCACGCCCAGAGCATTGACCGAAACCGGGATTTTTCCAACGGATTGAGCAGCGTCAGTATGAAGAATGATATCATTATCTTTCGCTATTGCAGATATTTCTTTAATGGGCTGTATTGTTCCAACTTCATTATTGGCATGCATAATGGAGATGAGTATGGTATCGTCCCTGATGGTCTCTTTAAGAACAGGGATACTTACCTGGCCATAGCGGTCTACCGGGAGATAGCTTATGTCAAAACCAATGGTTTCCAGGTAGTTGCATACTTCCAGCACAGAGGGGTGTTCAACTATTGAGGTGATAATATGTTTACCTTTGTCCTGGTATTTAAGGGCAATACCTTTCAGAGCCATATTATTGGATTCCGTACCGCCGCTGGTAAAGTATATTTCCCCGGGACTGCATCCCAGCATGGAAGCAGCCTGTTCCCGGGCTTTCAAAAGGGCCTTTTTCGGCTCAATGCCAAACCAATGGCTGCTTGAAGGGTTTCCGAACTCTTCTTCGATAAATTTTTTCATAACCGGGAAAAGCTCCGGGTCTATAGGGGTAGTGCCGTTATAATCAAGATATATTGGTTTTTTCATAATGAGTATTAATTATCATAATAGAAAATATCAGCAAGAACTATTTTATTAAATTTTTGCCCAAAAAAAAGGCCGCTCTTTTGAGCGGCCGAGTCATGTCACGGACTTAATAGGAGTATCATGAAAAAATCACTTGGGTAAAGTCCGGACAAGGAGTACTTTTTAATGATCTGATAAATCATTACAATATATTATATATTTATATTTAAAATTTTATAATTAGTATCATGGTTGAATGTCATTTATTCGGGAAGTGACCATAAGATATTTTGGTGTGTGAATGTCAATATTTTTTATTATTTTTTTGCTGTAAATTGATAGATTAAACTAATGCTAGTTGGGAGAGGGTTGTTTTTCAAGAATTTACTCTAAATCCCGTCTGAAAGAGCTGGTAAATAACAACTTACCAGCTCCCCGGCCTCTATTTGGTTTGATCTTCAATAATACTGATAATTTCTTCGGCAGAACCGGAATTGATAATGCTTTCTTTAACGTCTTCTTTCTTAAGGATGGCCATAATATTCGCCAAAAGACGGAGATATTCTTTATGCTGCTTTTCTC
>JAAENB010000953.1 GCA_024224995.1 bacterium | reverse complement strand
TATACCATTACCCCATCAGCAGCAGCAGATAGTAACTATACGGTAAGTTTTGTTACCGCAGACTTTACAATTACCGCAGCAGCGTTAACCGTAACAGCAGATGCAGCTACCAAAGAGTATGGTGCAACCGATCCAGCTTCTTATACGTATACCATTACAGGATTCCAGGGTACAGATACAGAATCAGATTTAGATACTGGAGTAAGTATCTCAAGAGCCGCAGGAGAAGATGTAGGAACGTATACCATTACCCCATCAGCAGCAGCAGACAGTAACTATACGGTAAGTTTTGTTACCGCAGACTTTACAATTACCGCAGCAGCGTTAACCGTAACAGCAGATGCAGGACAGACTAAGGTGTATGGTGCAACCGATCCAGCTTCTTATACGTATACCATTACAGGATTCCAGGGTACAGATACAGAGTCAGATTTAGATACTGGAGTAAGTATCTCAAGAGCCGCAGGAGAAGATGTAGGAACGTATACCATTACCCCATCAGCAGCAGCAGATAGTAACTATAC
>JAAENB010000952.1 GCA_024224995.1 bacterium | reverse complement strand
TCATCCGCGATTGCGTCCATGACGGCCCGGTAATCTCCATATTGACTCTGAATAATTTTTTTGAAAATAGCGTCTCCGGCGTCTGATTGAAATTTAAGATACTGAAAAAAGAGATAGGAAAGTGAATAATTGGGCATCATATTGGTGGACCAGTAATAGAGCGGGTGTCCGCTCTGTATATAATCATCCAATATAAAGTTATAATATTCGACCCTTTTTTCAACAACACCATAGCACATGTGGTTTGCCGCTTCTGCCAGACCCTCATCTAACCAGGTTTCGATTGAATTGATGCTCGATTTATGGCGCATATAATATGAAGCATTTACCATGTGCTGAAATTCATGGGAAATAGTTCTCCAGGCATCGGATGATGTTATATCGGCCGGATTACAGTCTATATATAAAATATCGCCTTCGTTTGTATGTAATGACGTGCCATTTTTATCATTATAATCATCAACAGATTCTTCGGAATAGAGATCCGTGCCAAAAAAATAGCCGCCAATAAACCCGGTGTACGTGGTAAAATAGGCATCCCGGATGTCGTAAACTGTGAGTATTGTTTTCCCGTTCTCATCAAAATCATAGGGAGCCGCGAAGTTTTGTGTTACTGTGGGGTAGATTGTATTGCTGAATTCTCTTGCCAGGGTTTCGGCGATTTCTTCGGTAATTCCCGGCTTGTCAACATCAACATAGACTATAACATGATCGTTTTCCGCCTTTTTTTCTGTAAGGATCTTATACCAGGCATTGGAATTTGTTTTATAATCAGTAAACTGGTGATCTATTACCCAGAACTGCCGTTTCATGGGATTTTCCAGTATTATGGAAAGACCTATTATTACAGTACCGGAATTATCATCTATAGTTGTTAAACCATTATTGCTTCCTGATGGATCTTTATCAAGATCCGGACCATTGTTGTCTGTGTCAAGAATAGCACTGATTATATATGTTCCTGCGGATAAATTCATAATATTGTTGAATTCATACGGAAATGAACCGCTCGTAATGGGATCTGAAATAAATTCTTTTTTCGAATTCATTTCAGTGGCTTTTATATATAATGGAGAATTTACAGAAATTGACCCGGTTAATCCTCCGGTCAGTGTAATACTTCCTGTGATGTGACTTCCTTGCGGAGGATCATAGCTATTATCGTTATTTATTATTATAGTAATTGATTTTGTTATATACTCGGAATTCTCTGAATTGCTTTTGATCCTAATGCTAATGAAATATGTTCCATTATTAAAAAGAGGATCAGCGCCGTTTTTTTCTGTAGTATCAATACTGGCGGACCAGTTTCCATTATTGATATTTACTCCAAACTCATGAGAATCAATATTCCCTTTTATTGTATCAGCATCTCCTGTATAAGTACCGGAAAGAGTGAGTATTCCGCTTACAGTGGAACGGTTTCCTGGAGAGTCAATGGTTATAGATGGTACTATATGTTCGTTTGGGTTTTGTTCATTGTTAGAACAAGCCCCTATATTTAATATTATACCAATAAATATAATGGCAGATAATACTTTATTCATAAAATTACTCCTTTTTGCTTATGTTTTACTGGGGTCTTTTTGTTGAATATGTATGTTTTTTTCAACAAAAAGGGTAAATTTTATAAAAAAAGAGTGGGGACAGATTTGTACCGGTTTCGGGGGAGAACCAGTGAGGGTTCTTTTTGAAAGCGACGTTACGTAACGTCGCTTTCAAGGGGCAGGCTCCAGACAACATCTTATGTCACTCACTTATCAAAAGATATCTCACTGAATATACCCGCTCTCCGCAAAACTGAGATACCTCGAATCGGAAACAATTATATGGTCCAGTACCTCTATCCCAATAATATCTCCAGCCTCCTTGAGTCTCCTGCTGACTGCGTAATCTTCAATTGAAGGGCATAATTCCCCGGATGGGCGATTATGAGCCACAACAATACCTGAGGCATTGGTTAAAAGAGCCCCTTTGAAGACTTCACGGGGATGGACCGTTGTTTTATCCACGGTTCCTTTGGAAACCGTCAGGTAGCCCTGGATCTTATTATATAAATCAAGAAAAAGGACAATAAAAGTAACTTCTGTTAAATTGCCAATAAGCTGGTTGATAAAACTGCAGGTAGAAACCGGGCCGTCCACGATCTCCAGATCGGGTGAGTTTTTATATCGCACTTCCATTTCTCTTATAATGGTAAAGTCTATTTTTCGTTCCGGAATCTTTTGCATAATAATCTCCTTTTTGATGCATTTCCGTCATTCCGTCATGCTTCCGTCTTTCCGTCAATTTATTTTTCTTGACACTTTGAAAAATAGATTTATCGTGTTAAATATGAAGACTGATAATGAAGTTAAAACAACCGTAAGATTGGAGAAAGATACCCATAAACTGATCAAAAAATTTTGTGTTGATCATGATATTTCAATGCAGGATTTCTGTGCAAACTCAATGATTCATTGCATGGAAAAAAAAATTATCCCAAAAAAATAATATTTTTTGCAGCTGAAAAAAACCTCATAAATTCCCCGAAACCGATAATTATACCCTTTTCAGGCAAAATTTCGCCTTTTTGCAAAAAAATGCATTTTTTTTTAAAAAAGTCCAAAAATTTTTCATATTGCGAGCTTCCCATTCGTACTAATAGTAGGGGCTGGTTTTTGTTTCAACAAAAGGCAAACCCCAATTTATTTTACGGATAATATGGGAGCACACCATGGACACACCACACCAAATTCATAATAATTTCTTCTTAAAAACTTTTTCAGACACAAACAACGTAATAGACTTGCTCAAGATTGCCTTACCGCCGGCACTGCTGCAAGAGATCGACCTCAGTACCCTGGACATGGATATGACCAGCTATGTCTCAGACAGGTTAAGAGGAGCATTTTCGGACCTGGTAGTAAAACTTGAATTTTCGGAGAAACAGGATCAATCGCCCGGAATAGAGGTTTATATTCTTTTTGAACATAAATCATATGAGGATGATAAAATATTCATCCAATTACTAAAATACATGTACAGCATGTGGCAGGAAGACAGTGATGCTGATAAGCCCTTGCGTATGATAATACCCCTGGTATTTTATCACGGCAAGAAAGAGTGGGTAATTCCCAGGGAGTTTAAAGACCAGTTTAATGTAAAAGAGGAGTTGCAGGAGTTTTTGCTCAACTTCAAATATATACTCTTTGATACCGAGCCCTGGGATTTCGAAGATGAATCAAACGCTGTTATAAAAGATAATGTCTTTTTGTTAACGTCCCTGATGTTAATGAAGGCTGTTTTTCAAAAAAATAATGATATTATAGAAAAAATATTTGATTTTTGGCACAAAAAGAACTTCTTTACAAATAAGGACAATAAAAGTAATATGTTAATATTCTTTCTTTCGTATATAACATATACAAAAGATATAGACCCGGAAAAACTGGCAGAAATGCTGGAAAAAAGCCTGAACGATGGAGGAAATACAATGCCTACATTAGCAGAAAGATGGATAGAGCAAGGAATAGAGCAGGGTAGAATTATTGAAGACCGGGAAATGCTAATAACCCTGTTGAAGATCAAATTCGGAATAAATGATGATGAAATTAAACTGATAAATACAATAGATGAAGTTAATAAGCTGAAAAAAGCTCTGGAAACCCTTGTTGTTTCCGACAATAAAGCGAATATTCTGGAGACTCTTCATTAATCTAAAGAGTTTTCCGGAATCATACCGATAAAACGACTTCTTTTACACCCAATTTACTCCGGGCTAAATAATCTATTTGACATAACTGACACTCCAGTCTATGTCTATATTTAGCCTGGAGGGCACAAAAGGAGGAGTAAATGACATTCGAAAATCTTACCCTTGAAAAGAAGAATTATACCGCAGTAATTACAATCAATCATCCCCCCGCGAACGCGTGGAACCTCGGAACAATGGAAGAGTTCAAAACAGCCATAGACCAGGTAGAGACCGATAATGATGTAAGAGTCGTGGTCATTACCGGCAGCGGGGAAAAAAGTTTTTCAGCGGGCTTTGATGTGTCCGACAGCGCGAACGCGCCAACAATAGTCTCCATTGGAAGGGCCTTGTGGCAGCGAATAGACCGTTTTGAAAAACCGGTAATAGCCGCGATAAACGGCTTTGCCCTGGGCGGCGGTTTTGAACTTGCCCTGAGCTGTCATTTCAGGTTTATTGTGGACGCGCCAAAAGCCAAACTGGGCCTGACCGAACTAAACCTGGGAATTATGCCGGGCTGGGGAGGGACAATTCGGCTCACCCAAATAGTGGGAAAATCGAAATCCCTTGATATGATATTTTTTAGCAAAAAGATTGATGCAAAAGAGGCTTATGACTGCGGCCTGGTTAATCATATTTCAGAGCCTGGAAAGCTTCTTGATGATACTCTGGAGTTCGCGGAAAAACTGTCAAAACGGCCGCCAATATCAGTGAGCTGTGTACTAAAAGCAATTTCAGCAGCGGAGTACGAAGGAATGGAAAAAGGGCTCCAGGTTGAAGAAGAAGGAACCGCGAAAGTTAGTGCAACAAAGGACTGTGTAGAAGGATTTACGGCTTTTATGCAAAAGCGTGAACCGGTTTTTAAAGGAGAGTAGTTTCGGAGAAATAAACCCGGTGTTTACAGAGCATTATCAACATGCTTTTTTAAACACCGGGATATCTAATTATGGCTTCATTTTAACCATTCCGCCAAAAGTACCGGTATACAAACAACTGTCATAACCAATTTCCGTAGCAGCATAGGCACTATTATAAAGCGATAAATAACCATAGGTATAACTGAAAACCGAAGCACCCGTATCCCAATCAAGCGCTTCAAAAGTCCAGGCTCCCCATTTTTTCTGGCCAACACCATAAACAAGATTTGTCTGGGAACTCATGCTGGGAATACCATTGGGAAGGCTGATAGTGCTATTAACCCAGGCAGTATATAAGGTTCTTGAAACAGGATCCCATTCAAATTTTTCAACACCATAAGGAGCAATAGAAGAGATCCCTGAAAAGAGGAGATTAAATATATCAGTGTCAAAATTCTTTTTTAGCTGGTTGTTTACAACAATTACTCCATATCCCCTGATGCAAAGAGACTGTTCCGAAAGAGAATTTTCAGCAAGGGGGTCGCCAAAAGTAACGGGAATCTGCGCGGCAATTCTTCTGTCTTTTGTACCGGGGATCTGTTCCCAGTCTTCGGGAATCTTGTCTCTCCAGAAAAGGACTACGTTCATGAGATCTTTGCCATCGGTAATAACGACAAATTTATCCTGTGAGCCGGTGCCCATGAGGGTAGGGGTAGAGCCGGAACCGTTGCCGAGACGGACTCCTGAAGCTTCCTCACCAATCTCATAGTCCGCAATCCAACCGCCTTTAGCGCTGTCAGTTGTAAGTTCGCTGCCGGTCCACTGAACCCGGTACATTTTTTTGCTGGAGACAATATAGATACCGCCGTCTTCATCAAGAGCGATTGAATTAGAGATTTCTTCATCATCTCCAAGGGAAAAGTAATACTCTTCGTCAAAATGGCGTGAAACAGCGCCAACAAGCCCGTGACTGGTAACGAATATCAACATGCCGTCATAAGTCATGGAAAAACCGACGATTATTTCATCGGGGTTGGATAATTTACTTTCAGGGATATGATAAACCCGTTTTGTAGCAATATCGGAATATTTGTCCCCGGTAATTTCATCACCATAAGCACAGATCCTGGTTAATTGCGGTACATAAAAGATGTTGCTGTTGTCCAGAAGCGTGTAAGCACCGGAAAGCCCGTCAGAGATCTTAGCATCTGGTTTTAGTTGAAAACCGTCTTTAATTGTTTTATCAATATAAGATAGTTTTTTGCTGCTGGGGTCTGCTTTGAATATAGTAGTTGCTGAACCACCCCACAGAACTCCGGTTCCGTCACTATAAAGCCCGGATAAGGCAATGGTAATTAAACCCGGGGTTAAAAGCTTGAAGTCCGATGATGTTTTCCAACGGACAGACTCCGGGCCGGGAAAGGGCGAAGATGCCTGGCAGTAAGGATTTCTGTGACTCTGAGGCCAGGGGGAATCGGCGAGCCATAGATTTTTTGGAGGTTCGTTTCCATCATTTGCGTAACCTGCAAAAAATGGAAATAACAATAGAATTCCTGTAATTACCAGGAATATTTTAAATGTTGAATTTAGCATTGAAGTCTCCTTTTTATTTTATCTAAATGTAGTCGAATGACTACATTTAGATATACAAAAAGAGCCTTGTTTTTAAGTCAACAGTTTTTTTAAAGTGTTTATGTTTTTTGTAAGGGGGCTTCCCCCTCACACCTGTCTTTATAAATCTTATTCTTGCGGTTTAAAAACGAATGTAGAGATAAAATAACTATGTATTTTTAAAAGGGCATCTTCAATATCAACATTGCCGAGCCCTGTACCGTCCATAATATATCTTTCGAAAACCCGCATACCAAAACCATAAGCAGTTACAGCAGCAATTATGTATTCTGCTTCCAGATCTTTGGTAATAATCCCCTGATCCTGCCCCTGACGAACAAAGTCGACTAACTGTTTTACAAAAGGAAAACTGCTTTGAACATCTCCATCAAAACTGTTATCAAGGAAAGTGCGTGCCATAACTTTCCAGAATAGGGGCTGATTGCTGATGGCGAATTGTGCCTTTTTAAGAGCGTCAACAAGATTGTCCGGAGTTCCTATTTCATCTCTAATTTTTTTAGCAAGGTATTCCTGTGTTTTTTTTCGAAGGTTTTCTTTGGATTTGAAATGCCGGTGAACAAGTCCCGGGTTAACATTCGCGTGCGCGGCAATATCACGAATTGAAACAGCACCAATGCCTTGCTCTGCGAATAACTCAGCAGCTGATTGAATAAGCGCTTCTACTACTTCTTTTTTACCATGAGGCTTTTTTTCATGTTTTTCATCGATTACACTATTTTCTGTCATAATTTTTTTTACCTGGAAATACTATTTTTTTTATTTTTAAACAATTTGAGAAATATGGCCACGAATATGTGATATAACTATTTTCTGTCAAGATAATTCTAGTTGAAACCGCTAATGATAACCAGTGTTTTTTCCTTGACTGGGCATAAAAAAGGGTTAATATTTATTAGTTAAGAAAAAAATATAAAAAAGTCCCGGTTCCGGAGAATTTTCATGAAAAAACATTATATCAGAGTAATATTATTTTTAATAATGATCCAGCCATTTGCAACCGGAGTAATTAATGCTGAGGAAAAGATACTATCGAGCAGAATTGCGTCAGTAAAACTGTATCAAAACCAGGCGGAAATTGTACGAAAAGTAACCCTGACTCTAAAAAAAGGGTCTAATACTATTGTACTTGGAGGGCTGCCAAAACTGCTTCATGATTGGTCTGCCAAAGGAAGGCTGCCGAAAAACTTCAAAGGAAAGATCCTGTCCCTTGAAGTTGAACAGAAAGCCCTGGTAAAAAAACGGCAAAAGAATATCCTCAAAATAGAACAAAAACTGGAGCAGCTCAGGGAAAAAGACCAGGTGCTGGTTGATAAGCTGAAAAACATACGGTCCCAGGAGAAGTTTCTTAATTCGATTCTTGAATTTACCAACCAGACTGTGTCAAAGGAGCTGGCAACAAGAATACCCCAGGTAAAGGTCTGGGACAATACCCTTAATTACGTGAACAAAAAGAAAAGTGTACTGTCCCGAAAAAAAAGGAAGGTTGAAAAGGCCCGGGAAAATATCGGGAAAGAGATACAAAAATGGGAGTTTGAATTATCGCAGATCGCGGGATACAACTATTTCAGAAATTATCAGGTTTTAAATAAAGTGGTTCTTGCAAACAGGGCTGCAATGAATGTGCAGCAGTTTGCGAATATAAACGAACAATATGGTCAACGAGACACGCTTTTAAAAAAGCCCACAGATAAGGTTGATATAGAAAAAAGACTCATAGTCAATGTTTATTCAGCGAGAACCGGCCCGGTGGAGTTCAATTTCAGCTATCTTATACCGGGTACTTACTGGAAAATGCTGTATGATATTCGAGCAAGTAATGAGAACAAAGACATCGATATGGTGATATATGCCAATGTATATCAGAAAACAGGAGAAGATTGGAAAAATGTGAGCCTGGCATTATCAACGGGTTCACCGGTAAATGCTATCAGGGCGCCGGTCGTAAACCCCTGGTTCCTGGATCTATATTCAAAAGCAAAACCCTCAGGATATGGCGGAGGATATTATAAATCCCGTAAAAAGTCTAAAGGAGCAAGGGCATATCCTTCGATAAAACGGGAAGTTGCGGAGGAAAAAGCGGTTTTACCACAGACCACAATAAGTGATAAAGGGCCCTATATTGATATATCGCTGCCGCTAAAACAATCAATATTGTCTACAAACAAATATCAGAAAAAATATATTAAAAACTATAAATTATCGGGAATGAATAATGTTTTTTATTACTATGAACTGACACCGGCAAATGTCCGGAACAGCTTCTTAAAAGTAAAAACAAAAAATACTACAAAACTTCCCTGGTTAACGGGAAATGCCCAGATATTTCTGGAGAACGAGTTTATGGGAAAAGTGAAAATCCCCTATACTCCGCCGGGTAAAAAAGAGGATTTTGTCCTTGGTCTGGAAACCCGGATTACCGCGAAAAAAGAGCTGGTAAAGAAATTTGAAGATACTTCCGGTGTTTTTGGAGGAAACCGGCGAATATCGTATAAATACAAAATTGTAGTAGAAAATGAACTCCCGGGAAAGGCCG
The DNA here is from genome assembly GCA_024224995.1 of bacterium. The sequence continues at coordinate 19,365 of JAAENB010000952.1, read as the reverse complement.
AAGTTATGATAATAGACGCTATTCCGGTTTCCAGGAACGATAAGATCAAAGTGGAAATAAAGAATCTATCCCGGGCATTTCATAAAGATCCTGAATTTGAAAAAACCACTAAATATTCAAGAGGGATCAGGAAATGGAAACTTTCTCTTTCCTCTCATGAGAAAAAAGAAATTACTTATGAAGTGATAATTGCTTTTGATAAAGATATTAATATAAGAGGATTACGATAATATGCGAAAAACAAAAATAGTATGCACATTAGGACCAGCAACAGAAGAAAAAGATATATTAAAACAGCTTTTTTTGAAAGGAATGAATGTTGCCCGGCTGAATTTTTCTCACGGAACTTATGAAGAACATAAAAGTACTATAGAAAAATTTAAAGTAATACGCGATGAACTGAATATGCCTGTGGGTCTTCTTCTGGATACCAAGGGGCCGGAAGTGCGAATAAAGAAATTTGAAAATGACAAAATTGAACTAAAAGAAGGAGAGGATTTTATCCTCACCAGCGATGATGTTGTTGGAAATGAAACAATCGTGTCGGTAACGTATAAGAATTTTTCAAAAGATGTCACCCGGGGAGATACCGTATTGATCGATGACGGTCTCATTGCCCTGAAGGTGCTGAAAACGAATGATACGGAAGTTCACTGTGAAGTAATAAACGGCGGACCTGTGAGCAACAGGAAAGGGGTCAATGTCCCGGAAGTGGGAATAAATCTGCCCTATATTAGTGAAAGAGATAGAAGTGACCTTTTATTTGGTATAGAGAACGGTTTTGATTTTGTTGCTGCTTCTTTTGTGAGAAACGCGGGATGTGTCAAAGATATCAAGCGAATACTTGAGGAGAACGGCGGCGAAGATATCAAGATTATCGCAAAGATTGAGAACAGGGAGGGGGTGAATAACATTGATGATATTATCAGTGTTAGTGACGGAGTTATGGTGGCCCGGGGCGATATGGGAGTGGAGATCCCATTTGAAGAGATTCCCGGAGTGCAGAAAAAGATCATTCAGAAGTGCTACGAAGCAGGAATTCCCGTAATAACCGCAACCCAGATGCTCGATTCCATGATACGGAATCCCAGGCCCACAAGGGCAGAGATCACTGATGTGGCAAACGCTATTTATGACGGAACAAGCGCCATAATGCTTTCTGGAGAAACGTCAATAGGAAAATATCCCCTGGACGCGGTATTAACAATGTCAAAGATCGCGGAAGAAGCGGAACGTGATATTGACTATGTAAAACGTTTTCAGAGAACTCATATAAAAGTCTCAAGGAACGTAACAAATGCCATCAGTCACGCGACCTGCTCAACAGCACATACTCTTGGAGCGGCAGCTATTCTGTCTGTTACAAAGTCGGGACATACTGCCAAAATGGTATCAAAATACAGGCCGGCCTGTCCAATAATAGCTACAACTCTTTCGAAGAAATCCTTTTATCAATTATCATTATCATGGGGAGTCTATCCTGCCATGTCCGATATGATGGGATCAACAGACGAGATTTTTGAACACGCAATAGAAAAAGCATTGGGATTAAAGTCAATAAAGAACGGGGATCTCGTTGTAATCACCGGGGGACTGCCGGTTGGAGTGAGCGGGACAACCAATACCCTGAAAGTTCATATTGTAGGAGATGTCCTGGTAAAAGGGCAGGGGATCAATAATCTGAAAGCGACGGGTAATCTTTGTGTAGTACATGAGGATGATGAAGCAATGAAGTATTTCAGCGCTGGAGATATCCTGGTAATACCACGAACTACAGATGATATTCTGCCGGCTCTCAAGCACGCGGCAGGAATTATTACTGAAGAAGATGGAGATGATTCTAATGCTGTGGTTGTGGGAAAAACTCTGGAGATTCCGGTTATAACCAACGCAATGGATGCTACTGAAATATTAAAAAGCGGGACTGTAGTAACTGTTGATGCTTCAAAAGGATTGGTTTATAGCGGAGTAAAATAAAGAAATTCAAGCCTGATAACAGACTGGCAAGCAGACAAACCCGGCCGAAGAGTTATTCTTCGCCCGGGTTTGTTTATATATTAAAAATTATACTTTGCTCTTAAGCGGACAATGTCCCTTGATTTAAAGACCCCGAACAGTTCGTCTTCATCTCCATAGAAAATTCCTCCTTCAGCCTCTAAAGCAAAACCATTCTGAAAATCATATTTTGCCCTGGGCATGATGAGCCAGTCCCTGTCAGAGGTGTTAAACATACCCCTGAGCTCTAGTTCTATTGAACTATCCAGGAATTTTTTTAGGATGCTTCCTACAATGAGGTTATTGAAAAAGGGATCATAATAGTCATCACTATTTTTGAGATAATCTCCTCTCATGTATTCCAGGGTTACGCTAAAATCCTCACCATCAATGAGCCAGTTGACCCCAGCTGAAAAGTTGATAAATCCTGTCTCTTTTATTTCAGCTTGAGCTTGAGGTACCGAAGTATCTATATCTTTTTTTACAACCTTTTTATTATAAGAGTATGCTCCTTCTCCCTGGATAGTAAAATCACTTATAGCATAAGCAAAATCAGCTCCAAAAGAAGTAATTTTTTTGTATATTGGCGAAAGTGAAATACTCGTGGGTATTACTCCGGAATAAGCTATTGTTGGGTATAACAGGATATTTCTGTCTATACCGTGGTATCCTGAAACAGAAAAATCAAGACTGTTGATAGTACCGGAAAAACGGCCTCCAAAACTGATGTTTTTCCAGTCAGGATCAATACCTGAATCTGCATCTTGAAAGGAAACAGGTAAAGAAAAAGGACCTATTACTGTATTCGGATACCGCATCTCCCAGGGACTTCCTGAACCGGGAAGCTTTGACGTAGTCACAATGGGCATACAAACCAGCTGTAGGGTATAATCGCCAAAAAAGACAATCCCTGAAAGGGAATCAACACCCAGGTAGAGTTCATCATCATCCTTAAAAAGGATCTCACTGATGTCCATGGGGGAGAAATAAGAAGTAGCATTAAAAGCATCGGCAGTACCCCAGCGGATGACCTGTCTCCCTGCTTTCAGCTCAAAAAGGGACGTGAGCCATTTTATGTACAGTTCATTCACCAGGAGCCTGTTTGAAAGATGGCCGCTGTTTCCTGTGGGATAAACATATCCGTGTAATACACCGCGGCCATGGAGGTCGTCTGAGCCATACTGAAGATCAAGAAGGGCATGGTTCTCTATTTTATTAAAGAATTTATCCCCTTTAGATTCATCTCTGTTGGGATTAATCATAAGAAAATTCTCAGATTCAACATAGCCGCTTATCTTCCAGGCTTGAGCAGCTTCTTCTGTCTCTTCTGTTTCTTCATTGTCACCATCTTCCGATTCCTGGGCCAATAGGGATGATCCGGGAACCAGCGCGAGAATTAGTATAAAAACAAAAGTGAAAAAGCGTATTTTTTTCAAATATTCAGAAATACCATTCATTATAATGACCTCTTATTAAATGTTGAAGTAACAACTCTGATATTGTACTTAACTGATTTAATGGTAATAATGGTTTTTCCTTTACCATTTTTCAGCTGCATAACAGTTTTTTTGGGTGTTAAAATACCTTTAATTTTTTGAATATTATGATTCTCCAGGTATTTTAAAAACTTGCCTTTTTTGTAAAAATCGACTCTCATAACGAAAAAGTCAGATTTCCGGACATATAATACAGCTTTATCATACACCTTTTTTCCTCTTTTTCGGACTGATTCAATTTTATAACAGTCGGCACCGGCAGCAGTGCCGTCTGCCAATTTTTTATATTTATAGTCATGAAGCTCTCTGGAACCAAGATCTTCGTAGAAGAAATGAGAGTGAACAAAAGGTTTTCCTTTGTCCCCGCTGGCAATCTTCTTCGGCTTACCACTTCTGGTCTTGAGCCATTGGTTGTCATCCCTTCCTTTATAAGTATGAGTAAGGAATTTAATTTTTGTAGGTTTAATAAATTTAATTAACGACCTGGTGTTAGTGCCGACTTTTTTACTGAGCATCTGAAATTCTTTTGTTTCCCTGAGCCTTCCTTTTCTGTAAATCTTCATAACAGCCAAACTTTTTGCGCTTCTTGGTTCTTTAAGAGCGTCATTTTTTTTCATTATTTGATTGGCCGTAAGAGCAAAAAGAGACTGAACAGAAAAAGTCACTATTAGTATAATCAACAAGCCTTTCTTTTTCATTGTATCCTCCTGAGATTGAGTAATTTTATTTTTGTTTTGTTTAAAGTTGAGCAGGGCAGGGGAGTTATCCCGTACTCTGCCCATTTATTTTCACGATATATTGGATTTTTTTTAGTCTTCCTCAATATCGGAAACATTGAAATATTTACCTATATAAAAAATTCTCCAGAAAAGAGAATTTGATTCACTTTCACGAAGAGAAACATTCGTAGCTTTAATCGCAGCCGGAAGAACCAGGAGAGCGCCAACAGTCGTTGCTATCATGGTAATCGCTACCAGGATTCCAAAGTACATGATCGGTTTAAAGTTGGATGTAATCATAACGGAAAATCCAAAAACAAGAGCAACCGAGGTATAGGTAATAGCCTTCCCGGAGATTGCCAGAGTTCTGGCAATAGTCTCGTCAACACTCATTTTTTTTGCCCTGAAATGCCTATAGGTGTTTAAGAAATGAATCGTATCATCAACTCCAATACCAATAGTAATTGAGGCGATAATTGCTGTAGCGGTATCAAGCCTGATACCAAACCATCCCATAATCCCGAAGTTGATAATAACAGCAACAGACATGGGAATGAGTGAAATAAAACCCGCTTTCCAGTTTTTGAATAACAGGATAACCATAATACAGACAGTAATAAGACAGAAGAGTAAGCTGAGCATTTGCCCCTGGACGACATATTCGGCCATTTTGATAAAAATGGCCGGTTCGCCGGTAATCCTTAGATTGTATTTACCGGTTGTATTAAACAAATATGTATCGGGAAGATTGTTTTCCAGGTAAGCGGTAATATCCTTCCGGGTTTCTACCAGGTTCTTTTCATTAATGGTGTTATCTTTAACTCGCGCAGCTACAAGCGCATAAATGGTATCTGTCAGTTTTGTTTCTATTTCTTGTTTTTCTTTTTTAGCCGATTCCACCCTGCTATTTGCTAAAAGAAGTCTTATTTTAAACAGAAGGTTATAAGGGCTCTTTTTTACCTGTTCTTGCAGCGTTTTTTGCTTTTCTTCTGACGAAACAAGCTTTTGTTTTGCAGCAATGAATTCCAAATCATATTCTACAGATTCTTTTGTATGAAAAGATACTTCCGAATCCAGGTTCTTGGTATTTTTTAACCATTCCTGGTATGTATCCACAAGCCTGGTAAATTCTTCTGTTTCATCTTTATGCAAAGAGTCAATTTTAGTGATGATACTTCCGTTTTTGCGGAATATATTCAAAAAAAGTTTATTTTTTATATATTTGGAAGCAGTATCCTGGACGTGAATCATCTCTTTTGTACCAATAAAATCAATTTTTTGGGCATGTAGTTTGGTAAAGATAAGTGCTGTTCTGTACTCAGAATCAATATATGATTCAAAGTCATCAACCCGGCCATCAAAATCTTCATCATCACCGGAATAAACTTCAAGATATTCAGCAATTTGTTTTTTTGTATCGGGAAGAGCGTAAAAGTTCTGATTATCATTATTCATGGCTTTATGCATACTTTTGATAACATCCGGAAAACTATCGGTCCTGCCAATATTGAGATCTAAATTTTCTTTGGACTCCAGCCATTCCTGTGCTTCTTCTATAAATGATAGGAATTCCGGGTCTTTTGCACCGTTCGTTTCTCCTGAATCAATGAGCATGCTCATGCCAAAGCTGCCGCCAAATTTCTCACCAATAATTTTACTGCTGGTTCGAACATAACTACTTTCTTTGAAGTAAGCAATAACAACTGTTTCGACCTTCATTTTAAATATACCAATTATTGAAACAATAATAATCAGGCCCGTAATAATAAGTACTGATTTATAGTGCTTTGTTGATATGTTGATAAATGCATTTATTAGTGGATCAATCCATGACTTCGCAGGGCTTTTGTCAGTATCTTTATCACTCTGCCGGGAGTCTTTGTGAGGCATGAGCACAAGGAAGGCAGGTATCATGGATGTTGTTATAAAAACAGCGAATAAAACACCAATCGCGGAACAAATACCCCATTCCTTTACTCCGATAATTTCACTGGAAATAAGAGAAATAAAACCAAGAAATGTGGTAAGCCCTGCCAGGAGAACCGTTGTTGAAATATGAGACATGGAAAGCTTTAAACCTTTGGTTTTTCCAATTCTGGTAATATCATCATAATCGATATAATACTGATTTAAAATATGAATGGAATAGGAGCTTCCAACAGCAATCATGAGAGAGGGGAGCGAAACCCCCACAATAGTGATATTTACCCCAAGGTGGCCCATAAGTCCTAATATCCAGGTATCAGTGAGAATAAGAGTAATGAGCGGGAGTACGACACCTCTAAAAGACCTGAAATTAAAAAAGAATACAAAGATAACAACAATTAAAACCAGGGGAAGAAACATAGAAAGATCTATACGCATATAATCGCTCATGAATTTATTAATAATAGGTATCCCCTGAGGAGTAACAGAGAGTTTTTTGTAGCTATTTGCAATATCCCATATTTCACGGGAGATGTTATCGGTATTTTTAACATTGAGCAGTTTAATTAAAAAGCCAAAGTCGGTAATCGCACCGGTTTTTTCATCTCTGGAGTAAAGAGCCTTTTCAAAGCCCGGATTTGCGGTTAGCTTTTTTTTAAACAGTTTAAAATCTTCAGAGGAAACCGGAAGGATTCTGTTCTCTTCATCGTCTTTTTCAGTGAGGTTAACGGATTGCAAAGTATCATCCTTGCCGCTAATATCCTTTGCTGTAATAGGACAAATGACTTTATCAACCTGGGGGATTTTTTTCAAGTCATGTGATCTGGTAATATCTTTTTGTAGTTCTTCAAGATCACCTGAATCCAATACTTTGTTTTTTTCGGGTGTTTCAAAAAGAGTATCAATTTTGCGGATTAAAGCTCTTTGAAAAGACGGGTCATCATCGTATGATTTAATAAGAGAACCGTATTCAATTGATTCCCTGGCAATTATTTCATTAAATTGATTAAGGCGGGCTTTTTCTTTCTCTTCATTGAAATCTTTATATTCATCAATATCAATGATCATTTTATTCATTTCATTGAAAAAATCATTGGTCCAGATATTTTCTCCGGTTACACCAATGAGAACAAATTTCCCGTTATTACCATAAATTCTTTTAATTTCTTCGTTCATGATAAATTGTGAATCGTGCTGCGGCATCATAACATCGATAGAATTATCGAATTTAAGTTTAGGTATACCGGTTCCAAGAATGATGGTAATTGCAATAAGTGCAAGTATAACCGGAATCGGTCTTTTGAGTACAAATGCTATATATCTTTGCATAATATATATATCTCCAATTTTAATTTTTGTTAGTTTGTAATAATCCCGACAGCATCAGTTCTTTAAATGAAGAGATTGTTTCTTCAAGACTTATATCATTGTTAAGAACGAAATCCGAGTTCAATACATTATTTCCGGCGCCTCTGAAAAAAGATAACACAAATGAGGGGTGAATATCTTTAAATACTCCGGATTCTTTGCCTTTTTTAAACGTTTCTATAAATACCATATTATGCTCTTGCCGAAAGGTATTAAACCTGTCTTCGATTTCCGGATAATAGTGCTGTAAATCTTCAAGAAGAACAGTAGAAATATCTTTAAAAATAGTAAAAGGAAATTCAAAAAGTTTATAAATTTTTTCCAGTGGATCCTCATCACTTTTATCTATCCGGGCAAATTCTTCTTTTAATCTCCCAATTAAATTGTCAGCAATAGTATCTACTATTTCATTTTTACTATTGAAAAATCTGTATATGGTTTTTTTTGAAACTCCGCATTCTTTTGCCAGCATCTCAGTTGTTATTTTTTTTATGCCGGAACTCATGAAAAGATCGTGTGAAGTATCAAGAATATGCTGCCGGGCCTGTTCTTCACTTATATATTTTTTTGGCATATTTTTATTAAACCTCTATGGAAACTATTTTCACAAAAATAGTTTCCATAGGGGTTTTGTCAAGTAAAAAAATATCAATATGGGGCAGGTTTGCGTGCTTAAGAAATGTGTAGTTGTATCTCAATAAAGGCGTTTAAATTTTCTTGACATTTCTTATTTGCGGTATATAATCTATTGACTCGTTATTGTTGTGTCTACTTAAAGAGAGTGAGCGTTAGTAGAGGTCGGGAGGAATATTAGTGCCGAAGATAGATGATGAACATCTGAATGACTCTGATGAATTTCTTTTTGCTGATGAAAGACCGGAAGAGAAAAAAGAAGAAGTCCAAAAACAATGGAAAATACTAGTTGCTGATGATGAGAAAGAAGTCCATAGCGTAACCAGAATGGTTCTCAGAGATTATTGTTTTGACGGGCGAACTCTTGATATTTTGAGCGCTTACAGTGGAGAAGAAGCTGAAAAAATATTACAAGAAGTTGCCGATATCGCTATCATTGTGCTTGATGTTGTAATGGAAACAGATGACGCGGGATTACGGGTCGCTAAAAATATACGTGAAAAGTTAAACAATGATTTTGTTAGAATTATACTCCGCACCGGGCAGCCGGGTAAGGCTCCTGAAAGAAAAGTAATTATGGAGTATGATATCAATGATTATAAATCGAAAACTGAGTTAACAGCTCAAAAGATGTATACCACAATAACCTCCGCTTTGCGATCCTATCGAGACATAAAAACAATTGAAAAAAGCCGAAGCGGCCTGGAGAAGGTAATTCAGTCCACACCGCAGCTTTTTAGACACCTTTCTATACGGCATACAATTAGACGTTTTAGTGATAGGGTCCTGATTGAACTGCTTTCATTGCTCCAAATGGATACGGGAGCTTTTGCCCGGGAGTCGTCTGCTTTTGCTCTAACTCAAAACGTTGATGGATTTGTTATTATAGCGGGAGTAGGGCAGTTTAAAGATCATATAGATAAAGATCCTTACAAGGTGTTGCCTGCTGGAATAAAAAAATACCTGGATAAGGCAGTTAAAGAAAAAAAAAGCTTCTTCATTGATGATATTTATGTAGGATATTTTCATGCAAAAAATGGAATAGTTAATATTATTTTAATGGATAGTTGTAGAAAACTTACTGAACTTGATAAAGATTTAGTATTAATCTTCTCAACAAATATAGAGATAGGTTTGGATAATATATATTTAAATAAGGATATCGTTGATACTCAGAAAGAGGTAATCGTAACTCTTGGCGAAGTTGTGGAAAACCGTTCAAAAGAAACGGCACACCATGTCGTCCGTATAGCCGAATTTTCTCAACTTATGGCTGAATATCTTGGATTCGATGAGAATGAAGCGTATCTTTTTCGACTGGCTTCTTCAATGCATGATGTTGGGAAAATTGGTATTCCGGATTCAATATTAAATAAACCGGAACAGCTTACAGAAGAAGAAAAAATTATTGTAAAAACTCATTCAACAATAGGGTATCATATTCTCAAAAATTCCAACAGAGAGATAATGAAAAGGGCTGCAATAATTGCTCATGAGCATCATGAACGATGGGATGGCAGCGGGTATCCAAACGGATTAAAAGGTGAAGATATTCATATTTACGGACGTATTGTTGGAATGGCGGATGTTTTTGAATCATTAACTCATACGAGTGTTTATAAAGAAGAATGGAATATTGAAAAAGTTATTGAGTATATAAAAAATGAAAAAGGAAAGCAATTTGATCCAAAATTAGTGGATCATTTCCTGGATCATGTAGATGAGTTTAAAGCGATAAACGAAAAATATACTGATAATTAGATGTTCATGTTAAGTTGCAATGATTCCCCTAATCAACCAGGAGGATGCTGATGTCTGATAAACTCGAAGAATTAGTCAAGGAGCGTACTGCCGAGCTTGTAAAGGCAAATGAACAGCTTCGGTTAGAAATTATCGAACGCAAGCTGACCTGGGAAGCTTTGCATGAAAGCGAAAATAAGTACAAAAGTATTCTTGAAACCATAGAAGAAGGCTATTTTGAAGTCGATCTTTCCGGAAAATTTATCTTTTTTAATAATTCAGTAGTGAAACTACTGGGGTATAATTATGATGAATTGATGAAATTGAACTACCGCGACTATACTTCAAAAGAAACATCAAAGAGAATGTACAAGATATTTAACAGGATTTTTAAAACAGAAAATCCTGAAAAAATAATGAACTATGAAGTTTTTACAAAAGATGGTTTGGAAAAGACTTTTGAGCTATCTGCCGCATTATTGAAAGATTCTCTGAACAAAACTATTGGGTTTAATGGTGTGCTGCGAGATGTCTCCATGAGAAAACAGGCGGAAGAAGAGATAAAGAAGCTGAACCGGGAGCTTGAACTGCGAGTAAAAGAACGAACAAATGAATTGATTAAAACAAGCGATGCGTTAAAAGAATCAATAGAAATTATTAGAGAGACTCAAAAAAGATTAATGCTTTCGGAAAAGATGGCAGACCTGGGGAACCTGGTCGCAGGAGCTACCCACGAAATTAATACTCCACTGGGTATAGCGATCACAACAGCATCATTCCTTAATGAAAAGACCGAAGATGTTGAGGGGCTTTTTAGTGAAAATAAAATAAAACGTTCGAATTTAGAGGAATTTCTCAAAACAGCAGGAGAATCCTTTGAGATACTTTTGGCTAATTTGAAAAGATCAGCTGAATTGATAAGAAGTTTAAAAGTTGTAGCTGTTGATCAGTGTAGTGAAGAAAAAAGAACTTTTAAAGTAAAAGAATACATCGATGAGATACTTCTTAGCTTAAGCCCAAAGCTTAAAAAAACAAAGCATTCAATAACCATAAACTGTCCTGAAGATCTTGAAATCAATAGTTATCCGGGTGCTTTTTTTCAGGTAATCAGTAATTTTGTAATGAATTCCGTTATTCATGGTTTTGATAAAATCGAAAAAGGAGAGATTGGTATTGATATAAAACAGGAAGATGAAAATGTGATTATCCGGTACACCGATAATGGCAAAGGAATGGATGAAAAATCCCTTTCAAAAATATTTGATCAATACTTTACAACAAAGCGGGACGCAGGGGGAAGCGGTTTAGGAATGTATATCGTTTATAGTCTTGTAACAGAGACTTTTGAGGGAACAATCGAGTGTAGTAGTCATGAAGGGCAGGGGATAGAGTTTATGATTACCATGCCATCAATACGATAGATTTTAATGAGGGTAAAGTTGACTAACGCTAATCAAAATATCAAAGAAGACGATCTGATTTTTATGGATGAAATCTCAACAAAGGAAGTTGATGATAATAAATTAAAAAAATGGAAAATCATAACAGCTGATGATGAAGAAGAAATTCTGAATATTACGGAAATAGCACTGAGAGGATTTACTTTTAAGGGTAAAGGAGTTGAATTAATCCGGGCCTATTCAGGAGAAGAAACAAAACAACTTATTGAGAAATATCCGGATACTGCTATTATTTTATTGGATGTAGTAATGGAAACTGATAATGCCGGATTGGAAGTTGTTGATTACATCAGAAGTGAATTAAAGAATAATCTTGTACAAATTATACTCCGTACCGGGCAGCCGGGGCAGGCTCCGGAACAACATGTTATTGAACAATATGAAATTAATGACTATAAATCTAAAAGTGAGTTAACAGCTCAAAAATTGTTTACCACAGTGACGTCGTCACTCAGAACATATGATCTTGCGTCTTCACGAAATCAATTGATTCAGCAGCTAAATGATGAATTAACTGAAAGAAAACGGACAGAAGAAAAAGTTCGTGAACTCAGTCAATTTCAAAAGATAGTAATCGATAGTGCCGATATATGGCTCAATGCTCTTGATAATGATTTGAATGTTATACTCTGGAATAAGGCGGCGGAAAAAATTAGTGGTTATTCCTGGCAGGAAGTTCTGGAAGACGGAAAAATGTGGGAATTGTTATACCGAGACAATAAATATCGTTCGGAGATAAAAAAAACAAATAATGAAGTTGTTAAAGAAGGAAAGGTGCTGGCAGGTTTTGAAACCACAATCAGGAAGAAAGATGGAGAGACTGCGGTAATATCCTGGAATTCACGGGTTTTAAAAAATGAAAATGATGAGCCAATTGGTTCTCTTTGTCTGGGACAGGATATAACAGAAAAGAGAGGACTTGAAAACCAGCTGCGGCAAGCACAAAAAATGGAAACCGTAGGGACTCTGGCTGGGGGATTAGCTCATGATTTTAATAATGTCCTTGGTGGAATTATCGGTACTTTGTCGCTTATAAAATTTATACTTCAAAAAGATGAATCTATTGATGATGAAGAATTGCTTAATTATCTTAATATTATGGAAGAGGCCGGGCAGCGAGCAGCGAATATGGTTCAGCAACTTCTTTCTCTATCAAGAAAACAGGATCTTTCTTTTGTACCGGTTGATCTAAACCTGTCGATAAAACATGTAATTAAAATATGCCAGAATAGTTTTGATAAAAGTATTGAACTGAACCCTCATTATGATAAAAAACCGGCTATGGTAAATGCGGATATGACCCAGATAGAACAGGTTCTCTTAAATCTTTGTGTAAACGCTTCTCATTCTATGACTACCATGCGGCAGGATGATAAACCCTGGGGAGGGACTCTTGATATCATGCTTGATAGAATAACGGCTGGTGATGAATTTTGTTCAGCTCTCCGTGAAACAGAGCCGGTAGATTATTGGGTTTTATCGGTAAAGGATTCAGGAATCGGAATGGATTCACAGCTGATAACAAAAATATTTGATCCTTTTTTTACTACCAAGGGAAAAGGGGAGGGGACCGGCCTTGGTCTCGCAATGGTCTACAATATTGTAAAACAGCATAATGGAGTAATAGATGTTGTTTCTGAAATAGGAATAGGAACAACGTTCAAAGTGTACCTTCCTCTTTTAAAGGATGAAACAGCTCTTAAGAGCAAAGAACAAAAGAATGGCATTCCTCAAGGAGAAGGTTTGATCCTGGTTATTGATGATGAAAACATGATCCGAAAAACAGTAAAAGCAATTCTTGAAAGATGCGGCTATGAAGTAATATTGGCCGAAAACGGGGAAGAAGGGATTAAGATCTTCAAGGAACGATATAAAGAAATTAAAGCAATTTTGCTGGATATGGTTATGCCTAAATTATCGGGAAAAGAAACCTTTATGAAACTCAAAGATATCGACCCAGGATTAAAAGTCCTTCTGGCCTCAGGTTTTATGCAGGATGAGCGTGTTGAAAAACTACAGGAATTAGGCATAAAAGATTTTATTCAAAAACCCTACACAATGGACACTATTGCCGTTGCAATAGACAGAATAATTAAAGAAGATTAACGTTTTAAACACTCCCGCAATCCGAAACAGAATCTTTTAAAAGATCAAGAGCATGAGGAATTGCTTTCTCAATAAATCCAAGATTTTCTCGTACCGCTTTGGGGCTTCCTGGCAGGTTGATTATGAGACTGCTCTTTCGTATCCCTGAAACAGCTCTGGAGAGCATGGCATGAGGAGTTATTTCCAGAGATTTCATACGCATGACCTCTGCAAAGCCAGGTGCGTTTTTTTCAATAACCGCGAGCGTGGCTTCGGGTGTTATATCTCTGGGAGCGAACCCGGTCCCGCCAGTTGTAAGAATAAGATTTATCCCCGAGTTTGAATATTCAATGAGTTTATTTTTCATATCTTCAATATCATCAGGAACAATAGATTCTTCGGCAATTTCAAAACCTTTATCAAGTGCCCATTTTTTTATCTCCGGACCGGAAAGATCTTCCCGTTCTCCCCTGGAAGACCGGTCGCTTGCGGTAATTATACCTACGGTAATCATTATTTTCTCCTGTTTGAACACTTTTTATCTGGCACTAATTAAAATCAATATTATTATTAAAATTTTTAACTAATAAGACCTTGTTTCCTTTTTTATTAAAAGTAACCACGTCAAAGACAGTTTTGGCCATGGAAAGCCCTCTACCGTGAGATAGCATCTCTTCATTTGCTTCTTCCGAATCTTCGTTGAGCATTTTTTGATGGTCAAAGCCGGTCCCTTCATCGGTGATTTTATAGACCACTTTTTCCGGAGATATTGAATATTCAATATAAACCTCTCTCCGGCTTAATTCCGGGTCGTGCTGCCTGGTTGAAACAAAAGAAAAATAATTATTATCCATAAGTGCTTCTGTTTTTTCTCTATATGAAATATTTAAATTTCCATGTTCTATTGCATTGATGATTATTTCTCTTAACGCGATACGAATAGAGTTGATTTCTTTTTGGAGGACATATTTCTGTAAATTCCTGGTAAGCCGGAAGCTTATTTCTTCGGCAGTAATCAGAAAATTCCCAATAGCAAACTTCTGTTTTTCATAGAGAAAGTATTTTAATAAAGAATCTTCAAGAACTCTTGAAGCCTTTCCAAGAATCTCGTCATTTCCTTCAATATTGATATATTCCATACTAACCTGCATCTCTTTTGGTTCTTTTGAATAAACTGGTCTAAATTCCATTTTAAATCCAATCGGTTCTCTATTTTCTGAGAAAGTCTCAAGTTTTTTTTGGACCAGTTGTTTGGCAATATACCCTCCTTGTTCATCATCAATATCTTCGTAGATGAGGTCAAGAAAATTCATTGTATCAACTTTTTCAGGGTCAATGTTTAAATGGGTTCTTATGGCCTTATTTGCCGTAATAAAGTTCCATTGATCATCAAGCCAGAAAATGATATCATTTGAACCTTCTACGATAAGTTTGTATTTTTCCCTGGCCTTAATTGCCTCTTTTTGAGCCCATTTTTTTTCCCGGTTTATAACACTAATTCTATCGGCCAGGGCAAGTGAAAGGAATGTTGCTTCAATTGCGGAACCGATTTGCTGTCCCCAGTTGGTAATAAAATTTTCTCCTAATACACCAAATGCCTTTAGAGCAAAAAGTAAGACTCCAATAAATAGAATCGTCCAGGCAAGAACATAGAAGCGGGCAGGGCCATAGCCCTTATAGAGACATATTGAACCGGAAATTTGAAGACAGATAACCATTATTATAACAAAAAAAACAGCTAAAGGGGTAATAATTGAATAAGGCAATATAAAAGCAAGTATCGTATTTATGGATGTTATTCCCATAAAAACTAAGAGTATTTTATCAAGAACAGGAACTGTTTTTGCGGTATTAAGAAAGGATCTGCCAAATTGAAAAGAACAGGTCGTTCCAAAGCTGATAAAAAAAGGCATACACTTATTCCCCCACCACATTGATTCCGGCCATAGATACTGGAAAGAAAGACCATTTACTGAAAGCTGGTATAATCCATAGCCGCAAACCCAGAGAATATAATAAAGATAATTGAGATCCCTGATGGCAAGAAAAAGAAAAAGGTTGTACAGGGTGATTATAATTATCACTCCGTAATAAATACCAAGAAGAATTTGTTCATTGATTATACTCTTTGTTAATATAGAAGGAGTCCATATCCAGAGAGGTATATTCATGGAACTGGTGGTTTTGAAACGAATATAATAATGATTAACACTATTAGGATCTTCAGAAAAGTTAAAGATCACATTTCTATATGTAATATCTCTTTTTTTAAAAGGAACGTTGTCCCCGCCTGATTTAACAGGAGCCATGCTCTTTTTTCCGGGTACGTACACGTCGATATAATCTATATGAGGATAATCCACTTCAAGAGACCAATCGATCTTTTTGTTTAATGGATTTTTTACGGAAAAACGAACCCAGTACTGAGAAGAAGTATATCCGAATCCAAGAGTCTTTTTATTTGAGGGGAACCATTTTAACTTGTTTTTCCCGGCATCGACACCTCTTAAAAGATGAGTTATTGTTAGCTCTTTATTTTTATCTTCCAGGTATTCCAGGTGGAGCCCCAGAGCTTCTTTAGCCATTGATTCTTTTAATATAACAGGTTCTGCCGGTTTATTTACCCGGCTTGCGGCTAAACCGGCATCACTTAAAAACAGAACAACAATAATCGTTGTAAACAGGCATACGACTATAACCTGGATTCGAAGCATAACACGGTTTATCTGAGAATATATCATTCCTGGCACCTTCTTCTCCTATATTATTGATCAATTTTGAGGTACAGTCAAGATGTTTTCACCTGGTTGATCTATGAGATTAATCAGGTGAATTTGATGGTAATTTCCTTAATAATTCAAGCCTATAAATCGATATATAAATATAGTATCTCGTATGCTTCAAAAGAAATAAGGATGATGCGTGTTCCAAATCGTGTTTAAGTAATAATTTAATGAAAGTAGATGTTTCTCAAAGCTATATATCCAGACATAAAAAATATATTGATTATCGAATTTCTTCTATTTGCAATTATGTCTCATTAGGAAAAAATATTCCCGGCACCAGGCCTCTTCTTGATGATATTGTTGATTACCTGGTAGGAAGCAAAGCGGAACTGCCATTGTTGAAAAATAATCCCGATGAATTTGTTTCTTCACTAGAGGAACTTTATCAACTTGTTTCGTCATGGGATATCCTTAATGATGGTGATGTTGTTGGATATATATATCAGGAAATTCAGGGGCGGTCTAAAAGAAAAAGTAAAGGGCAATATTTCACCCCTGGTGATATTGTAAATGACCTGGCATCCAAAACAGTAGAGAGAGTTTTAGACAGTTCCAAATGCCCTGAGACAATCAAAGTTCTGGACCCGGCATGCGGTTCCGGTCAATTCCTTATTGCGGTTTATAAACAGCTTTTGGATTTATATATTAAACAGGGAATTGAACCGGAATTAGCCGCAGTAAGTATTGTTGAGAATAATATTTTTGGTACGGATATAGACCCTATTGCTATCAGCATTGCAAGATATAATCTTGCAAGAATATCCGGCTCTGATGCTGCGGCTATCAACATAAATCATACGGACTTCCTGTTGCGGGATGATCTTAATTTTTACAATAAGCACTTGAAAGGTCATTTCTTTGACCTTGTAATAAGCAACCCTCCCTGGGGAAGTTCTTTGACAAACCAGGAGAAGCGGTATTTTAGAAAAGAATATGAATCGGGAAAATCCGGGCTTAATACCTTTACCCTTTTTGTTGAAAGAGCTTTTGATTATCTTAAAGAAAAAGGGGTTGTCGCGTTTCTTATTCCTGAGGCATATCTTAATATTAAGGCTCATAGAAGTTCCCGGGAATTCGTACTTGCTAATGCTGTTATTAGCGATCTTGCTATCTGGGGTGAAAAGTTTAAAGGGGTTTTTGCTCCGTCCATTTCCATTATACTCAAACAAGAAGAGGATATTCAGGAAAGAGACCGGAGTATTGTTAATATCATATCAAACAAAAAAGCTGAAATGAATACGGCAACTCTGGTGCCTCAGGCCAGCTTTCATCGTACCGCGGAGAATATTTTTAATATCAACTATTCCCGTAAAGCAGTTAATATTATTTCATCCATACAGGACCAGCACTGTCTATATCTTAAGAATCAGTCCCGGTTTTTCCTGGGAGTAGTTACCGGGAACAATTCACGGCATATTGTTACCGACAGGAATGAAGAGCATCCCGATCCTATAATAATTGGAAAGGATATTTCACAATATAAGATCAACTACAGTGATCATTATTTTAAGTATAATCCCGAGATCTTGCAGCAGGTTGCCCCACAGCATCTCTATCTTACAAGAAACAAGATCCTGTATAAATTTATCGGGAAACGGCTCACTTTTGCCCTTGAGGACGAAGGCTTCTATTCTTTGAATAATGTTAATGGGTTCATCCCGGAGTTTCACGCGATAAACTCCGAAAGCCTGGTTTCAATTCTTAACTCAAAGGTGATACAATATTATTATCAAAAGAATTTTTTCACGGTTAAAGTATTACGGGGTAATCTTGAGCGTCTTCCATTAAAGATAATAAGTAAATCCGGCCAGAAAAAACTGAAAAAACTTACTTTGAGCCTGGCTGATTCTTCATCAATTGAAAATGCATATGCTACAACGTGCAGGGAAAATATTGAAGATATTATTTATTATGAGTACGGAATAAGTGATAAAGAAGCATATATTATCGGGGATGAAGCTCACTAATTATTTTCCTTTGGAGGCGTCTTTCCGGTTCTCCATGCTTTTGGATTGAGCCCCCTCCCCCACCCTCTTTTTGGGTTTCTTTTTGTAAATAATAAACATATCAATGATGTCATCATCCTTATCATCAATAATGGCTATTCCTCTGGCAGTATAAAGATAAATCTTATTGTTTCCTTCTTTGACCATTGACAAGTCTTTGTTTCCATAATTAAAAACAAACGACTCAACCCCTTTTTTGATATTAACCATATCAATGGTTATCCTGTCTCTATTCATTCCGGCAATAGCTGAGACTTTGTTATTCCGACAGAAGATAATAATTTTTTGAAGGTTGTAATAATATATTTTATCGAACTCTATATGTATCCCGGCTTTTATCCCTATTATGTCCGTGAACAATTCTTTCGCTGCATCAGGCCTGGTCAGGGCATATTCGTCATTGTGAAATGTGTGAAGAACCGTTCCTATTGGATCATCAAGGATGATTTTCTCCGCCCCTACTCCAGGCACAATAAGAGTTGAATCTGCTCGTATTCTTTCTTTAGGGATTCCGGTAAAAGCGACGCTAAGCAAAGCTATGATGATAATCAATGTGTTCCTGGCCATAGTAATATCCCATACCTGTTTATTTGAAAAAGCTCCTGCTGCAACAGGAGTGTTTTATGCTTTAAGGTGGATAGTACAGATAAGATAGACCGAGGTCAAGCAAAAGATGTTCCACGTGGAACATCTTCCCTACTCCGGAGTCTGTTCCCGGAGATGTTATCCTGGGGCTATGCTCTGTGCCACCCGGGGTTGAAACCCCGGGCTATGAGAAAGGAGATCCCTGGGACGATTTTGGTGACGTTGTATACAACAACGTTCACAGAGGGTAAACCCAAATAAACACCGTGTAGGGGCACGGCACGCCGTGCCCCTACACGTACCGAATACCCTCCGGGAAATAATACCCGGGCTGAAACCGATCCATTTATATGAACAGTTTCCGACCTGTTTTTTCCCGGCCATCTGGTGTCTGAGCGGAGCCGAAGACCCGGGTCCGCTCTCTCAAGAAATTCTTTTTAAACAGGGCCTGTTTCTGAAGATTTTACCCGGAGCCGCATCCCGTGAGACAGAGTAAATCCTGAACAGCAACTTCCTCTAAGACAGGCTCTGTTTGTAGATTAGTTTCCCAGGCTGATGAGAAGGAG